>NZ_JBNDMO010000004.1:0-422188 GCF_050436625.1 Paraburkholderia sp. GAS334 | reverse complement strand
GCGCTCGCTACACTCGGCCGAGCGTCGACTTCCTGCGTACTTTGTGAAGTGCGGCCCGCGCACCGCTACTAGACACCCGTCCGTGACGCACGCAGTGCGGAGCGGGATGAATGAGCCCTGTGTCACGAGCGGTGCTGCGCGAGGGACGCTCTCGTGCGCGGACCCATGCCGTGTGAAGTGCGGGGGCGACACTTCATGGGGTGCCATTCCCCGGCAGCGACACACCTCGGAACGGACGAGTTTTCGGCGCCTTTCTTTTGCCTACTTTTCTTTGGCAAGGACAAAGAAAAGTAGGTGCCGCCCCGCACAGGGGCGACGCAAATAGACCGACACGAATACAAGGAAAGGCCAAAAAAAACACCGGCACGCAGGCAAAACCCACCCGCCAGGAAGGCAAAAAAAAACCCAATGCCTCCCCGCAAAAGGGGGGGGCCAACCCTGGTCAGTACACTAAAGCAAAAAAAACAAAAACCCCAAAAACCCCAAGCGCCGCGCAGGCAACCACAACCCCGACAAGCACTTCAATGCTGAGCTTGACGAAAGGGCACCCAAACTGGCGTATTCGAATTCCAGTGATCGAGTTCGGAAGGATTGGCATTATTCATGATCAACTCCTCAAGACAAAAAGAAAGCAAAGGCGCCGCAAGAAAAAACAGGCGCCGAAACGCATAAGAAATCACTGTCCAGCGCGGGCAACGCGCGTGGCACCCTCATCACCAGCCTGAACAGCAAGCCGCTCAGCCTGCGTGCGGCCAATGAGCCCTTGTTCCGGATAGCTCGTCTTGTTCAACGCCGGCAATGTGCCATCGCGATACGCATCGTTGATTCCGGCCTTCACTTCCGCACGCGTCGTCGTGCTCGAATGACTCCACCATTGATCGTTGTACGTACCAGCGCGGCCAATTCCGCCGCCGCCGTCCGCAAAGGCCGGGGCGCTAACGAGCAGCGAAAGGGCAAGACCTGCAAAGAGATTGCGCTTCATGATCCACTCCTGTCGATTCGGTTTGCCGCGCTGTCAGTCAGCGCTGCGACAGGGTGAAATGTAGGCTCTGTGACACTCGGGATAAACCCGGCTTTCGCGAAATGAATTGTCGTGATTTCAGAACAATCGCGGCACGCGGCCGCGATCGTCCTCTGCCGCGCAGGTCAGGCGACCCACTCGGGTGATACCGGCGTTTCAAGCGCCGGCGCGGATTCACGCTCTTCCAGCGTGCGCATCGAACAGACCCTGTCGAGGTCACCGCGACCGCTCAAAAGCGGGCAGCGATCGAATATTTCCGCAATCCAGTCGACAAAAACGCGCACCTTCGATGACAGATGCCGGCTATGCGGATACACCACCGAAATCGGCATCGGCAGCGGCTTGAGGTCAGGCAGCACCTCGACCAGCTCACCCGAACGCAGGTGCGGCAGCACCATGTAAAACGCCGGCTGGATCAGGCCGAAACCCTCGAGACCGCACGTCACGTAAGCATCCGCGTCGTTGACCGACACGAGGCTCTTCATCTTGACCTCAATTTCCTTCTCGTCGACCTTGAACGACCAGTCGATCACGCGGCCCGTGCGGCTCGAAAAATAATTCACGGCCTTGTGGTTCTCCAGATCCTCAATCGATTGCGGCGTGCCGAAGTGCTTCAGATACGCCGGCGACGCACACGACACATGCTCGAAAAGCCCGATACGACGCGCCACCAGCGACGAATCCTGCAACGCACCCACCCGTACGACGCAATCGACGCCTTCCTGCAGCAGATCGACCGGTCGGTCAGTCAATCCGAGTTGCAGATCGATATCCGGGTAGCGCGTATGGAATTCGCACAGCGACGGAATGACGAGCAGACGTCCGATCGAGCCGGGCATGTCGATGCGCAGTTTGCCCGTCGGCTTCTTGTTGCCGCGCTGGAAACTCGCTTCCGTCTCCTCGACATCGGAGAGGATGCGCACGCACCGTTCGTAGTAAGCGGCCCCATCAGGCGTCAACGAGAGACGCCGCGTCGTGCGATGCATGAGGCGCACGCCAAGGAACGCTTCGAGATTCTGGATGATGGTGGTGACAGACGCGCGCGGCATGTCGAGCGTTTCGGCAGCGCGCGTGAAGCTGTTGGTATCGACAACCCGTGTGAACACCTGCATGGCCTGAAGACGGTCCATGGCTGACCTCCGGATAGGGGCTGGTGCTACTGGACTATCACCGAAATCGCGAATGAGCGGATCGATTGTTCAGGCGCACCGAATTGTGTTGCCGGATTATAGGCATTTATTTGCGAGTCTGCAGAACCCACAATTCGCTCCATTCGGATACTTTGCGCATTGCGCCGCTTCGACATGGATGCTTTCAAGCCGTCTTACCCCTTTGTTGCCGTGGAAGGCCTGCTGGCGGACGCTTCGCCCGCTCTGGTCGTGACCGACGTGCAGATCGAAGGGTACGCGCAGGACATCACGCTGCGCCTTTATAGACGGTCAGGTAAAACCGCACTGCCTGTACTGCTTTACTTTCACGGCGGCGGTTTTGTACGCGGTTCCATCGACTGCGCCGACGTCGCAGCGCGTTATTTCGCAGAACACTTACCAGCACTTGTCGTATCGGTCGGCTATTCGCTTGCCCCGCAATTCCCGTTTCCAGCGGCGCCCGAAGATGCGCACCGGGCCGCGCTCTGGGTGCAGACGCGGGCCCGGGCATTTGGCGGCAACACGAAACGGCTTGGCGTTGCGGGTCACGATGCAGGCGGCCAGCTTGCCAACTGTCTTGCGTTTATCGCCCGCGATCGCGGCGACGTACGCATCGATGCGCAGGCGTTGTTTGGTCCAATGCTCGACCCAAGCCTGACGCGGCTAGGCGATGAAAAGCGCCTGCGCTCCGATATCACGGCGAGCGAATGCGCAGCCTGTTATCGCGCGTACCTGCCGCAGGCGTCGCAACGGATGCATCCGTACGCCGCGCCGCTGGAATCCTCGCGTCTCGCCGGCTTGCCGGAGACGCTGATCATTACCGCGCAAAACGACGTGTTGCACGTCGAGGCGGAGAAATACGCGAGCAGCCTGATCGATGCCGGTGTGCTGACACAGGTCGTTCGCTACCCCAGTGTGTCGCACGCAGCGCTCGCGGAGCATCCGGGCGCATTGCAGGAAGCCGTTCGGTTCTTTCAGTGCCGTTTCGCTGCGCGCACCCAAAGATAACCACAACTTCAACCAACAAATCCGGGAGTCTGTCATGTCCATTTTCAATCTTTCTCGTCCACGTCTAACGATTGCTATTGTTTCAGTGCTCGTTGTTGCGGGCCTCGGTACGCTCGGCGCGATCCGCGTCGACGCCCGCGCGCCTGCGCAGGCCGCGCCGACCATCGTCCCCGAGGTCGACGTTGCAACCGTCATCGAAAAGACCATTACCGACTGGCAGACCTATTCCGGCCGACTCGAAGCTGTCGAGAAAGTCGATATCCGTCCCCAGGTCTCCGGCACGATCGTCTCGGTGAATTTCAAGGACGGCGCGTTGGTAAAGAAAGGCGACACGCTGTTTGTGATCGATCCGCGTCCGTATGCCGCTGAAGTCGATCGCGCAGAGGCACAGCTCGCAGCGGCGCAGGCGCGCACGGGTTACACGCAAAGCGACTGGGAACGCGCACAACGACTGATCACCGATAACGCCATTGCTAAACGCGACTACGACGAAAAGCAGAACGCCGCGCGTGAAGCAAGTGCAAACCTGAAGGCCGCTGCCGCCGCGCTCGAAACCGCAAAGATCAATCTCGGTTACACGAAGATTGTCGCACCGGTGTCGGGGCGTGTTTCGCGTGCGGAATTCACGGTAGGCAACGTGGTCTCGGCGGGCGCAAGCGCTGCACCTTTGACGACGCTTGTCTCCGTTTCGCCGATCTACGCATCGTTCGACGCCGATGAGCAGACGTATCTGCAGTACATCAGTCAGGCAAAGGATGGCCGCAGGGTGCCGGTCGACCTCGGTCTCGCCAACGAAAGCGGCTATTCGCGCTCGGGTTCGATCGATTCGGTGGACAACCGGCTCGATACGTCGTCGGGCACGATCCGCGTTCGCGCACGCTTCGATAACACGGATGGCGCGCTTGTACCGGGCCTCTATGCACGTATCAAGGTGGGCGGCAGCGCGCCGCATCCGGCCCTGCTGATCGATGACGCGGCCGTCGGCACCGACCAGGACAAGAAGTTTGTGTTCGTCGTCGACAAGGACAACCACGTTGTCTATCGCGAAGTGCAGGTGGGCGGACAGCAGGGCAATCTGCGCGTCGTGACGGGCGGCCTCAAAAGCGGCGACCGCATTGTCGTGAACGGTACGCAACGTGTGCGTCCGGGCGCCGAAGTCCGCGCACACATGGTGCCGATGACGGGCGACACCGACCCGAATGGCGCCCCGCTCGCACAGACGCAAGCGCAGCCGCAGGCACGCGCCAAAGCCGCGAAGAACTCATGAGCGACGACCTGAACGCGATTTGCGCATTCGCTTTCGTCTCGCGCAAGCTCTCCAACATCAAGAGCCCCCAATGAACATATCCAAATTCTTCATCGACCGGCCCATCTTCGCGGGTGTGCTTTCGGTCCTGATCCTGCTGGCGGGCGTGATCTCGCTCTTCCAGTTGCCGATCTCCGAATATCCGGAAGTGGTGCCGCCTTCGGTCGTGGTGCACGCGCAGTATCCGGGCGCAAACCCGAAAGTGATCGCCGAAGCCGTGGCTTCGCCGCTCGAAGAGCAGATCAACGGCGTCGAGAACATGCTGTACATGCAGTCGCAGGCAAATAGCGACGGCAATCTCACGCTGACGGTCACGTTCAAGCTCGGCACGAACCCGGACCTCGCGACGCAGCTCGTGCAGAACCGCGTCAACCAGGCGCTGCCGCGCCTGCCGGAAGACGTGCAACGCCTTGGCGTCACGACGATCAAGAGTTCGCCGACGCTGACGATGGTGGTCCACCTGATCTCGCCGAACAACCAGTACGACATGACGTACCTGCGCAACTACGCGCTGCTGAACGTGAAGGACCGTCTCGAACGGATCCAGGGCGTCGGCCAGGTGCAGTTGTGGGGCGCAGGTGACTACGCAATGCGCGTATGGCTCGATCCGCAGAAGGTGGCGCAACGCGGCCTGACCGCAACCGAAGTGGTTAACGCGATCCGCGAGCAGAACATTCAGGTTGCAGCGGGCACGATCGGCGCATCGCCTTCGGTTCCGGGCACGACGCTGCAACTCTCCGTCAATGCACGTGGGCGTCTGACCACCGAAAACGAGTTCGGCGACATCATCGTCAAGACCGCGCCCGATGGTGGCGTGACGTATCTGCGCGACCTGGGACGGATCGAACTCGCCGCATCGGAATACGGTCTGCGTTCGCTGCTCGACAACAAGCCGGCGGTTGCGCTTGCAATCAACCAGGCGCCGGGCGCGAATTCGCTCGCGATCTCCGACGAAGTCCGCAAGCAGATGAAGGATCTGCAGGCAGATATGCCCGCGGGCGTCGACTACAAGATCGTCTATGACCCGACGCAGTTCGTGCGTTCGAGTATCGAAGCGGTGGTGCACACACTGCTCGAAGCCATCGCGCTGGTCGTGATCGTGGTGATCGTGTTCCTGCAAACGTGGCGCGCGTCGATTATTCCGCTGATTGCGGTGCCGGTGTCGATCGTCGGTACATTCTCGTTGCTGCTTGCATTTGGCTTCTCGATCAACGCATTGTCATTGTTCGGGATGGTGCTCGCGATCGGGATTGTGGTTGACGATGCGATCGTGGTCGTTGAGAACGTTGAGCGGAATATCGAAAGCGGGCTCAGTGCGCGCGACGCGACGTACAAGGCGATGCAGGAAGTGAGTGGGCCAATCATCGCGATTGCGCTGACGCTCGTCGCCGTGTTCGTGCCGCTCGCATTCATGAGCGGTCTGACGGGCCAGTTCTACAAGCAGTTCGCGATGACCATCGCGATCTCGACGGTGATCTCGGCATTCAACTCGCTGACGCTGTCGCCGGCGTTGTCGGCGATGCTGTTGCGCGGCCACGGTGAAAAGGAAGACTGGCTCACGCGTGTGATGAACCGTGTGCTGGGACCTTTCTTTAGAGGCTTTAACAAGGTGTTCCATCGCGGCTCGGAAGGCTATGGCCGCGGTGTGAAGGGCGTGCTGGGCCGCAAGGGCGCGATGCTCGTGGTGTACGCGGTCTTGCTGGGCGCGACGGTGCTGGTTGCCCGCATTGTGCCGGGTGGCTTCGTGCCGGCGCAGGACAAGGAGTATCTGATCGCGTTTGCCCAGTTGCCTAACGGCGCTTCGCTCGACCGTACGGAAAAGGTGATTCGCGATATGAGCGATATCGCCCTGAAGCAGCCTGGTGTTGAAAGCGCGGTGGCGTTCCCGGGTCTTTCGGTGAATGGCTTCACGAACAGTTCCAGCGCGGGCATCGTGTTCGTCACGCTCAAGCCGTTCCATGATCGCGGCAGCAAGTCACTTTCCGCCGGTGCGATCGCGGGTGCGTTGAACGGCAAGTACAGCGCAATCAAGGACTCGTTTGTTGCGGTGTTCCCGCCTCCTCCGGTGCTGGGTCTGGGTACGCTGGGCGGCTTCAAGTTGCAGCTCGAGGACCACGGCGCAGTCGGCTATGCGGAGCTGAACAAGGCAGCCGAAGCGTTTGTCAAGCGGGCATCGACCGCACCTGAACTCGGACCGACGTTCTCGAGCTATCAGATCAATGTGCCCCAGCTGAATGTCGATCTGGACCGCGTGAAGGCGAAGCAGCTCGGCGTGCCGGTGACGGATGTGTTCGACACGATGCAGATCTATCTCGGTTCGCTCTATGTGAACGACTTCAACCGCTTTGGCCGCGTGTATCAGGTGCGGGTGCAGGCTGATGCGCCGTTCCGTCAACGCGCTGACGACATCCTGCAACTGAAGACGCGTAACCGGAATGGCGAAATGGTGCCGCTGTCATCGCTTGTGACGGTCACGCCGACGTATGGTCCGGAAATGGTTGTGCGTTACAACGGCTACACCGCTGCGGATATCAACGGTGGACCCGCGCCAGGCTACTCGTCGGGCGAAGCACAGGCTGCGGCTGAACGCATTGCGGCGGAGACACTGCCGCATGGCGTCAAGCTCGAATGGACCGACCTCACGTATCAGCAGATCCTCGCAGGCAACGCCGGTATGTGGGTGTTCCCGATCAGCGTGCTGCTCGTGTTCCTCGTGCTGGCTGCGTTGTATGAAAGCCTGACGCTGCCGCTCGCCGTGATCCTGATCGTGCCGATGAGCGTGCTGTCCGCGCTGACCGGTGTGTGGCTCACGCAGGGTGACAACAATATCTTCACGCAGATCGGCTTGATGGTGCTGGTGGGGCTGGCGTCGAAGAATGCGATCCTGATCGTCGAGTTCGCCCGCGAACTCGAGCACGATGGGCACACGCCGCTGTCTGCTGCGATCGAGGCGAGCCGCATGCGTCTGCGTCCGATCCTGATGACGTCGATCGCTTTCATCATGGGTGTGGTGCCGCTCGTGCTGTCGTCGGGTGCAGGTTCTGAAATGCGTCACGCGATGGGTATCGCGGTGTTCTTCGGCATGCTGGGCGTCACGCTCTTTGGCCTGATGTTGACGCCGGTGTTCTATGTGGTGCTGCGCACGCTGGCAGGCGGCACGATTCACGTCGCACAGAAAGATGCGCCGCATTACAAGGGCGGCGTGCCGGCGACGGACGCTTGAGGGAGAAAACAATGAAACGATATGAATCCATGCGCGGGTGGGGCCGCGCGGCGGCGAGCGGCTTGTTGATGCTGCTGCTCGTGGCCTGCTCGGTCGAGCCGACGTACAAGCGTCCCGACGCACCGACGCCAGCTGCATTCAAGGAAGCGCCCGTCATCGATGCAAAGGATGCTGGCACGTGGATGCCCGCGCAGCCGGCCGACGATGCGCATC
This sequence comes from Paraburkholderia sp. GAS334, assembly GCF_050436625.1. NCBI lineage: Bacteria > Pseudomonadati > Pseudomonadota > Betaproteobacteria > Burkholderiales > Burkholderiaceae > Paraburkholderia > Paraburkholderia sp. GAS334. Next base: position 414,269 of record NZ_JBNDMO010000004.1, on the reverse strand, counting down.
GCGGCGAATGGTGGACGATTTTCGGCGACGCGACGCTAAACGATCTGGAAAAACAGGCGGCCGATGCGAACCAGGATCTGAAGGCGGCCGCTGCGCGCGTGCAGGAATCGCGTGCGCTGCAACAGGCTGCGCGGGCGGCGTGGTTCCCGCAGGTCGACGCGGGCTTCAGCCCGACGCGCGAGCGTCTGTCGCCGGTGTCGCAAGGTTTGCCGCAGAACGCGAACGTGCCGACGCAGACCGTGTGGCGTGCACAGGGCACGGTCGCGTATGAGGCTGATCTGTTCGGTCGGGTCAGTTCGAACGTCAACGCGGCGCGTGCCGATGCACAGCAAAGCGAAGCGTTGTTCCTGTCCGTGCAACTCGCGTTGCAGGCTGACGTCGCGCAGAACTACTTCCAGTTGCGTGAGCTCGATACGGATCAGGACCTGTATCGTCGAACGGTCTCGCTGCGTGAAGACACGCTGAAACTTGTCCAGCAGCGTTTCAAGGAAGGCGACATCAGCGAACTGGATCTTTCGCGGGCAAAGAATGAACTGTCGAGCGCGCGCGCCGATGCGGTTGGCGTAGCGCGTCAACGTGCGGCCTCCGAGCACAGCCTTGCGATTCTGCTTGGCAAGGCGCCGGCAGACTTCTCGTTCCCGGAAACGCCGCTTGCGCTCGTTACGGCACGCGTGCCTGCCGGATTGCCGTCTGCATTGCTTGAACGCCGGCCGGATATCGCGGCAGCGGAACGGGCGATGGCTGCGGCGAACGCACGTGTCGGTCTCGCGAAGTCGGCGTTCTTCCCGAAGCTCGACATCACGGGTGCATTCGGCTTTGAATCGGCGACGCTTGGCGATCTCTTCATGTGGTCCAGCCGCGCGTTCCTGCTCGGGCCGCTTGCGGGCACCGCATTGACGGTGCCGATTTTCGACGGTGGCCGTCGTCAGGCCGGACTCGACCAGGCACGTGCGAAGTATGACGAGGACGTTGCGCAGTATCGTCAGCAGGTGCTGGTTGCGTTCCGCGAAGTCGAGGATAACCTCGCCGACCTGCGTCTGCTCGAAGACCAGATGCGCGAGCAAAATGATGCGGTGAACGCATCGCAGCGCGCGTCGCATCTGTCAAGCACGCAATATAAGGAAGGGCAGGTCAGCTATCTCGACGTAATCGACAGCGAACGACAGGTGTTGCAGTCGCAGCTGCAGTCGAGTCATCTGGCGGGCACGCAGGCCGTCGCGACTGTTAACCTGATCCGCGCACTCGGCGGCGGTTGGGGAGACGTGAAGACCGACGTCGGCTCGAACGCTACGCAGCAGCAGATCGCGAAAAACTGAGCGCGAGGCCGGGCAACAAGGTAACAACGCAGTAAGCAGCGCAGCGGGCGGGATCTACGGATTCCCGCCCGTTTTTTTCTCTTGACGATGAAACCGTCATCCGCACGGTTCGAATTCTCCGTCACATATATCGCGTTTAGCGATTTCCTTTCGAAAATCGCTTCGTAGACCGGCTGTTATCACGCGCTTATCATCGTTTTCACCTCATCTGGAGAGAGGCGATGACCTTTCCGCATTTCCGCTGTCGGCGCTAGACCGCTCGCATATCAAGCCTTTCGAACCGCTGACGCGGTTCTGACTCCTGTTGCCTGAATCCTGCTTCGTCCCGCCTGGCGGCTGACGCCGGATCGGTTCACTCTAAAAAATTTATTCAAGCGAGTTCACCATGCGTTTTTTTCATTCGGCTGTGCAGCGTCTTCTGGGTACGAGGCGAGTCTTAATGTCGGGCGCTGTGGGTGTAGCGCTTGCCGTCTCGACAGTGGGCGCCATCGCGTCAGAGACGCTCACCATCGGCACCGCCACCAGCCCGCAGATCGAGGCATTGAAGGTCGCTGCGCGGGAAGCAAAAGAGCAGGGGCTGGAAGTCAAGATCATCGAGTTCACCGACTGGAACACGCCGAACGCCGCACTCGCAAACAAGGACATTGACGTCAACTACTTCCAGCACATTCCGTTTCTTGAGAACGCGAAGAAGCAGGGCGGCTATAACTTCGTTGCGATCGCGCCGGGCACGATCATGAAGATCGGTCTCTATTCAAAGAAGGTGAAGCGCTTCGAGGACCTGAAAGACGGCGCAACGGTGGCGATTGCCAACGATCCGGTCAACGGCGGACGCGGTCTGCTTCTGCTGCAGCATGCGGGCCTTATCAAGCTGAAGCCGGGCGTCGATTTTCGTGCGACGACGCTCGACATCACGGATAACCCGAAGCATCTGAAGATCGTGCAGCTCGAAGCATCACAACTCGCGCGTTCGCTCGACGACGTCGATCTCGCACAGGGCTATCCGAGCTTCATCAAGCTTGCCGGCACAATCGATCCGAACAGCGCGCTACTGTTCGACGGACTGGAGAACAAGAACTACGCGATCCAGTGGGTTGTGCGGCCTGAGAGCGTGAACGATCCGCGTATCCGCAAGTTCATCGCGATCTACCAGCATTCGCCGGCCGTCCGCACGGCGCTCGACAAGGCATTCGGCACGCTATACGCGGTAGCCTGGTAATTCGTGCACGCCGCAAGAGGACGCATACGATGGCAAAGAAGAAGATCCTGCTGAACGCGTTCAACATGAACGCGGTCGGTCACATCAATCATGGTCTGTGGACGCATCCGCGCGATCGCTCCGCGCACTACACGGATCTGGACTACTGGACGGATCTCGCGCAGACGCTCGAGCGCGGCAAGTTCGACGGGATCTTTCTGGCCGATATCGTTGGCGTGTACGACGTCTATCAGAATGGCCCGGATACGCCGTTGCGCGAAGCGGTGCAGATCCCGATCAACGATCCCGCGCTGATCGTGCCGGCGATGGCCCATGTGACGAAGCACATCGGCTTCGGTATCACGTCGAATCTCACGTACGAGCCGCCTTATCTGTTCGCGCGCCGCATGTCGACGCTCGATCATCTGACGAAGGGGCGTGTCGGCTGGAACATCGTCACCGGTTATCTCGACAGCGCGGCGCGCGGCATGGGCCTCACGCAGCAGATCAGCCACGACGACCGCTACGATCGTGCCGACGATTACATGGATGTGGTCTACAAGCTGTGGGAACAGAGCTGGGAAGACGATGCCGTTGTACGCGATCGGGCTACGCGCGTGTTTTCACATCCGGACAAGGTGCATCGTGTAAAGCATGACGGACCGTTCTATTCGATCGACGCGATTCATTTGAGCGAGCCTTCGCCGCAACGCACGCCTGTGCTGTATCAGGCGGGCTCATCCTCGCGTGGTGTGGACTTCGCGGCGCGACACGCGGAATGCGTATTCGTCGGCGGGCAGAACAAGCAGCTGACGCGTTCGATAGTCAACGACATTCGCGCCCGCGCCGTGCGCTTCGGACGCGCACCCGACGGCATCAAGATTTTTGCCGGCATCACGGTCGTTGTGGGCGCAACGGAACGCGAGGCACAGGAAAAATTCGATGAGTATCGCCGCTACGCGAGCGCCGAAGGCGGCATCGCGCATTTTTCCAGTTCGACGGGTATCGATTTTGCGCGCTACGAACTGGATGAACCGATTTCGTACGTGAAGACGGAGTCGATGCAATCAGCTGTTGAGGCGATTTCGAAGAAGAGCACGACGGGCGTGTGGACCAAACGCAAGGTGCTCGAACAGATGACGCTGGGGGGCCGCGCGAAACCCGTGGTGGGCTCGCCCCGTCAGATCGCGGACGAACTCGTGTCGTGGATCGAGGAAACCGGTATCGACGGTTTCAATCTGACGCGCACTGTGATGCCGGAATCGTTCGAAGACTTCGTCGATCTGGTGGTGCCCGAGTTGCAGAACCGTGGCGTGTACAAGGAAGACTACGACCCAGCGCCGACGCTGCGCGAAAAACTGTTCGGCGCGGGACGTGCGCGATTGCCCACGGTTCACGCGGGTGCGCAGCATCGCGTGTGGTCGCGCTCAGCCGTCGACGCCTGATTTGATCCCGGTTATCGCCGTATAAAAGAGGAATCGCTCAATGTCTACTCTGCTCGATTTGCCGCGGTTCATCGAAGAAACGCCGGCACCTGGTTCCATCACTGCGGATCGCAGCGCGACGCATGCAGCAGTCGTATTCGATCATGTCGGCAAGGTTTTTTCCGGGCGTACAGGCACGCATACCGCACTTGCGAATGTCCGGTTCGACGTCGCGCGCGGTGAAGTGTTCGGCATTATCGGACGCAGTGGCGCGGGAAAGTCGACGCTGCTGCGTCTCGTCAACGGGCTGGAGAAGTCGAGTTCTGGCGCGGTGCGCGTGAACGGCGTGAGCGTCGGCGAACTCGATGAGCGTGCGCTGGTGGGATTGCGGCGGCGTATCGGCATGGTGTTTCAGCAATTTAATCTTCTGTCCGCCAGAACCGTGCGCGAGAACATCGCGTTGCCGCTCAGAATTGCAGGCGCCCCAAAGACCGCTATCGATGCGAAGGTCGATGCGCTGCTCGAACTTGTCGGGTTGTCGGCGAAGCACAATGCGTATCCGGCGAGTCTGTCCGGCGGCCAGAAGCAGCGCGTCGGCATTGCCCGTGCGCTCGTACACGACCCTGACATCCTCCTCTGTGACGAAGCGACCTCCGCGCTCGACCCTGAAACCACGCAGTCGATCCTCGCGTTGCTGCGTGATATCAATCGCCGGCTTGGCCTGACGATCGTGCTGATTACGCACGAAATGGAAGTGATCCGTGAAGTGTGCGACACGGTGGCCGTGCTCGAACGTGGCGAAGTTGCCGAGACGGGCCCGGTGTGGCGCGTGTTTGGCGATCCGCAGCACGACGCGACGCGCGCGTTGCTGCGTACGCTGGTTCATGACCTGCCCGCTGACCTCTCCGCGCGTGTTCGTCCATTGAACGACATGCCTCGAGGCGACGCAAAGATCCTGCTGGACGTGCGCTTTACCGGCGCCAACGGTGAACCCGATCTCGGTGGTCTCGCTCAGGCGCTCGGTGCAGAAGGCGGCAAGGTGAATTTCGTGCATGGAGGAATCGACCGCATTCAAGGGCATGCGCAAGGACGGCTTGTTGTCACTGCGCAGCTGAAAGCGACAGCACAGGACGAAAAGGGCGTGCGCGCGCAGATAGCGACACTCGTCGACAGTGCGCGTCGCTATGCGAACCACGTGGAGGTGCTGGGCTATGTCTGACCTGTGGCTCTCCGAACTGGCCGGCGCGATTCGCGATACCGTTGTCATGGTGGGCGCATCTGCGCTGGTCGCGCTTGTGATCGGCATTCCGCTTGCGCTGGTGCTCGTCACCACAACGCGCGGCGGCATCTTCGAGCGGCGCGCGGTCAACTCGACGCTCGGCGCGCTCGTCAACGCATTCCGTTCGACGCCGTTCATCATCCTGCTCGTCGCGCTGCTGCCGTTGACGCGTCTTCTGATCGGCACAACCATCGGTGTGTGGGCCGCGATTGTTCCGCTCAGCATCGCGGCGATTCCGTTTTTTGCGCGTGTCGCCGAAGTGAGTCTGCGTGAGGTGGATCGTGGTTTGATCGAGGCGGCACAGGCGATGGGCGCGCAACGTCGTCACATCATCTGGCATGTGCTGCTGCCCGAAGCGCTTCCCGGCATTCTCGGCGGCTTCACCATTACCGTGGTCGCGATGATCGGCTCATCGGCGATGGCGGGTGCCGTCGGCGCGGGCGGTCTTGGCGATCTTGCGATCCGCTATGGCTATCAGCGTTTCGACACGACCGTGATGGTGACGGTTATCGTGCTGCTCATCGCGATTGTCACGGTGGTGCAGTTTGTCGGCGACCGTTTTGTACGACGGCTTACGCAGCGCACGTGAGCCCGCATCGATTCAGGTTCATCAGGAAAAGAGCAACATGACGCAGGCATACCTTTCCGGCCTCCTCGACGCATTGCGCGCAACCGCTGCGCAGCGTGACCGCGAAGGCGGCCACGCTGCGCAGGAAAAACAGTGGATTGCCGACACCGGCCTGCTGACGCTTGCCGTGCCCGCAGAATTTGGCGGCCGGGACGCACCGTGGCAGCAGATCTACGAAACCGTTCGTGCGATTGCGCGCGTCGACAGCGCGCTTGCGCACGTGTTGGGATTCCAGTTTCTGCAGGTGGCGAGCGTAAATGTCTGGGGCAACGATACCCAGCGCGCGCGTTACCTGAAGGGCACAGTCGACGGACCATGGTGGTGGGGCAACGCCGTCAATCCGCTCGATACACGACTGGTTGCAACCGCAACGAGTGACGGGGGCTACCGGCTCGATGGAAAGAAGGGATTTTGCTCCGGCACGCGAGGCTCGCAGATGATGACCGTCTCGGGGCACGACCCTGCGACCGGCAAGCCGATCTTCGCTGTCGTGCCGACTGCGCGCGAAGGCATCACGATTCATGAAGACTGGAATCCGATCGGTCAACGTCAGACGGATAGCGGTAGCGTGTCGTTTGACAACGTCCACGTCGCAGCTGAAGAAGTGCTGCATCGCTCGGAACGTTTGCCGACACCGTACGCGTCGCTGCGCACGCTCGTCTCGCAGCTGGTGCTGACAAACCTGTTTGTCGGTATTGCGGAAGGCGCGCTCGAAGAGGCGCGCCGCTACATGACGGAGTACGTACGCCCATGGATCAGTTCCGGCGTCGAGAAGGCGACCGACGATCCGTATCAGATCCAGCGCTTTGGCGAGATGCGTCTGAAGGCGGTCAGCGCCGAGGCGCTTGCGACCCGCGCTGCTCAGGCACTCGACGATGCGTGGCGAAAGGGCGTTGAACTCACTGCCGAAGAACGTGCACACGTAGGGCTCGCCGTATCGGAAGCGAAGATACTCGCGCACCGCGCCGCGCTCGACGTCAGCGAAGGCCTCTTTGACGCCTGCGGCGCCCGCTCGACCGACGCGCCGCTCGCGTTCGACCGTTTCTGGCGCAATGCACGCGTCCATACGTTGCACGATCCGCTGGATTATCGGGTACGCGACGTCGGCCGTTTTGCGTTGAGCGGGACATTGCCGGAAGTTTCTTTGTACACTTGAGGTCGCCTGCAACGCCTGCTGGCAGGCGTTCACCCACCTCGAGAGACGACCGGCTTGCCATACAAATTACCCACCACCGCTACCGCGCCGTTCTGCCCGTCCGAGGTCAAGGGATCGGTCGAGGTCCCGCAAGGCGCGCCGTTCTGGAAAAAGATCCTGCAGTTCGCGGGTCCGGGCCTGCTGATTTCGATCGGCTATATGGACCCGGGCAACTGGGCAACCGATATCGAAGCCGGCTCGCGCTACGGTTACAACCTGCTGTTCGTGGTGATGCTGTCGAGTCTCGCGGCGATGGCGTTGCAGTGCCTGAGCATGCGGCTCGGCATTGTGACCGGGCAGGATCTCGCGCAGCTTTCGCGTGCGCGGTATTCGCCGAACGTCGCGCGCGGGCAATGGTTGCTGGCGGAGCTATCGATCGTCGCGTGCGACCTGGCAGAGGTGCTGGGCGGCGCGCTCGCGTTTCATCTGCTTCTGGGTTGCTCGCTGACCACCGGCGTAATCCTCACCGCGTTCGATACGCTCATCGTGCTCGGCCTGCAGGGCAAAAATTTCCGTTCGCTTGAAGCGATCGTCCTGGGACTGATCGCGACCATCGGCCTCGGATACATCGTCGAACTCGCGCTGGTGCAGCCGCACTGGCCGTCTGTCGCGCAAGGACTCGTGCCGTCGTGGCACGCCCTCGGCGAGCGCGAGCCGCTGTATCTTGCGATCGGTATTCTCGGCGCGACCGTGATGCCGCATAACCTGTATCTGCATTCGTCGATCGTGCAGACGCGCGTTGTCAAACGCAACGTGCCCAATGTCGCAGCGGCGATCGGCCTGTCGCGCATCGATACGATTGTTTCGCTGGTGCTTGCACTGCTCATCAACGCGGCGATCCTGATCCTTGCCGCGGCCGCGTTCCATGCAACCGGCCACAATCAGGTAACCGATATCGAAGATGCGTACAAGCTGCTCGCGCCAGTCGTTGGTAGCGGGCTGGCAGCGGTGCTGTTCGCGATCACGCTGCTGGCGTCCGGGCAAAGTTCGACGTTTACCGGCACGGTTGCCGGGCAGGTCATCATGGAAGGCTTTCTGAAACTGAAGATTCCGTGCTGGCAGCGGCGCTTCATTACGCGTGCGCTTGCACTGGTACCGGCGTTGATTGGCGTGCAGATGATGGGCAACGGCGCAGTGGGGAAACTGCTGGTCGCAAGCCAGGTGGTGTTGAGCCTGCAACTGCCGTTTGCGCTCTGGCCGCTCATCCGCATGACGAACGACCGGACGCTGATGGGCGATTTCACGAACCGGCTACCGACGCGTCTGCTCGCATGGCTGCTGTTTGGCGTGATCAGTGCGGCGAACCTGTGGCTCGTGGTACAGACCGTCGGCTGGATCGCCTGACCCTTGAGCCTGAGCCTGCCTTGAACAACGTCAGGCGTTTTCGCCGGACATCGCGGGTACAAAAAAAGAAAAACCGGCGCACAGGCGCCGGCTTCTAAAGGCACTTCACTTCGCACATTGAACTCAGGCAGCTTCAGCGATCTGCGCCGTTTCCAGCTTTGCCGCAGCGGCGGCTTTCTTTGTCTTTCCTGCGCGCGACGGCGGCTGGCATGCGCCACACACGACGTTGTGCTGCAGATCATGCCGGTGCGCCACAAACTTGCCCGTGCAACGGCAGCAGGGCGTGAGTTGCAGGATGTCGGCGTCGAAGAAACGCACGAGCGTCCATGCACGCGTCAGATCCAGCACCGGCTCGGCATCGCTGTGCTGGCAATGTTCCAGATACAGGCGATAACCCTTCGTCAGCGCGTCCAGATGCGAGCAGCGCGCTTCGTTCTTCAGGAACAGGTAAGTGTTATAGAAGAGCGAAGCATGAATATTGGCGAGCCATGTCATGTACCAGTCGGCCGAAAAAGGCAGCATGCCCTTCGGCGGCGATACACCCTTGACCTCGCGGTACAGGCGGATCATGCGGTCGCGGGAGAGCGTCAGTTCGCTTTCGAGCACCTGCATGCGCGCGCCGAGTTGAATCAACGCGATGGCGCGAAATACTTCCTGTGCGTCTTCCGTCAGACTTCGCTTAAGCATCGCCGTCACCTTTATGCGAACTGCTCTGCGGGCTGACCCGCTAGCAGGATAGCAGCGTGAGTCGGCGCCACTTCCGCGTGTTTCGTCGTCTGCGTCAACGCCGACAACATGGAGTGGTCGTTGAAGCGGAAAAAACATAAAAGCTGATCGGAAGCGGCCAGCTTGACGATCTGCGCGAGCGACAGCCCGGCAAGCAGATCAGCCAGTTCCGACGACAGTCCCAACCGGAACATTCCGATCGGCTTGTCCTCGCGCAGCATACGTTGCGCAAGCATGATGTAAGACAAGTTAATCTCGCGGATAGAATCCAGCGTCTCGCTGCTACGGTCCATTTTTCGTTTCCCGAAGCCCCGAATTACATTTTGTCGGCATTTTTTGCCGTTATGTTTTGTGCCCCGCCGGACACTGAAGATTTCCGGCGCCAGTGCAACTTTGATACAAGGTGTTACATCTCGTAACACCTTGGAGCGAATTGTATGAAGGCATATCTTGGAAATCAATCCTTTTCTAAAAAAATATCTCAAAAAACCAACGGCACTTTCGGTAACTTTTTCATACGCGTGAAATATACCGGGCACAGGCTGTTTCATTCGTCGGATAAAACGCCTGGCTCGACGCAAAGCCTTGTGCGACGGGGATTCGGGAAAGTACTGATGAAAGCGGGAAGAAGAGAAGCGCGGGAAGGGAATGATATGCCGCTAAAAAGGAGCGAAGTAAAACTCGCCTTCTAGCTCGGTAAAAAATGCGGGTCCGTCTGGCGGCCCGGTTTGGGGTGATGTGTAACGCATACCTTTCGGTCAGACGTTACAAATGACACCGAGTTTGTAACTGAGAGCAGCCCGTCCACCGGATACGCTCCGCTTCGAGTCCAAAAAGGGGACGCAACCGGGTGTGGAAGACATTACCGGCAGCCGCGACAACAGCCAGGCCAGCCGCACAGGCTGCCTGACACGATCCAGCTGAAATACACACCAATATTACAACCGTAGACCAGACGGGCCTCGTAGCCTGGCAACGGGCCGCCAACCAGCGCCGCTGCTGGTGAGCGGGTAGCGAAACGGGATCTGGGCAGCGCGAGCGGTGCCGGAGCACGTCTCGCGGCCCTATTGCGCGTCGTGGAAGATGATGCCGAGGGTATGCCGGTGCCCCGAGCGGAGCCGGCTCACGCCATGCCGCAACTTCACGCGATACACGCCGCGCGTGCCCTGCACGGGGCGCTCGTTGACCGCGAAGATCACGGCGTCGCCCTTTGCAAGCGGCACGACTTCGGCGCGTGTCTGCATGCGTGGACGCTGTTCGGTCAGCACAAACTCGCCGCCGGTGAAGTCATGCTTCGGTTCCGACAACAGAATCGCGACCTGAATCGGGAACACGTGTTCGCCGTAGAGATCCTGATGCAGACAGTTGTAGTCGTCGGTGGCGTACTGGAGGATCAGCGGTGTTGGACGCAACTGGCCGGCTGCGTGACAACGTTGGAGAAACGCGTCGTGTGTGGCCGGATAACGCGTGTCGAGATGCATGAGCGCGTTCCAGCGGTTGGCCACAGGCATCAGATGCGGATAAAGCGCCGCACGTAGCGTGCCGACGATATCCGGCAACGGATACGCAAAATACTTATATTCGCCGCGGCCAAAACCGTGCCGCGCCATCACGACACGGCTGCGATACAGATCGTCCTGCGGATAGCCGGCAGCGAACGCGTTGCATTCGGCTGCCGTGAGAAGTTGCGATACGTTGGCGCAACCATATTGATCGAGATTTTCTTCGACGCGCGACCAGTCGATCGCCTCGACGCGTTGTGCAATCGATCCGTTCTGGCCGGGGCGGCCGGGTTCACGCTCGGCGCCGCGCGGTTTCTGTTCGTGTTGCGGCTCAAACAGTGCCGTCTGGTTCATGTCCTGCTCCGTTGAATTCAGCGATGTGATGGCCTCAGTCTATGGAATCTGATCGCCCAGGACACTCCGCGTCTTGCGGTCTAATTCCCCGTCGAAGCGGTCTTCGCCGCGTTCTGCAACGCGTGCGCGCGCAGCGCTTCGGCCGTCTGCGGATCGGCGGGAAAAAACGCTTCGATCGCAAGTTCGGATAGCGTCACGTCGACGGGCGTGCCGAATACGGTGGTCGTGCTGTAGAACGACAGCACGCCGAGCACGGTGCGCACGCGCAACGGCACCGCGATCAGGCCGGTGTCGGATAGCGGATCTTCGTCGTCGGGCGCGGCGTCCGGCGGCGTCGGATAGGCCGCGAGTTCGTCGCGCAGCGCGGCGAGCGTTGCGTCCCCGCTGACATCGACCTGGCGTTGCAGACGCGTGAGGATATGCGCGCGCCACGCGTGCCAGTTGACGATCGACGAAGCCAGTCCGTCTGGATGCAGGCTGAGCCGCAGCGCGTTGACGGGCGCTTCCAGCAGCGCCGGGCTCGCATTGCCGGCCAGCAACGCGAGTGCACTGTTGGCCGCGACGATCGTCCAGTGCCGGTCGACGGCGAGCGCCGGATACGGTTCGTGACCCTTCAGGACGAGATCGACCGCTTCGCGTGCGGCCGTGAGCTGCGGATCGGTCAGCGGCCGCTCGCGAAAGAGCGGCGCATAGCCTGCCGCGATGAGCAGCGCATTGCGCGCGCGCAGCGGCACGTCGAGACGCTCGGCGAGATGCATCACCATTTCGCGGCTCGGCACCGCGCGCCCCGACTCGACGAAGCTCAGATGCCGCGTCGAGATGTCCGCCTCGGACGCGAGCAGCAACTGGCTCATGCGTCGCCGTTGACGCCACTCGCGCAGCAGTTCGCCGACAGTGCGACGGGCCGCCGACGTACCGGGCGGAACGATCCGGGAAGGAGGTTGGGAAGCGGAAAGTGTGTTCATGCTGCCGATGATAGCCAAACGACGCCGGGATTCCATTACCTCCAACGTAATCGACCCGCTGCCTTTCATCACCGAACCTTAAGTCAGGGCCTGCCGTGGAAAAAGTATCCGCGGTGCCGGGTCCCCTTTCCCTGAAAACCCGCTGAAGGAGGCTGTGATGAGCGCTTATACCCAATTGATCGACCAGTATTTCGACACCTGGAACGAAACCGACGCCGCGCGTCGCCGTGAGCTGATCGCGGCGACCTGGACCGACAACTGCGTCTATGTCGACCCGCTGCTCGCCGGTAATGGTCACGACGGCATCGACGCGATGATCCGTGCGGTCCACGAACGCTTTCCAGGGCACTCGTTTCGCCGCGCGTCGGACGTCGATGGCTTCGCGAACAACGTGCGCTTTTCGTGGTGGCTCGAAACACCCGAAGGCACGCCGATTGTGAAGGGCTCGGATTTCGGCGTCGTCGAGGCGTGCGGACGGTTGCGGACCGTCACCGGCTTTCTGGATCAGGTGCCGGGCGGCGCGTAACAGCGTCTGAGGGCCTGGACAGTCGCGCAGCGCCCGAAGCCTGCGCGGCCCGGCGCCTGCCATTACAATGCGCCGGTACCGCGCCCGTTGGGCCGTCGCTGCGTGCTGTCTCCCGCCGTGCACTGCACCCCTATCCGATGATGCATCAGCGATGCGACGGGTTGTGCAGTCGGCCAGTATGCCGGTACCGTACGGACACGGACTGCCTGCGAAGGCGGCCGTTGTGCTAACTGAACAGGAGAACAGGACGTGCTGAAGAATCTGGACCCGCTGCTGAACGCCGACATACTGCATGCACTGCGCGCGATGGGACATGGCGATGAACTCGTCATCTGCGATGCGAATTTCCCGTCCGACTCTGTTGCGCGCGCAACGGTGCTCGGCACGTTGCTGCGTCTCGATGGTGTCGATTCGGCGCGTGCCATTCGCGCGGTGCTGTCCGTGCTGCCGCTCGATACGTTCGTCGATCATCCTGCGCTGCGCATGGAAGTGGTCGGCGAGCCGGATACGATTCCCGTCGTGCAGCGTGAAGTGCAGGCCGAAATCAATGCCGCCGAAGGTCGGGATGTGCCGCTCGCATCGCTCGACCGTTTTGCATTTTATGAACGCGCGCGAGAGGCATATTGCGTGATCGCGACGGGCGAACAGCGTGGCTATGGCTGCTTCGTCTTCAAGAAGGGCGTGCTGCTCGCGCCGGACGCCCCCTTGGGGTAGGCCCCGAAGGAAGTGCCCTTGGGGCACGCCCCGAAGGAAGTCCCCTTGGGGCACGCCCCGAAGGAAGTCCCCTTGGGGGGTGCACCGAAGGAAGTGCCCTTGGGGCATGCACCGCGAACGGGCGCTGGGACGCGCTGAGCCGGCGGCCCGGGGCGCAACGTCAACGTGCGTCTTTTCCCTTGGAAAACGACGGCAATGCACATATTCTGACGATCAGCGTCCGGGAACTGTCACGCTTTAGCCCGGTCTTCTGCTTATTCTTCACAGGAGCCCTCTCATGACGCGTCCCGTCGATTCCGGCGTAATCTTCATTGCACGTATCGCCCTTGCTGCACTGTTTCTATGGTCGGGCGTCATGAAGCTGGTTGGATACGCAGGCTTCGTGGGATATCTGCAGTCAAAGGGCGTGCCGTTCGTGCAGGTCACCGCGCCGATCGTGGTTGCAATCGAAGCCCTCGGCGGGCTGTTCCTGGTTCTCGGCTTCAAGATCCGGCCACTCGGCATCATCATGGCGCTGTACGCGGTCGCGACGGCGATCATCGGTCACGATTTCTGGAACATCACCGATGCGGCCGTCCAGCATGACATGGTCATTCATTTCTGGAAGAACATCGCGATTGCCGGTGGTTTCCTGCTGCTGTTCGTGACCGGCGCGGGCCGTATCAGCATCGACGGTGCGCGGGCGCCGCGCAGCGGGCTGGGTCTGTAACTTGCTGGTCCTGCTGGACTTTAGTGGATGCAGCAGGCGGGCGCGAGCAGGGATTGATCAGCTATGCGAGGATGATTTCGGAATATCCATGCAGGGAGCAGATGATGATTCAAAGCTTCGAGCAGACTATCGGTGGCAAGGTGCTGCGGCTTTGCGCGAGCCTCGGCGAAGGACCGACACCTCATCGCGTGATCATCAGCGAGGCTGATTCGGCGAAAACGCTGGTGATTCTCGACGCATCCGGCTTCATCAGCACGATCAAGGCGGAAATCGAGGATCCCCCAAAGCTGATTGAAAACGCGATCCGCAAGGTGCAGGAAGAAGGGCTTGTCGAACGTGCGCTCGATACGGGCGAGATCCAGGAAACCACGCTTTGACGGCGATTCCATGAGGCGCTTCATCAGGCGTTTCTGAATATAACAACACCCACGATGCTCACGCTTCGTGGGTGTTGTGCTTTTGGCGCACCCGGTACGTCACCCTGCACCTGAACGCGCCGTTTATTGCTGACGCGGCTCGCGGCTCGCGCGCAAGGCCTGGGCGCGTCGGCATGCGCGAATGATACGTCGCCGCATGACGCACTGACGACCCGTCTAACGCGACTGGGGAGCGTCCTTGATAAAGATCGTCGTCAGCGCACCGAGGATACAGATCGTGCCGACATACATCGGTGCCGCCATCGGATCCGACTTCATCATCAACGACACGACGATCGGCGTCAGGCCGCCGAACACGGCATATGCGACGTTGTACGAAAACGAAATGCCGGAGAACCGTACGACCGGCGGAAACGCTTTGACCATCACGAACGGAATCGCACCGATCACGCCCACGAGAAAGCCCGTCGCGCCGTAAAACGGCACGAGCGACGACGTATCGACGGTGAATTGCCGGAACATTGCGTAGTAGCACGCCGCCAGCGCAAGGCCACCGATGAAGATCGTGCGCGCCGCGCCAATACGGCCAGCGATCGAGCCCGCCATCACACAACCGACCGTCAGACACAGCGTCGCAACAGAGTTGGCGAGCAGCGCTGTTTCCGGTGAGATGTGAAACTGCTTCTGCAGCAGCGTCGGCGTCATCAGGATCACGACGACGATCGCCGCTGACAGCATCCACGTGAGCAGCATCGAAATGATCACTGCGCGGCCGTGATCGCGCAGGACGGCCTTCAACGGAATTTCCGCAGCAAGCGATTTGCGCTGCTTCATTTCGGCAAACACCGGCGTTTCGTGCAGCCAGCGACGCAGATAAACCGAGAAGAGGCCGAACACGCCGCCGAGCAGGAACGGGACACGCCACGCGTAGTCGGCAATTTCAGCAGGCGCGAACTGATGATTGACCGCGGCCGCGATCAACGAGCCAAGCAGGATGCCGGCAGTAAGACCCGCCGTCAGCGTGCCGCACGCATAACCAATATGACGCTGCGGCACATGCTCCGAGACGAACACCCACGCGCCCGGCACTTCGCCGCCGACCGCCGCGCCCTGCATCACGCGAAACAGAAGCAGCAGCACCGGCGCCATCACGCCGATGCTGGCATAGGTCGGCAACAGGCCCATCAGAAGCGTCGGCAGCGCCATCAGCAGCACGCTCAGGGTGAACATCCGCTTGCGTCCGAACAGGTCGCCGAAGTGCGCCATGATGATGCCACCCAGCGGCCGTGCAAGATATCCCGCGGCAAAAATGCCGAAGGTCTGCACCTGACGCAGCCATTCGGGCATCGAAGCGGGGAAGAACAGGTGGCCGAGAACCGGCGCGAAAAACACGAAGATGATGAAGTCGTAGAACTCGAGTGCGCCGCCGAGTGCGGCCAGTCCTAAAGTCTTGTAGTCGCGGCCGGTGAGGGCGCGTGGTGTAGCGGGTTGTGCTCTACCCAGTTCCGTAGCTTGCATTGCGATGTAGTAGTTGTGAATTGAAACGTCACGCGCGGGGCGTGGAATGCGGCGTCGTCGGGCGAGAGGTGTGGAAAGCGCAGGGGTAGGGCACGGAACACGGGCACGCCCGCCCGGATAAGGACACGCGTGTTGACGACTTTTTGCCAGCCCGCGATTTTACAGGATGAAAGCTTGGGCCGTGCGAAGCACCGTCGGGAGCGGCCAGTGCGGCGAAGACGCGCGAGACGGGCAACAGCACCGGCATGCGCGTTGAAATTCGGACTGATCTTATGGGCCGGGGGAGGAGGCGCCAACAGAATCGCGGGCGAACCCACTTGTAAGAGCCCTCTCATGCGTATTGCCATCCTTCAGCGCGACCCCGTCTATTGCAAGAGCATCGAAAAGATCATCATCGAGGCAGGGCACGCGTGCCTGACGTATCAGGACGGCTTGACTCTGTCGAAAGCGCTGGCGCACTCGACCGTCGACATGCTGATCCTCGACTGGCATGGCATGCGTCTTGCGAGCGGCGACATTCTGAAATCGGTGCGCTCGGTGGGCGGGGACCAGTTGCCCGTCATGTTCGCGTCGACGGATGGTTCGGAAGAGAGTATGGTGCGCGCATTCACGTTCGGCGCAGATGACTACGTGACGTTGCCGCTGCGTCCATTCGAATTTCGCGCGCGCGTTCGTGCATTGCTGCGCCGCGCGTATCCGGAGCGGCACGGCGCGGCACGCTTTGACTGCGGGCCGTATCACTTCGATACGCGTCGCCAGCTGGTGGAGCTGCGCGGCACGCCGATTCATCTGTCTGGCACGCAGTACCGGCTGGCGTCGCTGTTCTTTTCGAATATCGGTCGCGTACTGTCGCGCGATCACATCTTTGCGATGGTGTGGGGACGCGAATTCCGCGAGTTCACCCGCACGATCGACAGCCATGTGTCACGGCTGCGTGTGCTGCTCGCAATCGAACCTGAAAACGACTTCCGGCTGCAGCCGGTGTACAAGAGTGGTTACCGGCTGCTGTATCTGCGGGCAGAACAGCGGCCGGATCAACGGCTCAACGAACCGTCGAAGCCGACGGAAACGCAACGGGCGGCTTGAGCCGCTTCGACGCGGTCAGCATCATCAGACATGAAAAAGGCAGCGCACGTAGCGCTGCCTTTTTTCATTGGCCGCTCGACCGGTCAGCTCTTGCCGCCAATCGTGTCGATCGGCTTGAACGCGCCCTGCTGCACCTTATAGATTGTCACGGGCGCGTCCTTCAGATCGCCCTTCAGGTCATAGGCGATATTGTCGGACGTGACGCCCTTGATGCTCGTCTTTCCCAGATACGCGTTGTAGACCTTAGGGTCGGTCGAATTCGCGCTCTTCATCGCGGTCAGTAGCGCAATCGTGCCGTCGTACGAATACGGCGAGTACGTCACCGGTTCTTCGTGGAAGCGTGCCTTGTAGCGCGATTCAAACCCCTGGAAGCCTGGCATGCGCTGGTTCGGCAGGCCGCCCATATAGACGATCGACCCTTCCGCCGATGTGCCGCCCACCTTGAGGAACGTCGGCGATTTCGACATCTCGCCCGTGATGAACGCGGACTGGATGCCGAGCTGTCGCATCTTGCGGATCATCGGCGACGACTGCGCGTCACCGCCGCCGTAGAACACGGCGTCCGGGTTCATGCCCTTCAGGTTGGTCAGAATCGCGGCGAAGTCGAGCGCCTTGTCGTTCGTGAAGTCGCGCTTGACGACGGTGCCGCCCGCTGCCTGCACGGCTGCGGCGAATTCGTCGGCGATGCCCTGGCCGTACGCGGTGCGGTCGTCGATGATCGCAATGCGTTTGTATTTCAGGTTCTTCACCACATACGTGCCCATGATGCTGCCGGCCTGCGAATCGCTTGTCAGTAGACGGTACGTGGTCTTGTAGCCGCGCGCCGTGTATTGCGGCGACGTCGCCATCGAAATTTGCGGCAGACCTGCACGATCGTACAGATCGGAGGCGGGGATGCTCGTGCCCGAGTTGAAGTGTCCGATTACGCCGTGCACGTCGCCGTCGATCAGCCGTTGTGCGACGGTGGTGCCGGTGCGCGGGTCGGCCTGGTCGTCCTCAGATGCCAGTGCGAACGTGACCGGCTTGCCACCGATTACCGGATGCGTTGCGTTGAAATCGTCGATGGCGAGTTGCGCGCCTTTCTGCATGTCGATACCGTAGTTCGACTGCGGACCGGTCAGCGGTGCGGCGAAACCGATCTTGACGACATCCGTCGCCGACGCCTGCGCGCCTCCCCAGACCAGTGCCGTTGCGATGCCGATATGCAATACCTTGAGCTTCACTTTCACTCCCCCTGCGTGTGGATGAACCCCGGCGGTTCCGTCGGGGTCTCGTAACAAGCGTTGTGCTGCGACTGCTGGATGGCTTTATTGCTGTTTGATGCGTGGTTGCTTCGTGAATGCAGCGCTGTCCGCAACGCTCAGAGCTTCGGCAGCGTCGGACGCGTCTCGATCGAATGACGGATCAGTGCTTCGACGCTCTTGCGCTCATCACCCGCGAGCGGCAGGCGCGGCGGACGCACCGGCTCCGTGCCGAGCCCGACGATTGTTTCGGCAAGCTTGATGTTCTGCACGAGCTTCGCCGACACATCCAGCGCGAGCAGCGGCGCGAACCAGCGGTAGATCGCGCGTGCTTCTTCGATACGGCCGGCCTTGAGCAGCTTGAAGATCGCGACGGTTTCATGCGGAAACGCGCACACGAGGCCCGCGACCCAGCCGTGCGCGCCCATCAGCACGGCTTCCATCGCGAGGTTGTCGACGCCGCACAGGATCGCGAAGCGATCGCCGACGACATTGATCAGATCCGTCACGCGTCGCACGTCGCCGCACGATTCCTTGATCGCGACGATCTTCGGTTCATCGGCGATTTCCGCGAACATGTCCGGCGTCATGTCGACGCCGTACGCGAGCGGATTGTTGTAGATCATCAGCGGCAGCGCGCTCGCGTCCGCAATCATGCGGAAGTGGTTCAGCGTCTCGCGACGGTCCGACAGATAGCGCAGGCCCGGCAAAACCATATAACCGGCCGCGCCGCGCTTCACGCCGGTTTCCGCCTGACGGCAGCCGTCGAGCGTGCTGTTTTCAGCGATGGTGAGCAGCACCGGCACACGGCCACGCGATGCGTCGACGGCGATGTCGAGCACCTCGAGCTTTTCATCGAGCGACAGCGTGGACGCTTCGCCGAGCGAGCCGCACACAATGATCCCGTCGACACCGGCGTCGATCTGCGCTTCGATGTTCTTCTTCGTCCATACGCGATCTATGCTGAAATCCGCGTTGAATTTGGTGGTGACTGCGGGCAATACGCCTTCCCAGATATGCGCCACGACTGCTCTCCTGATTGTGATGAGTCGATCGCAGTTTAAGCAGGGAAAAATCTGTCGTCTTGCGTGATTCGCGCGCATCGAATGACGATTTCGGCACAGGAGATTTGCGTAAAAACCCTGATAAACATGACTGTATCGTTTGCGTGACGGGGCGTCTGTCGCACGGTGTCGAGGTTGCCGGACAGCGCGAATGGCGGGTTTCAACATAGCGCAGGACGTCGTGTTTCTCATGGTCCGCACACGAAACGGAGGCGGCGCGTACCAGCGACCGGCTGTGCGGAATGACTATGCTGAAATCGTCACAATCCGAGCGTAATGTCACCAAGACTGGCGGCAGGCGCGTTCCTAATATGGCGACATGAAAACCCTCAACGTGATTGATTCGCACACCGGCGGTGAACCGACCCGCCTTGTGGTGTCGGGTGGCCCGGATCTCGGCAACGGCACGCTTGCGGAGCGTTTCGACGTGTTGCGTACGCGCTTCGACGACTGGCGCGCGGGCATTGTCACCGAGCCGCGCGGCTCGGACGTTGTCGTGGGCGCGCTGCTGTGCGAGCCGGACGATCCCGAAAGCGCGGCCGGCGTTATTTTCTTCAATAACGTCGGCTATCTCGGCATGTGCGGGCATGGCACGATCGGCCTCGTTGTGTCGCTCGCGCATATGGGACGCATCGGGCCGGGCCAGCACCGGATAGAAACGCCCGTCGGCGTCGTCGAGGCCACGCTCAACACCGACGGCAGCGTCTCGGTGCGCAACGTGCCCGCGTATCGCTTTCGCCGCGCCGTGACGGTCGATGTGCCGGAATACGGCCCGCTCACGGGCGACGTCGCCTGGGGCGGCAACTGGTTCTTCCTCGTCGCCGATCACGGACGCACGCTGGTGCCGGCCAATATCGCGGAACTCACCACGTTCACCTCGGCGATCCGCGATGCGCTGGTCGCCGCGAATGTCACGGGCGCCGACGGCGCGCTGATCGATCACATCGAACTCTTCGGGCCGCCATCGCAGACGGGCAACGACAGCCGCAGCTTCGTGCTGTGCCCCGGCAACGCATACGACCGTTCGCCGTGCGGCACCGGCACGAGCGCGAAAGTTGCGTGCCTCGCGGCAGACGGCAAGCTCGCGGAAGGGGCGGTGTGGCGTCAGGAAAGCATCATCGGCAGCGTGTTCGAAGCGAGCTGGCGCGCAGGGGATAACAGCATCACAGTCATACCGACGATTACGGGCCACGCGCACATCATGGCCGAAGGCAAGCTGTGCTTCGACGAGCGCGATCCGTTCGCGTGGGGCATCCGGACGCAATGACGGCGGACGCGGTGATCGTCGGCGCGGGCATTGTCGGCGCTGCCTGCGCGGCGGAACTGGCGGCGCGCGGCATGCAGGTCGAAGTGATCGACGCGGGCGGCATCGGCGGCGGCGCGACGGCGGCCGGCATGGGCCACATTGTCGTGATGAACGATTCGCCAGCGGAGTTTGCGCTGAGCCGCTATTCGCGCGACCTGTGGCTCGAACTTGCGCCGCATCTGCGCACACGCGATGCTTTTGCGCGTTGCGGCACGCTCTGGGTCGCTTCCGACGACGAGGAGTACGACGCCGCGCGTGCAATGCACGACGCGTTTGCGGCGCAGGGCGTTCGGGCCCAGTTGCTGGACGCGTCCGCGTTGCGTGCGTGCGAACCGGCGCTGGCGCCTTCGATGGCGGGCGGACTGCGTATCGAACACGACAGCATCGTCTATGCGCCGGCCGTCGCCGAATGGTTGCTCGCGCGATCACCGCATGCAGCGAAGATCAGCGTTCGGCTCAATACCCAGGTGATGAACGTCGACGCGCAGCACGTCACGTTAGCCAGCGGAGAGCGCGTCAGTGCGGCGCATGTGATCGTCGCGAGCGGGATCGCGGCTCCGCATCTTGTGTCTTCGGTGCCACTGCAGCCGAAGAAGGGTCATCTGCTGATCACGGACCGATATCCCGGTTTGATCCAGCATCAGTTGCTGGAACTCGGCTACATCAAGAGCGCGCACCACGCGACCGGCACGTCGGTCGCATTCAATGCGCAGCCGCGTCCGACGGGGCAACTGCTGATCGGCTCATCACGCCAGTTCGATACGGTCGACCCTGCTGTCGAGATGTCCGTACTCGCGCAGATGCTGCGGCGCGCGGCGCGCTACCTGCCCGCGTTGCCGTCGCTCAATGGCATACGTGCATGGTCAGGGTTTCGCGCGGCGTCGCCCGATGGCCTGCCGCTGATCGGGCCGGCAGGCGATATGGCGCCAGGCGTGTGGCTCGCGCTCGGACACGAAGGCCTCGGTGTGACGACATCGCTTGCGACCGCGAAAATACTCGCAGCGCAGGTCACGCGGAGCGAGGCGCCGATTCCAGTCGAGCCGTATCTGCCATCGCGATTCGAGCAGGGAAGCCACCATGTCTGACGTAAGCGCCGCGCTGTTTCACGTGACGGTGAATGGCGACGAGATCAGCGTCGTTGCAGGCGCAACCGTCGCGGCCGCACTTGCTATTGCAGGTACGCGCTGCTCGCGTACTTCCGTAAGCGGCCAGCCGCGCGCGCCACTGTGCGGCATGGGTGTGTGTCAGGAGTGCCGCGTGACGATCGATGGCCGCGCGCATGTGCTGGCGTGTCAGACGCTGTGCCGTGACGGCCTGGTCATCGAGACGACGGGGTCGCGATGATGGAGCGCTACGACGTCGTGATC
Organism: Paraburkholderia sp. GAS334; assembly: GCF_050436625.1. NCBI lineage: Bacteria > Pseudomonadati > Pseudomonadota > Betaproteobacteria > Burkholderiales > Burkholderiaceae > Paraburkholderia > Paraburkholderia sp. GAS334. Next base: position 392,430 of record NZ_JBNDMO010000004.1, on the reverse strand, counting down.
GTGGGGGCCGGTCCTGCCGGGCTGGAAGCTGCATGCGCAGCTGCGGCGCAGGGCGCGCGCGTCGCCGTTCTCGATGACAACCCGCGCCCCGGCGGACAGGTCTGGCGGCAAGGCCCATTGCATCCACCGGGCGCATCGCTGAAAAGCGCAATCGCAACGTTGAACGAAACTCAGAAGGTCTGTCTCTGGCCTTCGACGCGCGTCATCGCGCCATTGCCCGGGCGCGGATTGCTGCTCGAATCGGCGGCACAGGGCGGCGTCACATTGCGTTATGGTCGGCTGATTCTTGCGACGGGAGCGCGCGAGCGGTTCCTGCCGTTCGCGGGCTGGACGTTGCCGGGCGTGACTGGCGCGGGCGCCTTGCAGGCATTGATCAAAGGCGGCACGCCTGTGCGTGGCGAACGCGTCGTCATCGCGGGCAGCGGGCCGCTGTTGATCGCCGCGCTCGCGAGCGCGCGCGACGCGGGCGCGCATGTCGTGGCGGTGGTTGAGCAGGCATCGGCGGCTTCTATCGCACGCTTCGGCATGTCGCTCGCGATTACGCCGTCGAAACTGCTGCAGGCCGCGCAATTGACGCGCGGTTTCGCAGGGTTGAGTTACTGGACGAATAGTGTGGTGAACGAGGCACGAGGAAAGGGGCGCGTCGAAGCGGTCGTCATCCGGCGCGGTATCACAGAAGAGACGCTCGCATGCGATCGTATCGCATGTGGCTACGGGCTCGTGCCGAACGTGACGCTCGCTCAGGCGCTCGGCTGTGCGCTGGATTCCGCGGGCGCAATTGTGGTTGACGATGCGCAGCGCACGTCGATCGAAGGTGTTCTCGCGGCGGGCGAATGCACAGGCATCGGCGGCATGGAGCTGGCGCAAATCGAAGGGCGGATTGCGGGCCTCACGGCCGCCGGCAATGCCGCTCAATCCCGCACTTCGTTGCACGCACAACTTAATCACTGGCGACGCTTTGCCGCCCGCGTCGAGAACGCGTTCGCGCTGACCGAAGCGGCGCGCGCCGTTCCATCCGACGATACGCTGTTGTGCCGTTGCGAAGATGTCACGACTGGCGAAGTCCGCACGCACACAAGCTGGCGCGACGCGAAGCTGCATTCCCGCTGCGGCATGGGCGCGTGTCAGGGGCGCATCTGCGGTGCGGCCGCGCAGACCTGGTTCGGCTGGGATGCGGCACAACCGCGTCCGCCGTTCAGTCCCGCGCAGATCGCGACGCTAATGACCGCGATTGACGAAGACGAACCGCCACGCGTCAGCTAGAGCCGGCAAGCGCCAACCCGTTTTCCCCACCGATTTTTTCCACACACCGTGCGGCTCTATAATCGACCGGACGCCACCCTTCGCATCACTACCGACACCACTGGACCTGCACGATGAACACGCTGGCAGCAACGCTCGAGCCGGCCGCCGCGACGCTGACCGGCATGCTCTCGCACTTCACGCTGCTGGAGCCGGTCTTCGATGCGATGCCGGACGTGGTCTTCTTCATCAAGGATACGCAGGCGCGCTACGTCCTCGTGAACCGTACACTTGCCTCGCGCTGCGGCTTCAAGGAGAAGGACGCGCTGCTTGGCAAGACTGCGGAGGACGTGTTTCCGCGCCGTTTCGGCCGCATCTATACCGCGCAGGACAAGGCGATCATCAGCGTAGGCAACCAGATGATCGACCAGCTCGAACTGCACCTGTATCCCGGCCGGCAACCCGGCTGGTGTCTGACGTGCAAGCAGCCGCTGCGCGATCCGGAAGGACACGTCGTGGGCCTCGCAGGCATTTCGCGCGACCTCAAGGCCGACGAAAGCAATCATCCCGCGTACAGCAAGCTTGCGGCAACGGTGCAGTACATCCAGGAAAATTATGTGCAGCCGCTGAATCTCAAGCAGCTGGCGGTGATGGCGGACATGTCGGTCGCGCAGCTCGAACGGTATTTTCACAAGGTGTTTCACCTGACGCCGCGACAGGTGCTGCTGAAAACGCGCCTCGACGCAGCCACCGCGCTGCTCGTCACCACCGACAAGGTCACCGACGTCGCCGCGCTCTGCGGCTACACCGATCACAGCGCATTCACGCGACAGTTCAAGGCGACGGTCGGCATCACGCCGACCGAATACCGGATGCTGCTGCACGGCACCGCGCGCAGCTGACACGGCGGCACATGGCGCGTCTGAAGAAGAAGACTTATCACTATTACGTGTACGTCGTCGAACTCGATGAAACCGTATGGAACGAGGCGCGCTTTCGCCGCGCGAATCCGGATTACCGTTTCGACAAACCGTGCGTGTATGTAGGAATGACGGGGCTCGACCCGGATTTGCGCTTCGACCGGCACAAGGCGGGCGTTCAGTCGAACCGCTTCGTGCGCGACTATGGCTTGCGGCTGCTGCCGCATTTGTACGAGGTGTTCAATCCGATGCCGTATGACGGCGCAGCGGATATGGAAGTGGAACTGGGAATTGGACTGCGCGAAGCGGGCTATGCGGTGTGGCAGGCGTGATGGTTGGGTCACTTCCGCGGCGCTCGTACGCCTGAACGCGCTGACGTAGACAATCAGCGCGTAAAACCTGACCTGCCGCCTATTTAACGCCCAATCCCCGCAGAATTGCGTTGCCTTCCGGCGTCAAGCGGATGCGCGGCGCACTCGCATCTGAAGACGCGACCTGTTCGACGAGGCCCGCTTCCTGCAGTCCGGGAATTTCGGGCTTGGCCATCGCGTCGACCGGTGCGTGCAGCAGAAGCAGCAGCGTGGCGAGTTCGTGATGGCTCAGCAGCCGGCGCAGGATCGTCGGCCGCTTCGTGGCGGCAGGAGCTTCATCTTGTCTGGTGTTGCGATCGTTCATTGGGCGCACCTTGTCTACGTTGGCGTGCCATTCATACTACGGATCGTTTCTTAAACGATTATTAAGGCGACGCGGGGCGTCTGCCGACGTGAGCCGGCACAAATTACCGGCGCTTACAGCCCCGTCACGACCGCTTGCCACTGCGTACATCGCCGGTTCATGCCGCCTCCGGCGTCACGGCGCGCAGCTCTTGCTCGCGCTTTCGAGCCACAGGTTGTCCATGTGACGCTGGCCCGCGTAGAAGCGATACTGTGTTGCGCCGTTGTCGCTGCGGACCTTCACAATATTTGAATCACCGAAGTCGAGCATCGCGCCTTGCGGAATCGGCGTCGTCTTGAACTGGGCGTTGTGTTTCTGGGCCTGCCCGGTCAGGCAATCGATTACATCGCTGACGGAGCGTTGTGTCGGATGGTCGGAGACCGGTTCGCCGGCATCCGGATTCTGGAACTGCGCACAGGCAGCGAGAAAAAGAGGGATCGACAGGGTTGCGGCAAATTTCTTCATGACTCTCCTGGCCTTTTCAGTCCGCGCGGGCTGTGTTCGTGGCGCCAGGATGGCGCCGTCAAGCCGGATTTCAGCGTGAACACGGGCAGCAGCGATGGTGCGGATTAACCGTCATTATATCGGGCGCGGCCCGGGAGGCCTTTCGGCAACCCTGCGCTCCACCAGGCTCGAACCTGACGCTGAGCGAATGTTCACGCACTTCCAGTCGTTGCTGAAATGACCAGCGTCGGGCTTTTGCCGGATGTCGCGTGCGTCAGGCGGGCAACGCGTGGTTGTATTGAGCGATCCCTTCGTAGAATGCGTTCAACTCGTCGATTGTGACTTCGTGCATCGGCATGACGATATTGAAATGATCCTTGCCCATCAGGGTTGGGTGTACGTACCAGACGCCTTTTTCCGGTTCGAACGGCTTGCCCGGCTCGATAAACGCATGGGCATGTCCGAGCGGAAATTGCGCTGAAGGCACGCTGACGAGACCATCATTGGGGCGCCACGCGGCAAACCCGCCACCGAGGTCTTTTTCGTTCAGTCCAACCGCCGCGCCGGTTGGTTTCAACAGCGGATTCATGTTGGGCGTCGGCACGCGAATGCCTTGCGGACCGGGAAACGTGCCGTCTATCGCGTACGACGCGTAGTAAACGTTGTCCGACGTTGTCGCCCATGTATTCTGGAAATGCGCCGCGACGGTCGACAGATCATAGATGCAACCGTCATTGGTTTTCCAGACGCGCCTTTGCAGGGCGCGCCGGATATATTCCTCGTGACCCTCTCCTTCCTCGCGCATGAGACCCCAATGCTGCAGGTTGAAATCGAAAAACGGTTCCTTGCCGCCCAGGCCAGCCAGTGTTGCGGCGCTATAAAAAATATCTCTGAGAACCAGCGGAAAACTGTCGTAGTCATCGGCGGTGAGCGCGCCGTTCTGTACACCCGCGACCGAGGTGAGGCTATGCACCCATTTCTTTCCGCCCTTGAACAGGTCAGACGTGGGCGCTTCGTGCGAGCCGGGCGTGAATGCGGCCTCGTCGGGATCGCCGTGTTCGAGCAGCTGAATCAGGGTGCGCGCCGTAGGGCCGCCCATGCTGTGACCAATCAGATGGACCTTGTGCGCTTCGCTCCATTGCGGAAAGACACCAGGGTAGCTGCGCCCGTAACGCGCGTGACCGTAACGCGCGGAGTGAACGGCGCCGTAATCGACAACTCCGCCCCGGATGAAGTAGTACAGCTCGCAGGCGCGGTCCCAGTTGCTGGACAGTGGTCCCATCGAAGCCGTGAAGGTCTCGTAACCCTTGCTGTTCAGGTATTCCTGGATGTCGCCTTTGGCACCGCCCCAGTATCGGAAATGCTGCCCGAAGATTTCGTCGCGGCCCCAGCCACACATGCCGTGGACGAGCACGATCGGGTAGCGATTGTGAGTCGCTGAGCTTTTACCTGCGTGAGACGCCGCGTGAGGGGCCTGGGGGACGTGAGGGGCGGGCGGGGCGGATGACTTTCTTGCATTCGGCATCTTCAGGTTCTCGTTGTATGTTCTTTGAAAGGACTGCGCGGACAGGTACTGCCGTAGGTACTGTCATGCGTGCACTGCAGTGCCGTCAAAGCCGATACGACGAGCGGTTGATAATAATCAGGATGTCGAAGTATTTGACTGAATTTGTCAGATTCAATTGAACCATTGCGGGACTTCAACTGCTCGATGTATTTCGCGCGGCGAACGCATCGCGTGCCTGCATCGTCGTGTAGGTGAGTTGTGCGGCCGCGAGACCGAGCGCGCCGAACGTGCGCGTCAGGCCGAAATGTCCAAACGCTTCGGGAACCGGACGCTCGCCGGAAATAGCCGCCGCGAGCAGTTCGCCCGAGACCGTGGTGGGCGCCATGCCATGTCCACCGAAGCCGACCGCGTACCAGACGCCGTCGGCGCTCTGACCGATCTGCGGCATCTTGTGTCGCGCGTAGCTCATCAGGCCGCCCCACGCGTACTCGATGCGCACGTCGTGCAACTGCGGATACACCTTCAACAGATCGTGCCGAAGCAGACGTGCGATCGCATCGGGCTGACGGTCCAGCACCGAAATGCGGCCGCCCCACAGAATCCGCGTGTCGGGCAGCGCGCGGTAGTAATCGAAAGCGAAGCGCGTGTCGTAGATCGCCGACGTGCAGTCGATCGCGTCTTTCAGACGTGCGCCGAGCGGTTCGGTGGCCATGACGTAGGTGGCGATCGGCAACACCGCACGTTCGACCTGGCGATACACGTTGCGTGCATAACCGCCGCCGGCCATCACTACGTGCTTCGCTTCGATGACGCCGTCAGCCGTTTTGACGAGAAAACCGCTGCCCTGACGCTCAAGGCTTACCACCGGCGATTGCTCGTAGATATCGGCGCCGGCCGCAACAGCGGCACGCGCGACGCCGAGCACGTATTTCAGCGGGTGAAAGTGAAACGCGTTGTGTTCGAGCAGACCGCCGTGATAGCGGCGCGTCTTCAGTCGTGAGGCGAGCTGCGCTTCGGAAAGCGGTTCCCAGTCGACGCCGAACGACGCTTTCATCAGACGTCGTTGTGTTTCGAGCCGCGCGGGCTCATCGAACCAGTTCGCGAGAATCGCGCCGCCGTGCGTCGCATCGCAGTCGATGTGATAGCGCCGGATGCGCTCACGCATCAGATCGACGGCATCGGTTGTGAGCGTATAGAGCTCGCGCGCGCGTTGCGGGCCGAGCGCTTTCAGCAGGTCGGCGCAATCGAGGCTGTAGCCGCCGAACACAAAGCCGCCGTTGCGCCCCGACGCGCCGAAGCCCGCCTGCTTCGCTTCGAGCACGACGACTTCACGCATGCCGCGCTCGACGAGTCCGAGCGCCGTCGACAGCCCCGCCAGTCCGCCGCCGACGATACACACTTCCGCGCTGCGTCTGCCGGTCAGACGCGCGCGCTCGGGACGCGTAACGGTGGCTTCGTAAAAACTTTGCATAAGGATTCATGCGTCCCGCGCGGCAAGCGCGCGCCGGACGCTCAACATGGGTTCAGGAGACCGGCAGCAGCTTGCCGCTGAATACGACGGGCCCGGTCGGGCCGTCTGGATCTGGCGAGCCGCCCGATGGTTCGATCGACACCGCCAGCGCCGGATATTGCTGTGGCTGCTGCTGGCCGGCCGGCATCGTGGCGTCGCCATGATCCGGCATCACACCGAGCGAAACCGGATGACCGTTCGCAGGCAAACCCCACAACTGCATCGTTTTGCCGGACGGCGGCGCTGCATCGCTCAGGCGATGCAGCTTGACGGACGAATGAGCCGAGTCCCACGAGATCAGCATGACCGCCTGCGCGTCCTTGTTGCTCAGCACGGCGACGTGCGAGATGGCGGGGACGGGCTGCTGCGCGACGGTCGGCGGCTGTGCTGGCTGGGTGGGACCAGGCGGCAGCAGACCGCGCACCGCCAGCACCAGCGCGATTGCAGCAAGCGCCGTGATGCCGATTGCCCAGCCGCGCCAGAAGGCGAGGTTGTCGAACCACGACCGCGGTTCGGGCCGCGCGGCCTCGGCGGCGCGCGCTTCGAGCTGACGTCGCGCGGCGAATCCCAGCTGTTCCTCGATGGCCTGCCAGACGCGGGCCGGCGGCATGCGCGCCGGCGCGAGTCCAGCTATTGGCGCGAGGCGATTTTCCCAGTCCGACACCGCGCGGCGAATCGCCGAATCATGTTCGGCATAGCGCTGCAACCGGCGACGGGCGCCTCCGCGCAGTGTCCCTACGACGTATTCTGCCGCCAGCATGTCGACCGTTTCAGGGTATCGGTGCAGATCCATCACAGACCCCCGATGCAGGTTTTGAGCTTCTGCAGCCCACGCCGGATCCATGACTTGACGGTGCCAAGCGGCACGGTGAGCGCCTGAGCGATCTCGCTATGGCTCTGGTCGCGCAGATAGGCGAGCGCGACGGCCTGCCGCTGCATCGGTTCGAGCGTGTCCATGCAATGGGCGAGTTGACGCGCTTCGATACTCATCGACGATAGTTCTTCTGGGTTTGGGTCGCTCGAGGCGACAAGATCGTCCAACGCATCGCTCCATTCGGTTTCCATCGCGTTTACCCGTCTCAGATGGTCGAGCGCCCGGTTTCGAACGATGGCGGACATCCACGTCATCGGCGCTGACAGGCCACGGCGGTAATCGCCCGCATAGCGCCAGATATTGACGAAGCTGTCCTGCAACACCTCTTCAGCCCACTCGGGTCTGCTCAATATACGGAGCGCGAGCCCAAACAGTTTCGGCGACGCGACGTCGTAGAGCTCGCGCAGTGCCGAAGCATCCTCACCGGCGACACGCTCGAGCAACGCGACGAGTGATTCCGGCGCCAGTTCTGGTGAGTTGGCTTTCATGGAGAAAGGAGGGATGGCATGCGCGGCTATGTTACTCAAGTTTTGCCGGGCGGCCTACATAGGGTTGACGAGGGCGCCGCGCAGGTTTTCAGTGGTGCGCCGCGTCGTATTTCGTCGGGGGTGAGAAGGTCAGGCCAATTTTCGGAGGGGTTAACTGGCTTGACCAGATTGCGCGAAGGCGGAAGGCGTCTCGCGCGTGGCGCGTATGCAGGTTACTTGCCCCAACTCAGCACAGCGGGATCGAGGCGGCGCGCAATCTTGATGAGACCGGCGCGCGTTTCCGGATGCATCGGTTGCAACGGATGACGCACGGCGTCGCAGGCGATCACGCCGCCTTCCTTCATCAGTGCCTTGCATGACGCGAGGCCACCCTGACGGTTTTCATAGTTGATGAGCGGAAGCCACTGCTGATAATGCTGCGCGGCGCGTTCAATGTCGCCTGAGGCATAGGCATCGAGAATCAGACGGATGCCGTCGGGATATCCACCGCCCGTCATCGAGCCTGTCGCGCCAGCGTCGAGATCGGCCATCAATGTGATGGCTTCTTCGCCATCCCACGGGCCGATGATCGCATCGCCGCCGAGCGCGATCAGTTCGCGCAGCTTGCTGGCTGCCTGCGGCGTTTCAATCTTGAAGTACGACACGTTAGCGATTTCCTTTGCCATCTTCGCGAGAAAAGGCGCAGGCAACGCCGTGCCACTGACGGGCGCGTCCTGAATCATGATGGGAATATCGATCGCGTCCGACACCGCGCTGAAAAATTCAAAGATTCCGCGTTCGCCGACGCGGATCGTCGCGCCGTGATACGGCGGCATGATCATCACCATGTTCGCGCCCGCATCCTGCGCGCTACGGCTACGTTGCGCACACGCGCGCGAGCTGAAATGCGTGGTGGTGACGATCACCGGCACGCGTCCCGCGACATGTTCGAGTATCGCGTGCATCAGCGTCGTGCGCTCGTCGTCGGAAAGCGCGAACTGCTCAGAGAAATTGGCGAGGATGCAAATGCCGTTCGAGCCCGCGTCGATCATGAAATCGATGCAGCGGCGCTGCCCATCGAGGTCGAGGCGACCGGCTTCATCGAAGATCGTGGGTGCTACGGGGAATACGCCGCGGTACGGCGTTTGCATGGTGTTCGAGTTCATGATCGGGTTCCTGCGCGGTTTGCAGCGCGGTTTTCTGTTGTCTCCACCGCCGACTATACGAGCCGCTCTGGCACGCTGTATAGTGAATTGTTTCCATCCAGCGATCACTTTTACGACTCACATGAAAAACACGCTGAACGTGTTGATGTCGAGGCTGCGCATGAAGCAGCTTCAGCTGCTCATCGCGCTTGACGATCACAAGTCGCTGCACAAGGCCGCCGGCGTGATGTCGATGACCCAGTCGGCGGCGAGCAAGGCATTGCACGAACTGGAGTCGATGCTCGAAGCGCCGCTGTTCGAGCGCGCGAAAAACGGGCTGATCGTGAACCAGTTTGGCCATTGCGTGATTCGCTATGCAAGGCTTGTCGCGACGGACCTGACCGCCCTGTGCGACGACATGGCGGAGATTCGCTCCGGCAAGGGAGGCCGGCTCGCGATCGGCACGATCATGGGGGCGATTCCCGAAGTCGTGGTGCCTGTTCTCGATGAACTGCACGCGAGTCTGCCGAACCTGTCGGTGGAGATTGTCGAAGATACGAGCGCGCGCATGCTGATGCTGCTCGACGATGGGCGGCTCGATCTGGTGATCGGCCGCTCGATTGTCAGCGACGAGCCTTCACGCTATCACTATCAATCGCTGGGTGATGAACCGCTTTCGGTGGTGGTCAGCTACGATCATCCGCGTATTGTGCGCAAGGAACTCAGCCTTCATGACCTGAGCGGCTATCGATGGATCACGTATCCGGGCCACATGCCGTTGCATGCGCTGCTGGAGCGCGAACTCGATCTTTCGGGAATCAGCATGCCGGCGAATCCGATTTCGACTGCGTCGACGTTCGTCACCGTCGCGCTGCTCCAGCAGCGTACCGATCTGGTTGCGCTATTGCCCACCGACATCGCCCAGCTATTCGTGCGGCAGAAGATGTTGCGCATTCTTCCTGTCGCGTTGAAGTCGCCTTCGCCGACATTTGGCATCGTCACGCGCAAAGGCGGGGTGCTCTCGTCGCCTGCGCAGCAATTCATTCAACGCCTGCGCAAGCTCGAACGCGTGCGTTGATTGCGTGTGCGAGGCGGCGCGGTGGACGCGCGCGGCACCATCACGGGCGCGGAAGTCACCCGAATCGGCGTGTCGCCGGCGTTGCCGCGTGAGCCGCGCGGTGCACGGTCGATCAGTTCACGCAACAGGTCGACGGCCATGCGTGCGGCTTCTTCCGTTGGCACGGCGACGGTCGATAGTGCAGGGCGCGAATCGCGCGCGAGCTGAATGTCGGTGATGCCGACAACCGACAGGTCATCGGGCACCGACAATCCTGTATCGGCCGCTGCGTGCATCGCGCCGAGCGCAGGCAGGTCGTTCGTTGCAAAGAGCGCGGTGACGTCGGGATGCGCTTCGAGCAGTTTCAGCGCTGCGTCATAGCCGCCGCGTATCGTGTCTGCTTCGCAGGTGAATTCGGCCACGATCCGGGCCTGGCCCGTAGCGTTGATTCGTTCGACGAATCCCTCACGCCGTGCGCCATGAATGCCGAAAGGCGAGCGGTCGCCGTGGCAGCTTTTGCTGCCGACCAGCGCACCAATGCGCGTATGGCCGAGGTCGAGCAGATGTTGTGCGGCGAGCGCACCTGCGAGACGAAAATCGACCGCCACGCACGGCAGATCAGGCGGATCGTCGGGACGTTCCCACATGCACAGCACGACCGGCGTGCCGCGTTCGGCGGTGGCGCGCAGATCGTCGAAAACGAGTTCGGCATTCGTCACGAGCACGCCTTCCGACAGCGTGCCCGCAATCTGCTCCAGATACGCGCGGCCGGTTTCCTTGTCGTCGTTGGTATTGCAGACGATCAGAAAGTGGCCGCCTGTGCGCGCGGCCCGTTCGGCAGCAAGGGTAAATTCCGGGTAGAACGGATTTGCGATGCTCGATACCATCAGCGCAAACGTCGGGGCGCGGCCTTCGGCGAGCGCGCGTGCCGCGAGGTGAGGGCGATAGCCGAGCTGCTTGATCGCCAGCAATACACGTTCGCGCGTCGCCGCGCCGACCCGTCCGCGGTTGCGTAATACGTTGGACACCGTCGCAGGCGTGACGCCGGCGTGCGTGGCAACTTCGTTCAGCGTGGTCATAAGCGTTGACGGTCTAACATGTGGGATGGCATCCTGACATTTGCAACAACGGCGGCCGTCGCGATAAAGTCATCGAAACAGAACGCACCGGAGACAGCGCAAGATCAGGCGATTGAGATCCAATCGTCTTTTTCTCTGCCGCTTGATTAAGCGCTTAACCTCCTGTTGTGATGCATTAGAACATGGAGGCAAGGCTATGGCCAGTATCTCGTTGAAAGCAGTGTACAAAGCGTACGGCGACCACCCGCCGGTGATTCGCGGCGTGGACCTGGAGATCGGCGAAAACGAATTCTGCGTGTTCCTCGGACCCTCGGGCTGCGGCAAGTCGACGTTGCTGCGCATGATCGCGGGTCTCGAAGATGTCACCGATGGCGATCTGCATATCGGCGGACGGATCATGAATGACGTGCCCGCTGCGGAACGTGGCGTCGCGATGGTGTTCCAGAGCTACGCGCTCTTTCCGCATATGAGCGTCTACGAGAACATGGCGTTTGGCTTGAAGCTCGCCAAAAAGCCGAAAGACGAAATCGATCGCAGGGTGAAGGAAGCCGCACGCGTGCTGCAGCTCGAAGCGCTGCTGGACCGCAAACCCCGCGCCCTTTCCGGCGGTCAGCGGCAGCGGGTCGCGATTGGCCGGGCGATTGTGCGTGAACCGGGCGTGTTTCTTTTCGATGAGCCACTGTCGAATCTCGACGCCACATTGCGTGGCCAGACCCGCATCGAAATCGCACGCCTGCACAAGCAGTTTGCGAAGGCGAGCGTCGTGTACGTGACGCATGACCAGATCGAAGCGATGACGCTCGCGGATCGTATCGTATTGCTGCACGCGGGTAAGGACACAGAGCGCTACGGCAGCATTGCACAGGTCGGCTCGCCGCTCGAACTGTATCACCGCCCCAGGAGCCGTTTCGTTGCAGGCTTTATCGGCTCGCCGCGCATGAATTTTCTGCCTGCCACCGTCGCGGGGCTCAACGCTCAATACGCTCAGATCACGCTTGCGCACACGGGTGAAACGCTCGATGTAGCGGTTGTGGCGGACACGCTGACGGTCGGCCAGGTCGTGACGCTTGGCATCCGGCCCGAACATCTTGAAGTCAGCATCGTTGCGGGTACAACCAGTGAGACCTCCTCTAAAGTGTCTTCGCAATCGATTCAGCGAAGCGTCGCGCTGATCGAACAGCTGGGCGAGCACAGTTATCTGCATCTTGATCAACCTGGCGGCGACGTGCTGATCGCGAAAGCGCCGGGCGATATCAATGTGCGCACGGGCGAGCGTCTGACGCTCAACGTGCCCGCCGCGTCGTGTCATCTCTTCACCGAGGACGGTTTCGCGCTGCCACATCGTGCGAGCGCCTCGACTCATCCCATCACTCAGGTCGCGTAGGAGCGCTGCATGCGTTTAGGAGTCTGCTATTACCCGGAACACTGGTCGTCGGATATGTGGAGCGACGACGCTGCGCGCATGAAGGCGCTTGGCATCGAGCGCGTGCGCATCGGCGAATTCGCGTGGAGCCGCATCGAACCGGAGCCGGGCGTGTATCAATGGGACTGGCTCGATCGCGCCATCGATGTGCTCGGTTCAGCTGGATTGAAGGTCGTCATGTGTACGCCGACTGCCACGCCACCCAAGTGGCTGATCGACCAGCATCCGGACATTCTCGCGGTAGGCGCGGACGGCCGTCAGCGCGCGTTCGGCTCACGACGTCACTACGATTTTTCTTCGCCGTCGTATTTCGAAGCATCGCGACGTATCTGCGAGGCGGTGGCGCGCCGTTACGGTTCGCATCCGGCAGTGGCCTTCTGGCAAACCGATAACGAATATGGTTGTCACCACACCGTTGTCAGTTATTCGCCTGCGGCGGCGAAGCGCTTTCGCGGCTGGCTCGCGCAACGCTACGGCAGCATCGAGGCGCTGAATACGGCGTGGGGCACGGTGTTCTGGAGCATGGAATATCGCAGCTTCGACGAAATCGATCCGCCGATCGGAACGGTGACGGAGGCGCATCCGTCGCACCGTCTCGACTATCGCCGTTTCGCTTCCGACGAGCTGGTGCGCTTCAATCACATGCAGACGGAGATTCTGCGCGAGCATTCACCGGGTCGCCCGATCGCGCACAACTTCATGCAGCTCTTCACCGAGTTCGATCACTACAAGGTAGCGGCCGATCTCGATATCGCGACGTGGGACAGCTATCCGCTCGGCGCGCTCGAAGAACAGTGGTTTGCGCCTGACATCAAGGCGCGCTTCCTGCGCACCGGTCACCCGGATTTTGCGTCGTTCAACCACGATGTCTATCGCGGCATGTCGAAGCAACCGTTCTGGGTGATGGAGCAGCAACCGGGCCCGGTGAACTGGGCATTGTGGAATCCGGCTCCGCTGCCGGGCATGGTGCGTCTGTGGAGCTGGGAAGCGTTTGCGCACGGCGCGGGCTGCGTGTCGTATTTCCGCTGGCGTCAGGCGCCGTTCGCGCAGGAGCAGATGCATGCCGGGCTCAATACGCCCGACAACCGGCTCGATATCGGCGGCGAAGAGGCCGCACGCGTCGCGAAGGAAATCCGCGACGTGGTGTCCGCCGATGGTGAACCGCAGGTGCATGCGAAAGTCGCGCTCGTCTATGACTATGAGGCGAAGTGGCTCTTCGAGATTCATCCGCAGGCCGCTGACTTCCACTATCCGCGTTTTGCGTTCGAGTATTACTCGGCGCTTCGTTCGCTCGGTCTCGACGTGGACGTGATTCCGTCAGATGCTTCGTTTGAAGGCTATCGCATGATCGTCGTGCCGCCGCTGCCGGTGGTGTCCGATGATTTCGGCGCAAGGCTCGTGGCAAGCGGCGCGCAGGTTGTCCTCGGTCCGCGCACCGGGTCCAAGACGCGCGATCTGCAGATTCCCGCGAATCTGCCGCCGGGCGCCATGGCCGATGTGCTGCCGGTCCGCGTATGGCGTGTCGACTCGATGCGTCCGAACGTGACTGTGGCCGTCGAAAGCGATAACGCGGCGCTACGGGGTGAGTCGCGTCACTGGCGTGACCTGCTCGACGTACCCGCGAATATGGACGTGCTCGCGCGCTTTAACGACGGTCATCCGGCCGTGGTGCGCCATGGCACGCTACATTACTGCGCAAGCCTCTTCGACGATGCGCTGACGCAACGCATCTTCCGGCAGGTTGCACAGGTCGCAAAGCTCGACCCAGTGCCTCTGGCAGATACAGTGCGCGTGAGCCAGCGTGGCGCGCTCAAATACGTTTTCAACTACGGCGATACCGCTTATACGATCGACGGCGTCCGTGCGGATGCTTTCGTGATCGGGTCGTCGTCGGTCGAACCGCAGGGCGTGGCGGTTTATCGCGCCGTATAACATTCCATCACCCATCAGGAGACAGGTATGACAAGCACGAAAAGTGCGGTACGCAAGGGGCTGATCGGCATCGCGCTGGCTGCCGCCGGACTGACGACAGTCGTCGGCAACATCGCGCAGGCTGGCACGCTCGCGGTCAACATCGCGTTCAAGGGCGCGAGCCAGCGAGCCGTCTGGCAATCGGCCATCGACGACTTCAAGAAGGCGCATCCGGATATCGACGTGAAGGTGTCGTTCGTCGATGAAGAAGCGTACAAGGTGCAGTTGCCGGGTTGGCTCTCGACGGTCGCGCCTGATGTGGTGAACTGGCATGACGGCGAACGGATGGCGTATTACGCACGTCGTGGTCTCCTGGAAGATCTCACCAATGACTGGAACAAGAACAACTGGAACAGCATGTACGCGTCGACGAAGGAAGCTTCGTCGTATAACGGCAAGCAGTACGCCGCGCCGACCGTGTACTACTCGTGGGGCATGTTCTATCGCAAGGACCTGTTCCAGAAGGCCGGCATCGCGGCCGAGCCGAAGACGTGGGACGAATTCCTCGACGCGTGCAAGAAGCTGAAAGCCGCAGGCATCACGCCGGTCGCAGTGGCTGGCCGCGATGCATGGACGCTCGCGGGATGGTTCGACTATCTCGACCTGCGCATCAACGGTAACGCGTTTCACCAGAAGCTGATGGCGGGTGAAGTGCCGTACACCGATCCGCGCGTGAAGAAGGTCTACACGACGTGGAAGCAGCTGATCGACGATAAGGTCTTTATCGACAACTCGCTTTCGTACGATCTGGATGCGGCGCAGCCGTTCCTGTTCCAGGGCAAGGCCGCGATGATGCTGATGGGCACGTTCATCACCGGCGGTTTTCCGGCGGACGTGAAACCGAAGATGGGCTACTTCCAGTTCCCGATCATCGATGCGAAGGTGCCGACAGCCGAAGATGGCCCGGTCGAATCGCTGCATATTCCGTCGAAAGCGAAGAACAAGGCCGACGCGCATACGTTCCTTGCCTTCATGGAAACGCCGGATATCAGCTCGAAGCTCGCGCAGGGGCTGGGTTCACTGCCGGCTAACAGCAAGTCGCCGGAACCGGAAGATCCGATTTCGAAGATCGGCTTCCAGATCCTGTCGAATACGAAGGGCGGCATTGCGCAGTTCTACGATCGCGACATGACCAAGGAAATGGCCGACGAAGGCATGAAGGGTATGCAGCAGTTCATGTCGGATCCGACGAAGATCGACGAGATCCTCGCGCAACTCGAGCAGACCCGAAAGCGGATCTACAAGAAGTAAGCGGAGCATTGAACGGTACCGGCATGCGCGTGTGTTGTGCATGCCGGCACCGCTGAAAATTGAAGAGGCCGTAGAGGTAATCCGTCATGAAAACTGTCCCGACCCATCGTATGGACGTCGACGTGCCGCAGGCTGTTGTGCCGCGTCGCGCGAAACCGCATCGAGCGTCGCCGAGTGCGCGGCAACAGCGGCGCGCCGCGTTTCTGTTTCTCGCGCCCGCCTGCGTCATGGTGGCCATCTACGTCGTGTGGCCGATCATTTCGTCGCTGTCGTTGAGTCTCTACAACTGGGACGGCATGACGGAAAAGACCTTCGTCGGCCTTGCGAATTACGTCGAACTGTTCCATGCGCCGACTTTCTATACGGCGCTCAAGAACAACTTGCTGTGGCTCGTACTGTTCATGCTCTCGCCGCCGATGGGGCTCGCGATCGCGCTGTATCTGAACCAGGCGGTGCGTGGCATCCGTTTCGTGAAGTCGCTGTTTTTCGCGCCCTTTGTGCTGTCTGGTGTCGTGGTTGGACTGATCTTTAGCTGGTTTTACGATCCGACCTTTGGTCTGCTCAAGGTGATCATTGGGCACGGGGTGCCCGTGCTGGGCGATCCGCGTTACGTGACCCTCGGCATTATCTTCGCTGCGCTGTGGCCGCAGACCGCCTACTGCATGATCCTTTATCTGACGGGTCTCACATCGCTTAACGCGGAGCAGCTGGAAGCCGCGCGGATGGAAGGCGCGAAAGGCTGGGCGATGCTGTGGCACGTCGTGCTGCCGCAGCTGCGGCCTACGACGTTCATGGCAATCGTCGTCACGGTGATCGGCGCGCTGCGCAGTTTCGATCTGATCGCCGTGATGAGCGGCGGCGGTCCATTCGAAAGCTCGACCGTGCTGGCCTATTACATGTATGACCAGGCGATCAAGTACTACCGCCTCGGCTATTCAGCGGCGATTGCAGTGGTGCTGTTCGCGATCGTGCTCGTCTATATCGTCTTCCAGTTGCGCCGCATGGTGCGCGAAGAGCAGTAAAGGAGATCGCCATGTATCCGCTTCCCGTCGAAAAATGGAAACCGGCCAACCGGGCGCTGTACAAGATGTCGCTGCCGGTTGCGCTTGTGATCTGGCTGCTACCGATGATCGCCGTGCTCGTCACCTCGGTGCGCTCGACCGACGAACTCTCCCGCGGTAACTATTGGGGCTGGCCCGAACACATCACACTGCTTGCCAACTATCGCGAGGCGTTGACCACCTCGCCGATGCTGCATTACTTCTGGAATAGCGTGCTGATCACCGTTCCCGCGGTGGCGGGTTCGATCGCGCTCGCGTCGATGGCCGGTTTCGCGCTGGCGATCTATCGATTTCGCGGCAACATGCTGCTGTTCGGCACCTTTGTTGCGGGCAACTTCGTACCGATCCAGATCCTGATGATTCCGGTGCGCGATCTCTCGTTGCAGCTTGGCCTGTTCAACACGGTCAGTGCGCTGATCCTGTTTCATATCGCGTTTCAGACCGGTTTTTGCGCGCTTTTCCTGCGCAACTTCATCAAGCAACTGCCGTTCGAACTCGTGGAAGCCGCGCGTATCGAAGGGGCAGGCGAGTGGACGGTGTTTTTCCGCATCGTGTTGCCCTTGATTCGTCCGGCACTCGCGGCGCTTGGCATTCTCGTGTTCACGTTCGTGTGGAACGATTATTTCTGGGCACTGTGTCTGACGCAAGGCGATGAGGCCGCGCCGATCACAGTCGGCGTTGCAGCGCTAAAGGGCCAATGGACGACCGCGTGGAATCTCGTATCCGCAGGTTCGATACTCGCGGCCTTGCCTTCGGTGGCGATGTTCTTTGCGATGCAGCGGCAGTTCGTTGCCGGGCTGACGTTCGGCGCGACCAAGGGCTGATGAAGCTGTGCCGAAAAGGCTAAAGGAAGTCGATTAATAATTGACTTCCACCGCCGGCTTGAGAAACAGCTCATGCATCGGCGCGAAATGCGCATAGAGCGGCAGAATGGCACCGCCCATCGCACGCGCGTCGGCACCGATTGCGCCTTCCAGCAGTTGCGGTCGCACCATGCCTTCCCACTCGAAGCGATCGAGCACACGCTCCGTGCGACGGATGATTTCGCGCAGGAGTTGCCTGTCGAGTTCGCCGTCTATGACCACCGCTTCGAGATCGAGCAGTGCCGACGCGTTCGTTAGCGCTGACGCGATGGCGGGGCATGCCGAGTCGAGCCACTGTTCCGTCAATCGCCAGAGGTCCGGGCCCAGTGCGCGATGATCGTGTGCGGCTGCAGGTGGCGCGCCTGCGTCGCTGAAGATCTGTTCGAGAACAAAGCCCGAAGCCGCATGCAATAACTGACGCGCAGGTTGCGTCTCCGTGCGCGCAAGCGGAATCGATCCCACTGCACCTGCGTTGCCATGTGGACCGCCGTGCAGACGGCCATCTATGACGAGCCCGCCGCCGATAAACGTACCGACGAACAGATACAGGAAACTGTGAATACCCCGGCCCTGGCCCATCACGAGTTCGGCAGCACAGGCCGCGGTTGTGTCTTTAGCGAACTCGACGGGCAGGCCCGTCATCGCTTCGATGCGCGCACGGATATCGATGTCGTTCCATGCTTCGAGCGCCTCAGGCGGCGCGCCTAAAAAGTCACGCCATCCCCCTAGCCACAACGGCGCCGCAACGCCGACACCCACGATCTTTTTCGCGTGTGCGCCAAGGGCCGCGTTGGTCCGCGCGAGTCGGGCTTCCAGCGCGGGGAAGAGCATCGCCGGATCCGGATACGTGTACTCGAACACGTCGCGGCTACACACATTCCCCATGAAATCCATTGCCAGCACATCGAGGCTACGCCGCCCGACCTTGATGCCGATCGTGAATGCGCCGTCTGGACGCAACGCGATCGGCACAGAGGGTTGCCCGATACGCCCGCGTACACGGGGTTGTTTGGCCAGCAGACCGTCGTCGATCAGACGGTCGACGATCATCGATACCGTCTGCATCGACAGACGCGTCAGACGTCCCACATCGGCTTTCGGCAACGGACCGTGCAGCCGTATCGCCTGCAGCACGATCCGTTCGTTGAACTGCCGCATGCCGACCTGGTTCGACCCGACCGGGCGCTTGAGCGGCGAACGTGGGGCGTTATCCATCGTCACGCACCGGCTGTCAGGATCGACGTCATGCGATGGCCTTCACATCAGCTTCTTTTGCGCCCGTCATGATCGCGACTGCTTCCGACATATGGATATCCGCCCGGTTCACGAGCGCGGCGCGCCGTCCAAGCCGCTGGATATGGATGCGGTCGGCGACCTCGAACACGTGTGGCATGTTGTGGCTGATCAGGATAACGGGCAGCCCGCGATCCCGCACGCGCCGGATCAGTTCGAGCACCATGTTGCCTTCCTTCACGCCGAGCGCCGCGGTCGGTTCATCGAGAATCACGACGTGCCGTGCAAACGCCGCACTACGCGCCACGGCCACCCCCTGACGCTGTCCGCCTGATAGCGTTTCGACTGCCTGCCGCATCGAGCGGATGCCGATCTGCAGGCCTTTCATGTGTGCGGTTGCTTCTTCGAGCATGCGGCGTTTGTCGATCATCTTGAAGATCGAGCCGCGCCAGCCCGGCTTGACCAGTTCGCGTGCAAGGAAGAGATTCTCCGCAATGCTCATTGCAGGCGCGACAGCGAGATCCTGATAGACCGTTTCGATGCCTTGCGCGCGTGCATCGAGCGGGCTGCGGAACTTGACGGGCACACCGTCGAGCAGCATCTCGCCTTCGTCAGGTATGGTCGCGCCTGAAAGCGCCTTGATCAGCGAGGATTTTCCGGCACCGTTGTCGCCGATAACGGCAAGAATTTCGCCGGGCAGCACTTCGAAATCGCAACCGTCGAGTGCGGTAACCGAGCCGTAGCGCTTGATGAGTCCGCGTGCCTGCAGAACAGGCGTGGCGGCCGAAGCAGATTGAGGGATCGACATGGCAGGCTCCTGGTCGCGTTAGCGGCGATGTGACAGTTTGTCGGCGGCGACGGCGAGAATCACGAGAATGCCCGTGATCAGCACCTGATACACCGAAGAGACACCGATCAAAGTCAGTCCGTTTCGGAATACACCGACGATCAGCGCGCCAAGCAAAGTGCCGACGATGGATCCGCGTCCGCCGAAGAGACTCGTTCCACCGAGCACGACTGCCGTAATGCTGTCGAGATTTTCGGTCTGTCCGGCCTGCGGATCGCCGACACCGGTACGCGATACCGAAAGCAGCGCGGCGATGCCATAGAACACGCCTGCCAGCGAATACACCGTGACGAGGATACGTTGCGACTTCAGGCCCATCAGGCGCGCCGCTTCCGCGTTATTACCAAGCGCGTAGAGATGTCGACCCGGAACCGTATCGCGCAGCACGAACCACGTCGCCAGATACATCAGCAATGTGAGAACCGTGCCGTATGTCACTTCTGCAGGCCCGATGCTGAAGGTGTTGCCAAAGAACATGATCGCATTGGGCAGATTCGTCACGCTCTCGGCGTTCGAGTAGAGCTGCGTGAGTGCGAACGCGATGTTCAATGTGCCGAGTGTCACGATGAAAGCGGGCAGTTTGATGCGCGTGATCAGCAGACCGTTGAGCAAACCGAACAGCGTACTCGCGCCGATGCCGCAAATAATCGCAATCGCAGGCGGCACGCCCAGCACGACGGCGAACTTGGTCATCACGATGGAGCCGAACGCCATCACCATCCCGCACGACAGATCGATGCCGCCGGTGAGCACGATCAAGGTCTGGCCAATCGCAATGACGGCGACGACCATCGTCTGCTGAAGAATCAGCGACAGGTTCTGGAACGACAGGAAGCGGCTGCTCTGCGAGATAAAGAAGGCGCATGCGAGCAGCAGCGCGAGCAGCGGGCCGATTTCGGCGAGAGAGGGCAGGTGTTCGCCGAAGCGGCGGGCGCCGGGAGCCGATGGAGTAGACATGATGTGTTCCTCGATACGATCGCGTGACGGTTGCACGCGCGAATCCGCTGGGACCCGCGGGCGCGGATCCCCTGCTACATAAACGATGCGTACGCCTGCTACGTGGCGTTATCGCGCGTTACTTGCCCCAGCAATTGTCGAGACCGAACTTCGAGTCCTTGCTGTCGACGCCAGACATCGCCTTGTCGGTGATGAGCGTGACGCCCGTGTCGTGATAGCCGGTGGCCTTCTTGCCGGTCTTTGCATAATCGACGCCGGCGCTCACGCCAAGCGACGCCATCTTGAGCGGATACTGTTGCGAGGTCGCGGCGATTGCACCGTCCTTCACTGCGCGGACGCCTTCGCAGCCACCGTCGATCGACACGATCATCACGTTCTTTTCCTTGCCTGCGGCCTTTAGCGCGCGATACGCGCCAGCGGCAGCCGGTTCATTGATCGTGTAGACCACGTTGATGTCCGGCGATTTCTGCAGGCAGTTTTCCATCGCTGTCTGGCCCTTGCCCTGATCGCCACGTGTGTCCTGACTGCAGACGATGGACGGGTCCCCCGCCTTGATGCCC
This sequence comes from Paraburkholderia sp. GAS334, assembly GCF_050436625.1. Lineage (NCBI taxonomy): Bacteria > Pseudomonadati > Pseudomonadota > Betaproteobacteria > Burkholderiales > Burkholderiaceae > Paraburkholderia > Paraburkholderia sp. GAS334. The sequence continues at coordinate 371,305 of NZ_JBNDMO010000004.1, read as the reverse complement.
ATGCCTTGCAAGAAGCCGTTATGACGGAGAATGCCGACCGATACGCCGGGCGCGAGATCGAGCGTCGCGATCTTTGCGGGCTTGCCGGCGAGCGCCGCCTTTGCGTATTCACCGATGAAGACGCCTGCCTTGAAGTTGTCGGTGGCGAAGAGGGCGTCAGTGGCATCCTGCGGATCGGTTGGCGTATCGAGCGCAATCACAAGCGCGCCAGCCGCGCGCGCTTTCTTGATGCTCGGCACAATCGCCTTCGTGTCGCTTGGCGTGATGAGGATCGCTTTGGCGCCGGCCGTCAGCATGTTTTCGATGGCGGTGACCTGGCTCGCGTTATCGCCGTCGAACTTGCCGGCGGCCGTGATCAGTTTCGCGCCGTCTTTCTGCGCTTCGGCGTCGGCGCCCTGTCTCATCTTCACGAAGAAGGGATTGGTGTCGGTCTTCGTGATCAGGCCGACGACGGGTTGATCGGCGGCGTGGGTCACACTTACGCACCATAGGGTGCTGGCGGCTACGCACATCGACGCAATGCGCTTCGCAACGGGATGCTTGCTGGAATTCATGGATCGCTCCTCCGGGTTATTGGCAACGACGTTTCGACTTCAAGGTCGATTCAATGGCTTGCGGGCGCTGGGTGCGCCTCTTTGAATATGGGCTCGGGACTGGCCGCTCGCTGCTGTGATCGACAGCTATTCTGCAGGCGCCTGTAACAGCGCGCGGTCCGTCAAAAACATGAACGTTGAACGCGGCAGAAACTAAATCACTTGATGTGATTTAGTACCCTGGAGAGTTGAAAGTCAAGGCGGGGGAAAAGTTGCCGTACGTCTTGAGAAATGCCTCATGAAACGCCCGGAAGCCCGCCCAGCAAGCGTTTTAAGGTGTTGGCGCAGTGCAGCATCGTGCGGCATCAATAAGGGTAATTCCGTAGGCGGAAAGCAGAGCGGCGGGATGCGTGGCGTCAGAACAGCGCTTTCTGCCCTGACATCAGCGTTTCGAAATCGTCGCCCAGCAAAGGAAGGATGGCATCCGCTACCGGCTCCAACTGGCGCGTCAGATAGTGTTCGTAGTCGATGTCGGAGCGCAACGTTTCCAGCGGTTCCGGCCCCGCGCCCGTCATCACGTAGCTGATCCAGCCACCGCCTTGATATTGCAGCGGTCGGCCTTTTTCGCGGTTGACTTCGTCAGCCAGGCGCGCAGCGCGGACGTGAGGCGGGACATTGCGCTGATAGTCGCCAAGCGGGCGGCGAAGCCGCTTGCGATACACCAGCAGGTCATCGAACTCACCGCTTAGCGTGCGACGAACGTAGTCGCGGATGTAATCCTGGTAGGGCTGCTGCTTGAAGATCCGCAGATAGAGCTGCTGCTGAAACCGCTGCGCCAGCGGCGTCCAGTCAGTCCGCACTGTTTCCAGCCCTTTATAGATGACGTCTTCGCTGCCGTCCGGCAAAACTGTCAATCCGGCGTAGCGCTTCTTGCTGCCTTCCTCCGCGCCGCGGATGGTGGGCATGAAAAAGCGGCGGTAATGTCTTTCGAACTGAAGTTCCAGCGCGCTTTCCAGACCAAAACGCGCTTGCACGTGATGTCGCCACCACTGGTTGATGTGCGCAACGAGCTGACGACCGATCTGCGCAGCCTGTTCTTCCGTGTGTGCGTGCTTTAACCAGACGAACGTCGAATCAGTATCTCCGTAGATGACTTCGTAGCCTTGAGCTTCGATGAGTTCGCGCGTTCTGCGCATGATTTCGTGCCCGCGCATCGTAATCGACGACGCGAGGCGTGGGTCGAAGAAGCGGCATCCGGTGGAACCCAGCACGCCATAGAACGCGTTCATGATGATTTTCAACGCTTGCGACAGCGGCTTGTTCTGCTCGCGTTTAGCGGCTTCGCGTCCATCCCAGACCTGGCTGACGATGGCCGGCAGGCAGTGTTTGCTGCGCGAGAAGCGCGCGCCAAGGAAGCCCGGCACTGAATCGTCATCGCCAGGATGCTGTATGCCTTCGACGAGGCCGACCGGGTCGATCAGAAACGTGCGAATGATCGACGGATACAGACTCTTGTAATCCAGCACGAGCACCGAATCGTACAGACCCGGACGCGAGTCCATCACAAGGCCGCCTGGGCTCGCCTGCCCGCTCACGTCGCCAGGATTCGGCGCAACGAACCCCTGGCGATGCATCCGTGGCATGTAGAGATGCGTGAACGCAGCCACCGATCCGCCACTGCGATCTGCAGCGAGTCCCGTGACCGTCGCGCGTTCGAGCAGGAACGTTAGCAACTCTGTCTTCGCAAAGATTCGCGTGACCAGTTCGCAATCTTTGAGGTTGTACTTCGCGAGAGCGGGCTTGTCTTCGTCGAAGCGGCGCTGGATTTCTTCCATACGCTGATACGGATTGTCGATGGATTTTCCTTCGCCCAGAACAGACTGCGCGACGTATTCAAGACTGAACGACGGAAAACTCCACGTAGCGGACTTCAGCGCCTCGATGCCGTCGATGATCAGGCGCCCGGCCGCACCTGCAAAGAAATGGTTCTTCTGGTGACCGTGCTCACGCCATTCCATGACGCTCCCGCCGCGGCCCAGTTTGAGCGGAACACGATGACGTTCAGCGTGTTCCTGCAGTACACGCAGATCGAACTGCACCAGGTTCCAGCCGATAATCGCGTCGGGATCGTGAACGGCGAGCCATTCATTAAGCTTCTCCAGCAGTTGCGGCCGGCTTTCGCAATACTCAAGCTGAAAGTCGACCACGCTGTTGTCGCCATTCGCGGGGCCCAGCATATAAACCTGCCGCTGACCACAGCCTTCCAGCGCGATGGAATAGAGATCTCCGTGAGCGCTGGTTTCGATGTCGAGCGAAACGAGCTTTAACTGCGGGCGATAAACCGTGGCGGGTTTCATCTCGGCATTCAGCAAGATGCCGTTTTCGCCCGTCTCGCCGCTGAACCAGACGGGCGCCGTGATGAATCGTTCCATCATGTAGCGCTCGGGCGGAAAGACGTCCGCTTCATAGACATCGACGCCGCCCTGTCTTAGCCGTTTCTCCAGCCCGGTGAGCTGCCGATAGTGCTGACAGTAGAGCCCCAGCACGGGGCGGTGATGGAAGTCGACCAGACCGAGTGGACGCAGTTCGGCCTGCGATTCACGACGCAATACGGTCTCGGCGCGCTCGCGCTGTTCAGCGGGAATGAACGCCACCGAAGGCTGCGGACGCAGGCGGATATGACGCGGGCCATTGTCCGTCGCCAGCCAGAACTCGACTTCCGTGCCGGTAGCCGTATCGCGCCAGTGACGGGTCAGAAGAAACCCCTGATGTTGCTCAGTCAAACGTTCGCCTTTCAATGCTCATCTTTTGGCGTAATTTTACTGTCTACGCGTGCGCTGCGTTGTCGATTGTGCGGCGCGCCGTTCGTCGTAAATGCAGGACGGGGAAAACGCGACGTCCGGCTGGTTCGAGCGATGCGGCTTCCCGCCCTCATTTCCTGTCTAACCGAAAGGAGCATATTGATGACTTACGTCGACGGTGTTGTCGTAGCGGTGCCTACGGACAAGCGTGAAGCGTTCAGACGCCATGCTGAAATCGCTGCGGCCGTGTTCAAGGAGCAGGGTGCGTTGCAGGTGGTCGAATGCTGGGGCGATGACGTGCCAGAAGGGACGTTGACCTCGTTTCCGATGGCGGTCAAACGCAAGGATGACGAGACGGTCGTATTCTCGTGGATTCTCTGGCCGTCGCGTCAGACGCGTGACAAGGGCATGCAGGCCGCGATGGCGGACCCGCGATTGCAGCCCGAGACAAACCCGATGCCTTTTGACGGCAAGCGGATGATTTACGGCGGATTCGAAGTGATCGTGGACGTTTGAGGTTGGCTGTGTGCGGAGCGAGACCGGTGGCATGTGTGGGAAAAATCACGACGTTCGAACAATTCGGGCGCGCTCACCGCTAGAATGCTGCCGGACCTTGCGCCCGCGGGTGTACGTGCTCATGGCACGTGTGTGAAGCGAAAAAGCCGGCGCAAGACCGGCCTCACACTGGAGACAAGCATGGCAACACCTGAACAGGACCAGGCCGCGGTGCGCGCGACGGCCTCCCGCGGATCCGCCGCCATGGCAATCGACGCCGGCACCATTTCCGCGCGTCTGGACCGTCTGCCCGCCACGCGTTCCATCTGGAAGCTCGTCGTCCTGTTGAGCCTCGGATTTTTCTTCGAACTTTATGACCTGCTCTATACCGGCTACATTGCGCCGGGTCTCGTCAAGAGCGGTCTGCTCACCGTGACAACGCGTGGCCTGTTCGGTACGACAGGCATCGCAAGTTTTATCGCCGCGCTTTTTGCCGGGCTTTTCGTCGGTACGATCGCGTGTGGCTTTCTTGCCGACCGCTTTGGTCGCCGCGCAATCTTCACGTATTCGCTGCTGTGGTACACGGTGGCCAACGTCATCATGGCGTTCCAGGACACAGCGGCTGGGCTGAATATCTGGCGCTTTATCGCGGGTGTTGGTATCGGCGTCGAGCTCGTCACGATCGGCACGTATATTTCCGAGCTGGTGCCGAAGCAGATTCGGGGTCGCGCGTTCGCCTGCGAGCAGGCGGTTGGTTTTACGGCGGTACCTGTGGTCGCGTTTCTCGCGTATCTGCTGGTGCCCGACGCACCGCTCGGGCTTGATGGCTGGCGCTGGGTGGTCCTGATTGGCGCGCACGGCGCGCTGTTCGTCTGGTGGATTCGCCGCGCGTTGCCCGAGAGCCCGCGCTGGCTCGCGCAACAGGGGCGTCTCGACGAAGCGGATCGCGTCATGGCGGCGCTTGAAGCAAAAGTGCAGGCTGAGTACGGTCGCCCTCTGCCGCCACCCGAGCAGGCCGTCGCGGTGCCTGAACGAGGCAGCTTTAGCGACATGTGGGTGCCGCCGTATCGGTCGCGTACGTTGATGATGGTGATCTTCAACATATTCCAGACGGTCGGTTTTTACGGCTTTGCGAACTGGGTGCCGACGCTGCTGATCAAGCAGGGCATCACGATCACGACGAGCCTGCTTTACTCGAGCATCATCGCAATTGCTGCGCCACTGGGTCCGGTGATCGGGCTTTTCATTGCGGATCGCTTTGAGCGCAAGAGCGTAATTGTCGTGATGGCAGGTGCGATTATTGTGTGCGGGTTGTGGTTCAGCCAGATATCGAATGCGGTTTTGCTGGTGAGTCTTGGCGTGTGTCTGACGCTCGCGAGCAACATCATGTCGTACAGCTTTCACGCTTATCAAACCGAGCTGTTTCCGACGTGCATCCGTGCACGTGCAGTTGGCTTTGTCTATTCGTGGAGCCGCTTCTCTGCGATCTTTACGGCGTTTTTGATTGCTGCCGCGTTGAAGCAGTTTGGCTCGACGGGCGTCTTTGTGCTGATCGCTGGCGCAATGCTGATCGTTATGGCGGCGATTGGATTCATGGGGCCGCGCACGAAAGGTCGTGCGCTCGAAACGATTTCGCGCTGACCGGGACAATCCCGATGGGATCGTCCCGGTGTTGCATTGCTTAAGCCTCTAGCGCGAGCAATGCGAACGTTGCGAGCCAGTGCTCCCCCATATAGTCGCCTGCTACGTGTGCCAGCGCGGCGTCCAGATGCGTATCCGCCGCCTCGTAAAGCGCGGCGGCGCGCGCATCGCCTGACGGCAGCGCCCGCGCGATCGAGCGCTGACACCACGCGCGGCTAAGATTCAAACCGTCAAGATGCGCGATCTTGCCGTCGGTGCGATCGGTCACCGTTGCCGGCACGAACAACGTCGCCGGCTTGCGCGTGGCAACATCCGGCAGGAAGCGTGTGAACCATTCAACAAATTCCGCCGACGGCAACACGCGCCGCATTAACTCCGCTTCCATCAACGAGGGCGACAGGAACTCGTCACCCGCAGGTTCCCACGCCTGACAGGCAGCGTCATTCAGATACCACCGCTTCGACGTTTCGACGATCAGGTCGGCGAGCGATTCACGTGATGTCTGACGCGCGAAATCGAGCGCAAGCGAAAGCGCAAATGCCATGTTGAAATGCGTGCCGACACGTAGCGTATAGGTTGCCTTAGGCAGAAATTCCTCAAAGCGCTCGACAAAGGCCTCTGTCAACGGGGCGATCGTTTTGGTCCATCTCGCGGCCTGCGGCAGCTTCATCGATTGCACCTGTGCTGCGAGGGCAAGCAGCCAGGCCCAGCCATATGGACGTTCGAAGCCGCGATTGAGCGGCAGGTCGAGATAGGCGCGCTCACCCGCGACGTTGGCATCAGTGAAATGCTCATCGACGACAGCGATGATGCGATCCGCTTCCGGCAGATCAGGAAAGCGGTCGATCAATCGCAGCACGAGCCAGTAGCCGTGCACGCACGAATGCCAGTCGTAGCTGCCGTAGAAGATCGGATGAAGCGCGCGGGGCCCTTGCACATCCTGCGGACCGGCAAGCGAATGCGTCAGCTTGTTCGGGTATTCGCGCGTCAGGTGATCGAGCGCCAGCATTGCGAATTTCGATGCTATAGCGGAGGTGAGTTGAGTGGTCATCGGGGTATCGGCGAAAGCGTTAGCCTGCGTCGCGCAGGCACGTATTTATTGTGCCTCGAATACGCCGTTTGTGTCTCGTGTCACATCCTCTGGCGCTTACAGCAACTCACGAATCCGGTGATAAAGCATGCCCAGTTCGAGCGCCGGCCCGCGCAAGGCTGGACCGCCTGGAAAGCGTTTGTGGCGCAGCGCGGCGAACAGATCGAAGGCAGCGCTTTCACCGGCCATCGCCTGCGCAACGACACGTCCCGCGATGCCCGTGAGCGCCACGCCATGCCCGGAAAAGCCCTGCACGTAGTAATAGTTCGGATCGATTGCGCCGAAATCGGGTGCCCGATTGCGCGTCACATCGACGAAGCCGCCCCACGCAAATTCGACGCGCACATCCGATAGCTGCGGAAATACGCTGACCATCCGCTGGCGGATCTCTTCCGTGAGCTGCCCAGGTGAGGCGCCCGTCGAACTGGCACGGCCGCCGAACAGAACGCGATGGTCGGCGGAAACGCGGAAGTAGTCGAGAAAGAAGTTGTTGTCGCACACGGCTGCGCGGCCCGCTATCAGTGCGTCGGCACGCGCCTTGCCCAGCGGTTCGGTGGCGACGATGTAGGACGCAATTGGCGCGATGCGTGAGGCAACGACAGAGGGCAACACATCGCCAAGCGTTGCATTGCCGCATGCCGCGACAAACCGGCAACGTACTTCGCCCGTGGCAGTGTGCACAACGGGCCGTGTACCGCGCACGACCTTCAGCACAGGCGAGTGCGCGAACGGCGAGGCGCCTTCGCGTCGCGCGGCCTGCGCGAGACCCAGGCAGTATTTGAGTGGATGCAGGTGACCCGAAAATGGATCGTAGACGCCCGCAAGATAGCGCGGCGAGGCGACGCGTGCGTGTATCGCATCCGTGTCGAGCCAGGAGAGATGCTCATAGCCCCAGCGCGACGACACAGCATCCATCCATGCACGCAGATCCGGCACGCGTTTCGGTTTCGTCGCGACGGTCAGATATCCCTGCGTGAAATCGCAATCGATTCCATATCGTTCGATCCGTTCGCGCACGAGCGCGACGCCTTCGATCGACATCGCCCATGCGGCACGTGCACCTTCGAGACCGAGTTGCTGTTCGATGATTTCGTCTTTAGCGAAGCCGGCAAGCGTCTGGCCGCCATTGCGTCCGGATGCGCCCCAGCCAGGACGATGCGCGTCGAGCACAATCACTGACAAACCACGCGCCCGGCATTCGAGTGCGACGGACAAACCAGCAAAGCCCGCGCCGATGACACAGACGTCGGCTTCGTGAATACCTTCGAGCGTGGGGTCGTCGGCGGGCGGCCGCTTCGCCGTTGCTTCATAGTAGGAATTGCGCGCTAGTGCGTCGGCGCGCTGGTCGAGCGTATCAGCGGTCAAAGCATATCCTTCATTCGATACCACGCCATCGCGAGCACGAGGGCAGGGGTGCGCAGTGTATCGCCGCCAGGGAAATCGTGGTGGCGGATCTTGCCGAACAGATCGAAACGTGCGGCCTGGCCCGCAATCGCTTCAGCGATGAGCTTGCCCGCGAGGCCGGTGGTGTTGACGCCGTGTCCGGAGAACCCCTGCGCGAAATAAACCGTGGGCGAAAGACGGCCAAAATGCGGCGCGCGATTCATTGTGATATCGACATAGCCACCCCACGCATAGTCGATTTTGACATCGGCGAGTTGCGGAAAGGTTTTGAGCATGTCGCTGCGCATGGCCTGCGCGAGATTGCGCGGTGCGAATGTCGAATAGCTGACCTTGCCGCCCCAGATCAGCCGGTTGTCGCGCGATGGCCGGAAATAGTCGAGTGCGAAGCGCGAGTCGCAGACGGCCGCGTGGGCTGGCATCAGCGCCCTGGCGCGTGCTTCATCGAGTGGCTCCGTTGCTACGACGTACGTGCCGACCGGCATGATCTTGCGCGATACAGCGGGCGCAAGCGCACCGAGATATGTATTGCACGCGAGCACGACAAAGCGTGCGTTTACCGTGCCACGCGCCGTTTTGATGACATGCCGTCCACCTTCCGATTGAAGCGACGTGACGCAACTGTCTTCAAAGATCTGCGCGCCGGCCGCAACCGCTGCGCGAGCGAGCCCTAATGTGTAGTTAAGCGGGTGAAGATGGCCGCTATCGGAATCGAACAGGCCGCCGGGGTATCGTGACGACTGTAGGTATTGCCCCATTTCGTCACGCTCGACGTAGCGGAAACGGTCATAGCCAAAGCGTTGGGCGGCCTCGTCGCGCCATTGACGCAGCGCGTCTACATCGCGCGGTTTGTTCGCTGCGGTGAGGTAGCCGAATGTGAGGTCGCAATCGATCTGATGTTTTGCGACCCGGTCCTTGACGATATCAAGTGTTTCCAGACCCATGCGCCAGATGCGTCTGACGTCGTCGGCGGGCATGTATTTGCCGAATGTATCGATGTCGCACGCGAAGCCGCCAATCAACTGGCCGCCGTTGCGACCGCTCGCGGCCCAGCCCACTTTCGATGCTTCGAGCACCGCGACCGAATGGCCGCGTTCGGCGAGGTTCAGCGCCGCAGAGACGCCGGTCAGGCCGGCTCCGATCACGCAGACGTCGACACTGATCGCGCCATCAAGCGGCGCGTGACGGGTTGTATCGTTTGCCGTGGCCGCATAGTACGACGCGGCGTGCGGCTGGTTTGAGAAGCTGGGCATAGGCAGCAGTAAAAGAAATGGCCGAAGCGAAACACCCGGCTGCAGGGTACGCGCTTCGGCCCGCAGCGTTAGAACGAGTAGATGAACTGCGTGGCGAGCAGATCGTTGGACTTGCCGTACGAGCCATCGTTACGCAGGAAGACCTGTTTGTTGGCCCAGTCGTGCCGGTATTCGACCTTGACGGTGATCTGCTGGGTCGGATAGAACAACAGATCGAGGGCAACGTCCTGACGGGTTGCGCCCTTGCACTCGAAACCGACGCCACCGTTGGCCTTGGAGTTTGCCAGACAGTCCGCACCAATGCCGAAGCCGTCTGCCGGATCCATGCCGTTCCCATTCAGCGCGATGCCACCACCACCGCCGCCATTCTTGCTGTCGACAAGCAGATCATAGCGCAGCGTCGCGCCCATCCGGCCGACCGCGGGCAGGTTGAACTTGCGGTGCGCAAGCAGCGAGATACCGTACCACTGTGCCTGACCGCCGTTGAATGCGGCATTCTGCTGCTGACCGTAATCGACTTCGGCGTTGTACTGAACGTCGGCGAGCAGGTACGTCATGTCCACTTCGCCGAAGAAGAACGTGCCGCCCGAACTCGGCGACGCGCCGCCTGCGCCGTAGACAAACGAACCCGGAATCGGGTTGCCATTGGCGTCGACCGCCTGTGCGGAAGGCAGCGTCTGGCGGCCAATGTTGAACGATCCGCCGATATCGAGTGCGCTCGACCAGGTGTAGTCCGTGCGAGCCGTAAACGACGGTATCTTGTTGCTCGTCGTGATCGGATCGCCGAACGCGTTCGTGCCGGTCTGCGTGATCGCGCCGAACGTGCGGTACTGTTCGTTGCCGAGGAAGAACTTCGAGGCCCAGTTGCCCTTTGTATAGTTCACACCCGCGCCGATATAGCTACCCGGATCCGAGAAGTCATAGAGCAGGTTGTGCGTAAGCGTCAGCATCTGGTTCGACTGCTGCACTTCATAACCGCCGAAGCTCGGAATCAAACCGGCCACGAACGTGGCTTCCGCTGTCATCGGCACGTTGACGACGGCGGTATTCAGGATGTTGTTGCCGATGTTGCCATGCGAGTTTTGCAGCAGCGTAATGCCGTTGCCACGGTTCGGCATGAGCGTGATTTCAGCCGAAGGCGCCATCGGGCCAACGCCGAACGTCTTCTTGATGTCGAGGTACAGGTCCCCGAACGTGCTGTTGAAGTAGTTGTAGCTGCTTTCGTGGTTCGCGAACAGGAACGACGAGCTGCTCGCCGCCCGGTTGTACAGATAAGTCGGATCGATATAACCCGTGACCGACAGCCCCGCGATCGGACCCGTGTTGGCCGCATCTTCAAGCGAATCGACCTTCAACTGCTGATTCGCGATCTGCTGCTTCATCGTCGTGACTTCGTCGTTCGTCAGTGTGGCCTGTGCCTTGCCATAGTCAGGCGAGGTGATGTCCACCGGCGCTGTCGCGACAACCGGCTTTGACGGCGCTCCAGCAGGCACCCCAGCCTGCTTCGGCGCAACCTGCGCGCGCAATTCCTTCACCTCTTTTTGCAGTGCGTTGAGCTGCGCCTGTAGAGCCTTGATCTGCGAGCTGGTCGAGTCGGCTAGCGCGACGCCCGGAAGGGCCCCCGCGACCAGCAGACAGATGAGCTTCTTTCTCATGCAAAATTCTCCTTATTGGTCGTATTGCAAGAACTTCTTATGCTCTGGCCGTATCGAGAGACTTCCGTACGGTGGCTGGTTGTGGTGCTACGGGCGTGCTGTCAGCGGCTTCGGCCACGGCAAACGCCATCTGCATGTCACGCATGCGCCTGCGTTCGCGCGACATCATCCATTTGTTGACCGCGATGACGCCGATGGTGACGGCCGTGATGAAGATCGTTGCGAGCGCATTCATCTCCGGGTTTAAGCCCAGGCGAACACGTGAGAACACGACGAGCGGCAGCGTCGTCGAGCCCGGGCCGGAAAGAAACGCGGACAGCACGAGGTCGTCAATGGAGAGCGTGAACGACAGCAGCCAGCCCGACATCAGTGCCTGCGAGATCAGCGGTAGCGTGATCAGGAAGAACACCTTGACCGGCGTTGCGCCAAGATCGAGTGCGGCTTCTTCGAGTGAACGGTTCAGTTCCTTGACGCGCGACTGCACGATGATCGCGACGTAGGACACGCACAGCATCACGTGACCGATCCAGATCGTCATCACGCCGCGGCCCTTTGGCCAGCCGAGCATCTGTTCGAGCGCGACGAAGAGCAGTAGCAGCGAAATGCCCTGGATCACTTCGGGAATCACGAGCGGCGCATTGATCATCCCGGTAAAGAGCGTGAAGCCGCGAAAGCGCCCCATCCGGGCGAGCACGAAGCCGGCCCATGTTCCGATCACAACGGAAGCACACGCCGTCATCAAGCCGATCTTCAGCGAGAGCCACGCGGCGGTGAGCAGTTCTCCGTCCTGCAGCAACGCGGCATACCACTTGAGCGAGAAACCGGACCAGACGGTCACGAGCTTCGACTCGTTAAACGAAAACACCACGAGACTGATGATCGGGATATAGAGGAACAGGAACCCGAACGTGAGTACGCTGGCGGAAAGGGGTTTGTTTGGCTTGATCATTTCGTGCCCTCCAGTTCCTTGACCTGGTAGTACTGGAAGACGGCCATCGGCACGAGCAGCAGCAGTACCATCGCGACCGTGACGGCAGACGCCATCGGCCAGTCCATATCGTTGAAGAACTCGTCCCACATCACGCGACCGATCATCAACGTGTCGGCGCCACCGAGCAGTTCTGGAATCACGTATTCGCCAACCGCGGGAATGAACACGAGCAGGCTGCCCGCGATGATTCCGTTCTTTGACAGGGGCAACGTGATGCGCGTAAAGGCGGTCCACGGCTTTGCGCCGAGGTCGTAAGCCGCTTCGAGCAGCGTCAGGTCCATCTTGACGAGGTGGGCGTATAGCGGCATCACCATGAACGGCAGATACGAATAAACCATGCCGATATAGACACCGATATCCGTGTGATACAGCCGCAGTGGCGAGTGGATGACGCCAAGCGCGATCAGCGTGTGATTGAGCAGACCGTCGTCCTTCAGAATGCCGATCCACGCGTAGACGCGGATCAGAAACGACGTCCAGAAGGGCAGCATCACGCCCATCATCAGCAGGTTGCGCTTATCCGGATCCGAACGCGCGATGTAGTACGCAATCGGAAAGCCGATCAGAAGACAGCAGATTGTCGATACGGCCGCCATCTTGAGCGAGCTGATGTAGGTCGCCGCATACAGGCTGTCCTGCAGCAGGAACGCGTAGTGCCCGAGCTGCATGGCGAAGTGCACGACGCCGTCCTTGACGGTCACGAGTTCCGTATAGGGCGGAATACCCATGCGCAGATCGGCAAAGCTGATTTTGAGCACCAGCACGAACGGCAGCGCAAAGAACACCGTGAGCCACAGGAACGGAATACCGATTACCGTGCTGCGGCCGGACGGCACGAAAGGCGAAACGAGCTTGCGCAACGCGACGAAGCGAAGATTCGCGGAGGCGCCGGCAAGCGGCGCGGAAGAGGTGGGGGCGGGAGTTCTCATTGTGTCAGCACCACGCCGCTTGCAGGCGACCATGAGACGAACACGTCGTCGTTGTAGACCGGCGCACCGTCGTTCATCAGGTACGAGCTGGGAAGATTCGACACGACCGTCTTGCCGCTCGGCAGACGCACGTGGTACAGCGAATAGCTGCCCATGTAGGCCACATCCGATACGACGCCACGCGCCCAGTTGTGCGGCGTGGAAGGCTTGTCGCGCGAAACCCTGACGCGTTCGGGGCGCACGGAGATACCGACCGGCATGCCGAGCGGACCGGTGATGCCGTGGCTCACGTGCATGCGTGCTTCGAGTTCTTCGCTCTCGACGAAGATATGGTCCGGCTCGTCTTCGACGACGAACCCTTCGAACAGGTTGGTCGAGCCGATAAACTCGGCCGAGAAGCGGCTGTTCGGGAATTCGTAGACCTGGCTCGGCGAGCCGATCTGCACGATGCGACCTTCGCTCATTACGGCAAGGCGGCTCGCCATCGTCATCGCTTCTTCCTGATCGTGCGTCACCATCACAACGGTGACACCGACCTTCTCGATGATGTTCACGAGTTCAAGCTGGGTTTTCTGGCGGATTTTCTTGTCGAGCGCGGACATCGGTTCGTCGAGCAGCAGCAGCTTGGGCCGCTTGACGAGCGAGCGCGCGAGCGCCACGCGTTGCTGCTGGCCGCCTGAAAGCTGATGCGGCTTGCGCTGCGCGTATTTGCTCATCTGCACGAGGTGAAGCGCATCGGCGACGCGTTCCTTGATCTCGTTCTTTGGCGTGCCTTCCTGCTTGAGCCCGAACGCGACGTTCGCTTCGACCGACATGTGCGGAAAGAGCGCGTACGACTGGAACATCATGTTCACGGGCCTGCGGTAGGGCGGGAGCGTGGCGAGGTCTTCGCCGTCGACGAAGATCCGGCCCGAGGTGACGGTTTCCAGGCCCGCAAGCATGCGCAGCAGCGTGGACTTGCCGCAGCCGGAACTGCCGAGCAGCGCAAAGAGCTCGTTCTTTGCGATCGTCAGGTTGACGTTGTCGACAGCGGTGCTGTCGCCGAACTTCTTCACGACGTTTTCAATGCGAACGAATTCGTCCTGCTTCGTCTGCGTCGCGACCGAGTTGCGCGCCACCGGAGTGGTGCTAAGTGAGGGCGTCGATTTCATGATGGTGCCATTCGTTGCGGATCGCGGGCGTAAGCGTCCCCGTGCGAAGCACAAAAGCGGCTCACAGGGTATGCAGCGATCGGGAAACATGGGGACTGCGCGTTTAACGGCGCAGGCTGACTGCCGTACTGCGTGCTTCTTTCGGGCAGGGGTCAAGCGACCCCTGCACCGGGGATATCAGCGTGTTGTCAAATCGATTGATTGATCGCGGTTAGTGACCGGTTTTCAGCTGCGCCCAGAGACGGTTTTCAAGGCGCAGGATGTCGGTCGGCATCGGCCTCATCAGCGTCATCTTCGCGAGGACGTCATCCGGCGGGTAGACGGTCTGGTCCTGTGCGACGGACGGGGTCACGAACTGTCGCGCGGCGAGGTTGGCCGTCGGATAGAACACTTCGTTGGTGATTGCGGCGTTGACTTTCGCGTCCGAGATGTAGTTGATCCACTTCATCGCGGCTTCCGGATGCGGTGCATCCTTAGGCACGACCATCACGTCGAACCACAGCAGGCCGCCTTCCTTCACGTTCGAGAATTTGACTTCATACGAGCGCTTCGCTTCCATCGTGCGGCGTCGTGCAATACCGACGTCACCCGACCAGCCGACCACCACACAGACGTCGTTATTGGCGAGGTCGTTGATGTAGCCCGACGAGTTGAACTGGGTGATGTACGGGCGGATTTTCTTCAGCACTTCGAAGGCGGCCTGATAGTCGCCTGGGTTGGTGCTGTTCGGATCCTTGTGCATGTATTGCAGCGTGGCTGCGAACACGTCCACGGCCTGATCGAGGAACGACACGCCGCAGCTCTTCAGCTTCGACAGATTGGCCGGATCGAACACGAGCGACCAGCTGTCCACCGGCGCGTTGGCGCCAAGCGCCTTCTGAACTGCCTGCACGTTGTAGCCGATGCCGTCGGTGCCGTAAGCCCAGGGCACACCGTACTGATTACCCGGATCCGCGTCGGCGATCATCTTCATCAGAACCGGATTCAGATTCGACAGATTCGGCATCTTCGATTTGTCGAGCTTCTGGTACACGCCTGCCTGAATCTGCTTGGCCATGTAGTTCGACGTCGGCACGACGATGTCATAGCCGGAACTGCCTGCGAGCAGCTTGGCCTGCAATGTATCGTCGCTGTCATAGTTGTCGTACTTCACGTGGATGCCGGTCTGCTTCTCGAAGTTCGGAATCGTGTCTTTAGCGATGTAGTCCGACCAGTTGTAGACGTTCAGTTCGGTATCGGCCGCCACCGCAGGCGTGGCCGACAATAACGACAGCCCCGAAGCGGCGAGAAGCGCGGCCCCCGCGACCGCATGACGAAGATGACAAACGCTCATGGTTTTTTCCCTTTTAAGGTGATGTCCGGCACGAGCGTGTATCCCGACGCGCTCGTACCGGATTGGACTGCCGTTACAAAAGACCCAGTTGTCGTGCGGTCGCGTCGATGGCTTTTTTGGCCTTCGATACGAGTTCGTCGATTTCTTCCTTCGTGATCACAAGCGGCGGCGACAGGAGCATCCGGTCGCCCGTTGCGCGCATGATCAGGCCGCTGTTGAAACAGAAGTCGCGGCAGATCGTGCCCACGTCGCCGCCGTTTTCGAAACGCTTGCGCGTTTTCGGATCCTGCGCGAGCTGAATGCCAGCCACGAGTCCTGCACCCGAGATGTCGCCGACGATCGGATGATTTGCGAAAGTCTCGCGCAGCAGCTTCTGGAAGTAAGGACCTGTATCGTTCTTGACGCGCTCGATGATCTTGTCGTCGCGCAGCAGTTTCAGGTTCGCGACCGCAACTGCAGCGGCCACCGGATGACCCGAGTAAGTGAGGCCGTGATTGAAGTCACCGTTTTCGATGATCGCTTTCGCCACGCGGTCATGCAGACCGACGGCGCCCATCGGCACATAACCGCTGGTCAGGCCCTTGGCAAGCGTGATCAGGTCCGGCTCAAAGCCGAAGTGCTGATGGGCGAACCATTCGCCCGTACGACCGAAACCGCCGATCACTTCGTCTGCGACGAGCAGGATGTCGTACTTGCGGCAGATACGCTGGATTTCCGGCCAGTAGGTAGACGGCGGGAAAATCACGCCACCCGCCCCCTGGAAAGGCTCACCGATAAACGCCGCAACGTTCTCCGCGCCGAGTTCGAGAATCTCGGTTTCAAGCTGACGGGCGCGTTCCAGACCGAATTCCTCCGGCGTCATGTCGCCGCCTTCGCCAAACCAGTAAGGCTGGTCGATATGAACGATGTGCTCGACCTGCGAGGGCATCTGCTCATGCATGTAGCCCATGCCGCCAAGCGTGCCGCCTGCGATCGTCGAACCGTGGTAGCCGTTCTTGCGCGAAATCACGTACTTCTTCTGCTTCTTGCCCTGCGTCGCCCAGTAGTGGTGGACGATACGTAGCACGGTGTCGTTACCTTCCGAACCGCTATTGCAGTAAAAGAAGTGATTGAACGGCGCGGGCGCAAGCTCTGCCAGCAACGCGGACAGCTCGATGACCGGCGGATGCGTCGTCTTGAAGAACGTGTTGTAGAACGGCAGTTCCTGCATCTGCTTATATGCAGCGTCTGCAAGCTCGCGTCGGCCGTAGCCCACGTTCACGCACCACAGGCCCGCCATACCGTCGATGATCTTGTTTCCGTCGGAATCCCACAGATAGACGCCTTTTGCTTTCACGATCACGCGGCTACCGGCGCGGTTAAGCGATCCCATATCCGAGAACGGATGGATGTGATGTGCGGCGTCGAGCGCACGATATTCAGCGGTGCTGCGTTGCTGCGAAGCCTGCGCGCCAGCGGCGGGTTGCGCGTATGCGACTTCTTCTGTTCTGTAACTCATGTTGCCTCCAGATGCTTGACCGTTGCGATCGACGTCTTAAACGTGCAGCAACAAATGCCTGCGTTCCCACGAACTGATGACGCGGAAGAACGCTTCGTATTCGGTTTCCTTTAGCGCGAGGAACGCTTTCACGAACTTTTCGCCGAGAATTTCGGAGAGCGGTTCGCAGGCTCCCATCAGCGTGAGTCCCTCTTCGAGGTTGCGTGGCAACTGATAGGGCAACTCATAGCCGTCACTCGACAGCGGTTCGGTCGGCGTGAGGCGCTGCGTCATGCCGAGATAACCGGCAGCAAGCGTGGCCGCGATCGCAAGATACGGATTGCAGTCGACGCCCGGGATGCGGTTTTCGATACGCCGTGCGGCGGGCCCCGAGTGCGGAATGCGGAAACCGACCGTACGGTTGTCGTAACCCCACTGCACATTGATCGGAGCAGCCATGAAGCGCGACAGACGGCGATACGAGTTGATATACGGCGCAAAGATCGGCATCAGCGCAGGCGTGTACTTCTGCAGGCCGGCGATATAGCCGTCGAACAATGCAGTCGACTTGCCGTCCGGCCCGGTGAAGATGTTCTGGCCAGTCTCTTCGTCGATGATGCTCTGGTGCATGTGCATCGCGGAGCCCGGTTCGCCTTCCATCGGCTTGGCCATGAAGGTTGCGTACATCTTGTGACGCAACGCGGCTTCGCGCACCGTACGCTTGAACAGGAACACGCTGTCGGCGAGTTTGAGCGGGTCGCCGTGCATGAAGTTGATTTCCATCTGCGCGGCGCCGACCTCATGAATCAGCGTATCGACTTCCAGTTCCTGAATGTCGCAATACTCGTAAATGTCTTCGAACAACGGGTCGAACTCGTTCACCGCCTCGATCGAATATGCCTGACGCCCCGTTTCCGGACGACCCGTACGGCCGATAGGCGGTTGCAGCGGCAGATCCGGATCCTTGTTCATGTCGACCAGATAGAACTCGAGTTCCGGTGCGATGACCGGCTTCCAGCCCTTGGCCTTATAGAGTTCGAGCACGCGGCGCAGCACGCGGCGCGGCGAAATCGCAACGGGTGTGCCGTCGAAGTGGACGCAGTCGTGGATAACCTGAGCCGTGGGGTCGACCGCCCACGGAATGATGCGGATCGTCGAAGGATCGGGGACGCACACCATGTCGGGATCGGTCACGCCGGTCAGGGTCCCGTCTTCCGGGTACTCGCCTGTCACAGTCTGGATCATGACCGCCTGCGGCAGACGCATGGACTCGCCGGATTCGAACTTGCTTCGCGGAATGATCTTGCCGCGCGCGGTCCCAGCCATGTCGGGAATGATTGCTTCGATCTCGGTGATGCGGTGCTTCTTCAGGAACTCATCGATGTCATGCATGATTTTCTCTCTATTTGTTTGCGCGGCCGGTTGAGCGTTGCCTGCTGCTCAGGTTGCTGCGGCGGATGCCGCTGCAAGACCGGCCTTGATGCGCATTCGATCGCGGCAGGCGGCGCCGAAGGCCTGAAAGATCGCGGTAGAAAGCGCGTCGTCCGCGTGCTTCCACTCCGGGTGCCATTGCACACCCAGCGCAAACGCGCGCGCCTCCTTGACGCTCATCGCTTCGATCAATCCATCAGACGCGACAGCTTCGGCCGTAAGACCGACGCCCAGCCGCTCGACGCCCTGCCCATGCAATGAATTCACTCGTGCCTCATTCGCGCCGGATGCGAGGCGCTGTAACAGGCCGCCTTTTGTCAGACGGATCGAATGGGACGGTGCGTATTGCAGGGCAAGCTCGTCGTCTTTGTTCTCGCGGTGGTCGTTGAGACCGTCCACTGCGTGAACGCTTTGATGCAGCGTCCCGCCAAACACGACGTTCATTTCCTGAAAGCCACGGCAGATGGCCAGAACCGGCACGCCGGCTTCGATAGCAGCGCGCATTAACGGCAACGTCGTCGCATCGCGTGCGGCGTCGTGCAGCGTGCCAGGCGCGCTGGTATCGCCGCCATAGTGATGTGGCTCGACATTGGAATAGCTGCCTGTGAAAAGCAGTCCGTCGACGGTGGCCAGTACATCGCTGAAGGCCTGGCGCGTGCCGAGCGCCGGCAGAAGCAGGGCCAGCGCGTCCGATCCATCTACGATCGCGGCGATGTACTTCTCGCCGGTCACATGCGACGGGTGCGAGCCCATCATGGTTCTGTCGGCGGTAATGCCGACGAGTGGCCTGGTTTGCATGACTAACAGTGTGCTGACAGTCGTGTTTCGGGTTACCGCGGGACGCGGCGAAAACAACGTTGAGCAGGCGCGGCACGATTCCGCAGCCGTGCGCAGAGCGCAAAGCCGCTGGTAGTACATGGGGCGACGGTCGTGAGCGGACCGCGCCGCGCGTGTCATTCAGGAAACCGTTCGATCCGGTTCGTTGCGAAGGGCGGCAGGCGCAGACGATGCAGATTGCGCGGGCGACACCCGGCCGAACGCGAGCCAATGCGACGAGCGCAAAACTCGCTGACGCGAACGAATGAATCGAACGATTAAATGCAGAGAGGCGCTACGGCAGCAGCGACGCGACTTCGTCGGTGCGAACTGCGATAAATGCGCGTGCGGAGATGGCGTTGTGACGTCGAACTGAACGGCGGGAAAGGATCGTGAAGACGGACAGAAAACGGCGAAGCGTGGACCTGCCGTTGCTGCCGTCGGCGATGGTACGGTCAGCGCGAGAAACTCTCGCACGCTGACTTCGATCCCACCTCACCAAAGGGCCTCGGACTCTCACGATTACACTCGACTGGACGGCGTTGAAATTATTGAACGCCTTGCTCTATCAAACCCAACAGCGTTTAAAGAAACAGGACGCCGGTCATTCGTGCAAGCAGTTGCGAACCGTAGTTCGCGGGTTGGCGGCCCACCTCGTTGTGGCCCGTAACACCTGCATGACGCTGACCTCTAGTTCAGGATATACGAGCCAATATCGGCGTCAAATCATTTTTAAAAAAGCTTCATGAGGGCTTTCCCTGAGTCGTGTGCAAAAGTGCATCTATCGGGAATGTGTCCTGCTGAAAGTATTATTTCGAATTCCTTTCAGGGTTTTCCCGAGCAGCGCTGGCATTAAAGTGATTAGAATATTCAACACTCGCGCTGACTTTCCATCCCTGTTTCGAGAGCCGATCGATGTCCATCGAAGTTGCAACCCGTCTTCAGTACATCCGCAAGAAGAATGGCCTCTCTCAGCGCGAGCTCGCAAAGCGCGCGGGTGTCACGAACGGAACGATCTCGCTGATCGAGCAGAACCGTGTGAGCCCTTCGGTTGGATCGCTGAAGAAACTGCTCGAATCCATACCGATGAGTCTCGCTGAGTTCTTCACGTTCGAACTCGAAGAGGACCGGTCGGTCGTCTCGCGTCGCGCGGAGATGCCGAACCTCGGTAATGAGGCGATCGAGTTTTATCTGGCGGGCTCGAGCGTGAAGGATCGCAACATGTGCATCATGCGCGAGGTCTATCAGCCGCTTGCCGATACGGGCACTGAAATGCTTCAGCACAGCGGGCATGAGGGCGGCGTGGTGGTCAGCGGCCAGCTTGAATTGACGGTCGACGGCACTACGTGGCTGCTCGACCCCGGCGACAGTTACTACTTCGAGAGCCGTCTCCCGCATCGTTTTCGCAATCCAGGCGCGAAGCAGATCTGCGAGGTCGTTTCAGCGAATTCACCTCCCAGCTTCTGACGCCACGTCAACGCGTCCCGGCGTTTGCGATACGTGCGTTTCCACGCAACGTATCGAACGTCGGAACGCTCAACATTGAGGCATCCTGATGGACAAGAAGTCGTTTGCTTACTGGAAAGACAAAGCCGCAACGCTTTCGATCGAGGGCCGCGCGTTTATCGATGGCGAATATCGTCATGCATTGTCCGGTCGCACGTTTGACTGCGTGAGCCCGATCGATGGCAAGGTGCTCGCCAAAGTCGCGGATAGCGCGGCTGCGGACGTCGATGCAGCAGTCGCGGCAGCGCGGCGTGCATTCGATGCGCGCGTGTGGGCCGGGCTGAATCCGCGTGCACGCAAGGCGATCCTCTTGCGCTGGGCCGCATTGATGCGCGAGCATCTCGATGAGCTTTCGCTGCTGGAAACGCTCGATGCCGGCAAGCCCATTGGCGACACGACCACGGTCGATGTTCCGGGCGCCGCGTATTGCGTCGAGTGGTTCGCCGAGGCGATCGACAAAACGGGTGGCGAAGTGGTGCCGGGCGATCACCATCTCGTCGGCCTCGTGACGCGCGAGCCGATCGGCGTCGTCGCTGCTGTCGTGCCATGGAATTTTCCGATCCTGATGGCGTCCTGGAAGTTCGGTCCTGCGCTGGCAGCGGGCAACAGCGTTGTGCTGAAGCCTTCGGAAAAATCGCCGCTAACGGCCATCCGCCTTGCACAACTCGCGCTCGATGCAGGTATTCCTGCGGGCGTGTTCAATGTCGTACCGGGTGGTGGCGAGCCGGGCAAGCAGCTCGCGCTGCATCAGGACGTCGACTGTCTCGCGTTCACCGGTTCGACGAACGTCGGCAAGCTGATCATGCAGTACGCGGGCCAGTCGAACCTGAAGCGCGTATGGCTTGAGCTTGGCGGAAAGTCGCCGAACATCGTCATGCCGGATTGTCCGGATATGGATCGTGCAGCCAATGCCGCTGCCGGCGCGATTTTTTATAACATGGGCGAGATGTGTACGGCCGGCTCGCGGCTGCTCGTGCATCGCGACATCAAGGACGTGTTCCTCGATAAACTGGTTGCGGCCGCAAGGGGTTACAAACCGGGCAATCCGCTCGATCCGGCGACGTCGATGGGTGCCATCGTCGACGAGGTCCAGCTCGAACGCGTGCTGGGCTATATCGAAGCAGGGCGTGCTGAAGCAAAGCTCCTGCTTGGCGGTGCACGTGTGGAAGCGGAAGCCGGCGGCTTTTACATCGAGCCGACAATCTTCGATACGCGGCCCGATTCGCGCATCGCGCGCGAAGAGATTTTTGGCCCGGTGCTATCGGTCATCACGTTCGACACCGTCGAGGAAGCTATCAGCATCGCCAATGACAGCGACTATGGCCTCGCCGCTGCTGTCTGGACCTCCAACCTGACGACGGCGCACGAAGTTGCACGCAGCCTGCGTGCGGGCACTGTGTGGGTCAACTGCTACGACGAGGGAGGTGACATGAACTTCCCGTTTGGCGGCTACAAACAATCGGGCAACGGCCGCGACAAGTCGTTGCACGCACTGGAGAAGTACACCGAGTTGAAGTCCACCTTGGTTCGGCTGCGCTAAAGGATTCGCAAGCCAGCGCGGCGCGCACACTGCGTGCGCTGCCGCGTTCCCAATGAATCCGACGCCGGAAGCGCGCGCACAACCCGGAAACTCCGCGTGCGTTGACGGCATGTTCCATCAGGTCATCCCATGACTGAAGTCCTTTATGGCGACGGCGCGATCCGTCGTCCGTCCCTTTACGGTTCATCGATCGAAAACACTTACGCGGGCGTGCTGTCGTTCATGCGACGCAAATATACGCGCGAACTCGATGGCGTCGATGTCGTCGTGTCGGGCGTTCCGCTCGATGTCGCGACAACGTTTCGCTCAGGCGCACGGCTTGGCCCTTCAGCGGTACGCGCGGCAAGCGTGCAACTCGCCGAGCTGCATCCTTACCCGTGGGGCTTTAACCCGTTCGACCATCTTGCTGTTACCGACTATGGCGACTGCTGGTTCGACGCGCACAATCCGCTGTCGATCAAGCCCGCCATCATCGAACACGCCCGCACGATCCTGCGCTCCGAAGCCAGGATGCTGACTTTCGGTGGCGATCACTACATCACGTATCCGTTGCTGATCGCGCACGTCGAGAAATACGGCAAGCCGCTTTCATTGATCCACTTCGATGCGCACTGCGACACCTGGGCCGACGACAATCCCGACAGCCTGAATCACGGCACGATGTTCTACAAGGCGGTGAAAGAAGGCCTGATCGATCCGAAAACCTCGGTGCAGGTCGGCATCCGCACCTGGAACGAGGATTTTCTGGGCATGAATATCCTCGATGCAGCGTGGGTGCATGAGCATGGTCCGCGCGCTGCAGTCGAGCGTATTGTGTCGATCGTCGGTGATCGGCCCACGTATTTGACGTTCGATATCGACTGCCTTGACCCGGCGTTTGCACCGGGAACGGGCACGCCGGTTGCGGGCGGACTGTCATCCGCGCAGGGTCTCGCGATCGTGCGCGGTCTCGGCGCGGTGAATATCGTAGGCGCAGACGTGGTGGAAGTCTCGCCGGCCTATGACCAGAGCGAGATCACGGCGCTCGCGGCGGCGCATATCGCGTGTGATCTTTTGTGCATGTGGCGGCAACGCAAGATGAAGACTTCCCGCTAACGTAAAGGCATCACAGGTCGGCTCAGCCTGCGGATGGCGATTGTGCAGGCTGACGCCGACCTTGCCAGATACCCAGCGCATAGACGGCCAGCGCGCCGCTGGTGATTGCGAGCTGCCACATCAAACTGTCGCTGCCAAGCGCCTGCATGACAACGCCGGCCACCAGCGGCCCGGCTATTGAACTCGCGGTAAAGGCGAGCGAAACCAGCCGCATGCTGCGGGCGAGCGTCGCGGTATCACCCGCCGCAACCGCATACATGCTTAGCGTGAGAAGCGCGGTGCTCATGCCGCCAAGCAGGATCGCGCAAATCAGCTGCGACACGGACGACGGCGCGGCAAAGCCAAACGCAATGATGGCCAGCGTATCGGCAGCGCCGAACGCGATCACCGATGCGGTCAGGCCTGCGCGATCGGCGAGCCATCCAACCGGATACTGGAATGCCATTGCTCCGACGCCAAAGAGCATGAGCAGGGTTGCCGTCTGCGTGTTACCCAGTCCACGTCCCGCCGCGAAGAGTGGAAACAGCCCATAGAGCGTGCCATCGCTCAGACCCGCGACCACACCGACCAGCATGCCAAACGAAACGAGCGTGCCGATGCGTGCCGAGGGCTTGTCTGCGAGACGCGGCACTGCCTTTTGTGCTGATGCAGGCGACCATGCACTTCCCGTCAGGCAAAGCGGAATGGCAGCGGCGAACGTGAAGGCCGCGCCCGCAATAAACGTCATACGTCCATCGACGCCGCACCATGCCGCGAATGCCGGCGCGATGACACCGGCAGTTGCGATCAGCGTTTCATGAAAACCGACGACACGTCCACTCGATTCGGCCGGCACCAGGCTGTAGAGCCATGTTTCGTTGGCGATCCAGCGCAGGCCGATGCCGAAGCCGATCAGTGCGCCCGGCGCCATCCACAACGGCCAGCCCAGCATACCCATCGTGGCGAATGCGACGATGCTCGAAGCAAGGCCGGCGAGTACCGTCGATCGTGGGCCAAACCGCTCAACGAGCGGAGGAGCCGCAAGCAGGCCAGCCAGAATGCCTGCCCATTGCGCGGCCGAGAACAGCCCGGCGCGCGGCGCGTCAATTCCTTGATGCACGAGCCATACCGGCAGCACGATAAAGCCCATGCCGAACTGGCCGATCTGCGAGAGCATCGACACGACATTGAGCGCAGCGATGGCGCGCCACGGCGTGGTCTGACGCGAGGTCACGATTGACTCCGCGCAGGCATCGGTAAGCCCAGGTCGCGACATTCGACCGGGCACCCTGCCTTGAGGCAAGGACCGTCGTCGCACAGGCGGCACAACTGCATGGCGTGCGACGCGTCGCGGGTTTCGTGCCAGAGAATCTTGATGAGAAGGTTTTCGAAGATCTGGCGCTCGTTATCTTCAAGGCGGCCCACAATACGCTTCAGCATGCGTTCGCGCACAAGCCGCAAGCGATTTGCCTCGCGTTTACCTGTGGACGTGAGGGCAAGCGCGACGGACCGTTTGTCAGGCCCCGGTTTCTTGTCAACGAGACCCGCGTCGACAAGGCCGGCAACCGCGCGCACCGCAGCCGGGTGCGAAAGCTCAACGGCATCGCGCAGCAGCTCGATCGACGAATCCGGATACATGCCGATCGCATTGAGCATCGCGCGGGACGTGGGGCCGGCTAGCGCCTCATGCGTGTCCTGAGCGTTCATTTCGTCAGTGACGAGAAGGGCAAGTACGCCCAGCAGATTCTCTGTGCGCTGCGTCATGAAAGCACCTCGATATGTGCGTCGTGCATATATGCAGTATGCACACATCGAAGTGGAAATTCAAGGTTCGGCTGCGAATTTTGCGCAGGCGTTAATCGAGGCGCGTGGTGAGACTTGCCATGACGTACGAAGCATGTCGAAAATCGCGGATCGAAACGATGTGATCATCGGCCCAGTCGAGCAGGATGATATAGGCGACGGGCGTGGCTGCGATTTCCGGATCGCACGCCAGCAGGGCCGGATAGTTCTCTGCCCAGCCAGGTATCAACCGGCAGCCATGAACCTGCTGGTAGCGCGTGAAATAGACCGAGACATCCTTGCGACCCCTGAGGCGGGTCCTGCTCACGAGATCGAGGCGTACTTCTTCCGAAAGCAGATCGCGTAGTGCGTCAAAGTCGCGGGCATTGAAACGGTCCGCGTATGCACGCAGTCGCTCGCGGTCCACTGAAGCAAGCGGGGGCGGCGGGTTGGCCGGGGCATCCACGAGTTCGCGAAGCCGGACGCGCCCCCGGTGCAGGCCGGCCTTGACCGCCGGCACGCTAACGCCAAGGATATGCGCGGTTTCCGTAAGCGAGTAGCCGAGCACATCGACGAGCACTACACTCGATCGCTCGATCACGGATAGATGCAGAAAGGCCGCCAGGCTGGCCGTCGCCACCACTCGCGCATCGGCGTGTGCGCTGTGATCTACCGGTTCGGGAAGCAGATCATCAAGCGGCTCCAGTCCGTGCCGTTTGCGGCGGCGCAGTGCGTCCAGCGCGGCATTGTGGGCGATGCGCAGGAGCCAGCTTTCCGGGCGTTCGATTTCTCCCGTGACGGGAAACGCCGCTACCGCACTGGCGAGCGCGTCCTGAACGATGTCTTCGCCCTCGAACGGCGATCCGATCATGCGAGTGCAATAGCGGTGCAGACGCGGCCGCATCGCTTCCATCAGTTGGGTTAATCCGTCCAGATCCAAGGCGTCGGGCTCCCTTTGGCGCTACCGGTCAATATCGAATAGACGTTCGATGCGAGTGAAAGGATGCGCCTCGTAGAAAATTTTTCGTGACCGGGCATCCTTCGATACGTGACGGTCGTCTGTCTGATAGACGGCGCATATCTGTGCCGCCCATCATGACAGGAGAAAGACCATGCAACGTATCGCTCTGGTGCGCTATGTCGTCAAACCGGAAAAGGGGGCAGAAAACGAGGCGCTAGCGCGCGCGGTGTTTGACGCGCTCCGGGCTTCGGCGCCTGAACACCTTGCCTATGCATTGTTCAGGAAGGATCTGGAATTCGTGCACGTCTTCATGAATCTTGGCGCGGACGATTCCACCGCGCTCACGGAGCTTCCAGCGTTCAAGGCGTATTCGAAAGATATCGCCGCGCGTTGCGAAGCGCCAGCGGAGGTCACGCGCTTTAGTCTCTCGCTGGTGGATTCTTATGGGGTGGCCAGTTAAGCCGTCTGCGAGGAGTTCAGCGCTTCAGGCTGACGTGGCGGCGTCAGCGTGAAGAATGCAGAACCAGGGCGAAGCCTTTACGCAAGCGCCACCCGTATCACGACGAAGTCATCTGCGCTGGCCGACATCCCCTTTCAGGACTTAGCCTTCGCAAGAATCGCTGGCGTATCAGGCGCGCCCATCTTGTTCGCTGCATCCAGCGGCGTAAACCCGCCGGCATCGCGCGCGTTGGGGTTAGCACCGTTTGCGATCAGCAGATCGACGATCTCCGTGCGATTGAACATCGCGGCGATCATGAGCGCCGTGCGGCCATCGGGCGAGGCGCCTTCGACATCCGCACCATGAGCGAGCAACGTTTCGACAACGCCTTTGAACCCTTTGAACGCCGCGCCCGCAATCGGCGTCTGCCCGTTGTCGTTACGCAGATTCGGGTCCGCGCCGCGTTCCGCGAGCGTGCGCACCGCGTCGACGTGGCCGTGATACGCCGCGAGCATCAGCAGGCTGTCGCCTTTCTCATTGCGAAGATTCGGCGGCACGCCTTTCTCAATGACAACGGCGAGCGTGGCCGCGTCGCCGCGTCGCGCGAGTTCGAAGACTTCGCGCGCCACCTCGATGAGGTCAGGATCAACTTCCGTAGAAGGCTGCGGTGTTGCGGTTGGGTTGCGGTGATCAGTCAAAGTGGGCTCCTCCGTTGCGACCCGCCGTCAGGCGGCGTCGGGACTTCGGTCAGGATACTCATTTTATGTGAAAGGCGCGCACGGGCCGCCTTCGTCGTCAGGCTGCGCCCGCGCCCGATGCCTTGCGCGTACGCCGGGCGGTGGGTGCCGCATTGCCCGCATTTCCCACCTTCTGCGCCGCTTCTGCCGCTTCGAGCTGCCGCGTCGCCTCGCCGACGACATGGCGAAACTGCAGCAGCGCGCCAAGCGAAGCATCGGGCGGCTGCAGCGCTGACCACAACACGTCGATCAGACGATCAGCGGTGGCGTCGATATCGATCCGGCGATTGACCAGCGTGGCGTCCCAAAGCACATGTTCCATTGGCCCGAACACCATCGAGCGCAGCAACCGCAGCGGCACATCCTGCCGGATTTGCCCCGTTTCCTGCCCTTGCGCGAGCACCCGCATCAGCGGCGCCGTGTAACGACGCTGCAGGTCAACCAGCGCTTCACTGAGTTCGTGCTGACGTGCACGGCCTTCCGACAGCACGAGCGAACACAGCCCCGTGCCGTTGACGAGCATCAGCCGCAGATGCATCCGCACGATGAACGCAAACTGCTGACGAACAGTGCCGTCGCGCGGCAGGCCGGATTCGATGGCATCGATGATCTCGTCATACCAGTCGCCGATCACGCGTGCGCACAGTTCACGCTTCCCGCGGAAATAACTGAATACAGTAGCCTCGGAAACGCCGAGACGCTGCGCGATTTCAGACGTCGTCGCCCGCTCGTAACCCTTTTCAGAGAAGACGTCGCGCCCCGTCTGAAGGATTTCCTTCACACGCTGTTGCGACTTGCGCCCGGCCGGCTGGCGGCGCGACGGAGGCAGTTCGGCCTTCAGGACGGCCATGATTTGAGTCCAGTTCAGTTTTGTGCGCTCAATGCGCCCGATGAAAACCATGTTAGCACGGCTACGAAGCCTTGAAGGGCGTATCGGAGATAACTGAGCCATACTCAAAAAAACTGTTGACGTATACGTAAATGTGGCGTGAAATTCGCCTTGAGCGGCTGAGCCTCATGGATCATGATGGGGACGGCCTGACAGGATCGCTGAGCCTCGCTCAGAAAGCCGGCCCGCCCAGCAGGACGGCCGCCATAGAATTCCAGGAGACATCAATGACTAATCTGCCCGGTTTGCAATTTCCGCTTGGTGAAGAGATCGAGATGCTGCGGGACAGCATTTCAGGGTTTGCTGCCAAAGAAATCGCCCCTCGTGCCGCGGAAATCGACCGCACCGATCAATTCCCGATGGACCTGTGGCGCAAATTCGGCGACCTGGGCGTGCTTGGCATGACGGTTTCCGAAGAGTACGGCGGCGCAAACATGGGCTACACCGCGCACATGGTCGCGATGGAAGAGATCTCGCGTGCGTCGGCGTCAGTCGGTCTGTCATATGGCGCGCACTCCAACCTGTGCGTGAACCAGATCCACCGCAACGGCACCGAAGCGCAGAAGCAGAAATATCTGCCGAAGCTGGTGTCGGGCGAACACATCGGCGCGCTCGCGATGAGCGAACCTAATGCCGGCTCGGACGTAGTTAGCATGAAGCTGCGCGCCGAAAAGAAGGGCGACCGCTATGTGCTGAACGGCACCAAGATGTGGATCACGAACGGGCCGGACTGCGACACGCTCGTTGTCTACGCAAAGACCGATATCGAAGCCGGTCCGCGCGGCATCACCGCGTTCATCGTCGAGAAAGGCATGAAGGGCTTTTCAGTCGCGCAGAAGCTCGACAAGCTCGGCATGCGCGGTTCGCACACGGGCGAACTCGTGTTCGAAAACGTCGAAGTGCCTGAAGAAAACATCCTTGGCCAGCTGAACGGCGGCGTGAAAGTGCTCATGAGCGGGCTCGATTATGAGCGCGCCGTGCTGGCTGGCGGCCCGACGGGCATCATGGTCGCCGTCATGGATTCGGTCGTGCCGTACATCCACGACCGCAAGCAGTTCGGCCAGTCGATCGGCGAATTCCAGCTGATTCAGGGCAAGGTCGCGGATATGTACACCACGTTGCAGGCGTGTCGCGCGTATCTGTACGCGGTCGGTCGTCAGCTCGACACCATCGGAGGGGAGCATGTGCGCCAGGTGCGCAAGGATTGCGCGGGCGTGATTCTTTATACGGCCGAAAAGGCGACGTGGATGGCGGGTGAAGCGATCCAGATTCTGGGCGGCAATGGCTACATCAACGAGTACCCGGTGGGGCGTCTGTGGCGCGACGCCAAGCTGTATGAGATCGGCGCAGGCACGAGCGAAATCCGTCGCATGCTGATCGGCCGCGAACTGTTCGCGGAGACGATGTAAGTTGGACTACCCGGCGAAACGGAGAGCCACGCGATGCCGATCATTGAAACAAAGCTGAATCCACGCTCGGATGATTTCCGCGCAAACGCGGCCGCGCTCGAAGCGCTGGTTGCCGATCTGAAAACGAAGATCGAAAAACTGTCGCTGGGCGGTGGAGAAGCGGCGCGTGACAAGCACGTGTCGCGCGGCAAGCTGCTCCCGCGCGACCGCATCGCGCAACTGCTCGACCCAGGCACGCCGTTTCTCGAACTGTCGCAACTCGCGGCATTCGGTATGTACGGCAACGACGCGCCGGGCGCGGGCGTCATCACGGGCATTGGGCGCATTGCGGGTCAGGAATGCGTGATCGTTTGCAATGATGCGACCGTCAAGGGTGGCACTTACTACCCGATAACGGTGAAGAAGCACGTGCGTGCGCAGGAAATCGCTGCGGAAAACCGCTTGCCGTGTGTGTATCTCGTCGATTCGGGCGGCGCGAATCTGCCGAATCAGGACGACGTGTTTCCCGATCGTGATCACTTCGGTCGCATTTTCTACAACCAGGCGAACCTGTCGGCTGAAGGTATTCCGCAGATCGCGGTTGTGATGGGCTCGTGTACCGCCGGCGGCGCATACGTGCCCGCGATGAGCGACGAGTCGATCATCGTCAAGAACCAGGGCACCATTTTTCTCGGCGGCCCGCCGCTTGTGAAAGCCGCGACGGGTGAAGTGGTGAGCGCTGAAGATCTCGGCGGTGGCGACGTGCATACGCGTCTGTCAGGCGTCGTTGATCATCTCGCGCAGAACGACGCGCATGCGCTCGCAATTGCGCGCAGCATCGTTGGTAATCTGAATCGCACGAAGCAGGCGCCACTCGCGCTGCGCGAACCGAAGCCGCCGCGCCATGACGTCAAGAGCATATATGGCGTGATTCCCGTCGATACGCGCAAGCCGTTTGATATCCGCGAGGTGATCGCGCGTGTCGTCGACGATTCCGCGTTCGATGAATTCAAGGCCCGTTATGGCACGACGCTCGTCTGCGGTTTCGCGCATATCTGGGGTCACCCGGTCGGTATCATCGCGAACAACGGCATTCTCTTTTCCGAATCCGCCCTCAAGGGCGCGCACTTCATCGAACTGTGCTGTCAGCGCAAGATTCCGCTCGTGTTCCTGCAGAACATCACCGGCTTCATGGTGGGCCGCAAGTACGAGAACGAAGGCATTGCACGCAACGGCGCGAAGATGGTGACAGCCGTCGCGACCGCGAAGGTGCCGAAGTTCACGGTGATCATCGGCGGGTCGTTTGGCGCCGGTAACTACGGCATGTGTGGCCGTGCGTATTCGCCGCGTTTCCTGTGGATGTGGCCGAACGCGCGCATTTCGGTGATGGGCGGTGAGCAGGCTGCGTCGGTGCTGGCGACTGTCAAGCGTGATGGCATCGAAGGCAAGGGCGGCACGTGGACTGCGGAACAGGAAGAAGCATTCAAGCAGCCGATCCGCGATCAGTACGAGCATCAGGGGCATCCGTATTACGCGAGCGCGCGCCTCTGGGATGACGGCGTGATCGATCCGGCGCAGACGCGCGACGTATTGGGTCTGGGTTTGTCGGCGTCGATGAATGCGCCGATCGAAGACACGCGGTTCGGCGTGTTCAGAATGTGATGCACGCGAAGGAGTCCAGCATCATGCAATACGAAAACGTGGACGTCGCGTTTGCTGGTCAGATAGCGACCGTGACGCTGAATCGACCTGACGTACGCAACGCATTCAACGAGGCAATGATCGCTGAACTGACAGCCGCGTTCGAATCGCTGAACGAACGCGACGATGTGCGTGCCGTCGTGCTGGCCGCGAACGGCAAGGCGTTCTGCGCGGGCGCGGACCTGAACTGGATGAAGAAAATGGCCGGTTTCTCCGACGAGGAAAACCGCGCCGACGCGATGCGTCTTGCGAACATGCTGAGCGCGATCTACCGCTGCAACAAGCCTGTGATCGCGCGCGTGAATGGCGATGTGTACGCGGGTGGCATGGGGCTGGTTTCCGCCTGCGATATCGTGATATCCGTCGATACCGCGCGCTTCTGTCTGTCCGAAGCACGTCTGGGCCTGATTCCCGCCACGATTGCACCGTACGTGATTCGCGCGCTCGGCGAGCAGGCTTCGCGCCGCTACTTCACCACGGCGGAGCAGTTCGATTGCGCGACTGCATTGCGACTGGGTCTCGTCAGCGAAATGATCAACGCCGATCAACTCGATGCCACCGTACAGCAACTTGCCGAAACGTTGTCTGAAAACAGTCCACATGCTGTGCGCGAATGCAAACAGCTCGTGCAGGACGTAGCAGGCCGCACGCTCGACGCCGCGCTGATCGAGGACACCGCAGCGCGAATCGCGCGCGTGCGCGCGAGCGTGGAAGGTCGCGAAGGCGTCGCGTCGTTCCTTGAAAAACGCGCGCCCGCATGGCGTACCTGATGCCTGCAAGTAACGCGGCGCGCATCCAACGACACCCAGCAGAAAGAACAGCCCGAGAGCGAGACACCTCATGTTCAACAAGATCCTGATTGCGAACCGGGGCGAGATTGCGTGCCGCGTCGCGGCCACGTGCAAGCGCCTTGGCATTGCGAGCGTCGCCGTGTATTCGGACGCGGACGCGCATGCGAAGCACGTCGCCGCGTGCGATGAGGCGGTCCATATCGGCGGATCGACGGTGGCGGAGAGCTATCTGCGTATCGAACGCATCATCGAGGCCGCGCGTGCCACCGGTGCGCAGGCCGTGCATCCGGGCTACGGCTTCCTGTCGGAAAACGAGGATTTCGCGCATGCGTGCGAAAAGGCGGGCATTGTCTTTATCGGCCCGCCGGTCAGCGCGATTGCCGCGATGGGCTCGAAGGCGGCAGCCAAGGCGTTGATGCATTCGGCTGCGGTGCCGCTCGTGCCGGGCTACCACGGCGACGATCAGGACACGACGTTGCTCCATCGTGAAGCGGACGCAATCGGCTATCCCGTGCTGCTGAAAGCGAGCGCGGGCGGTGGCGGAAAGGGCATGCGCGTGGTCGAGCGTAGCGAACATTTCGCAGCTGCGCTCGCTTCATGCAAGCGCGAAGCAGCAAGCAGCTTTGGCAACGATCGCGTGCTGATCGAAAAGTATCTGACACGGCCGCGTCACGTCGAAGTGCAGGTGTTCGCGGACCGTCATGGCGGCGCGGTGTGGCTGTTCGATCGCGACTGCTCGGTGCAGCGTCGGCATCAGAAGGTGCTGGAAGAAGCGCCCGCGCCTGGCCTTGATACATCGTTGCGTATCGCGATGGGCGAAGCGGCTGTTGCAGCGGCACGCGCGGTGGAGTACGTGGGCGCGGGCACCGTCGAATTCATCATGACGGGCGACGCGTTCTACTTCATGGAAATGAATACGCGTCTGCAGGTCGAGCATCCGGTGACGGAGATGGTGACGGGTCTCGATCTCGTCGAGTGGCAGTTGCGTGTTGCCGCCGATGAACCGTTGCCGCTGACGCAGGACGAACTACGCGTCGACGGTCACGCGATCGAAGCGCGTATTTACGCTGAAAATCCAGCACGGGGCTTTCTGCCGTCGACGGGCACGCTCAAGCATCTGCGCATGCCGGAAGGCGTCGAATTTACACTGGGTGATGCGGGTGTGCGCGCGCCGGTGCGGATCGATAGCGGGGTGCGCGAGGGCGACACGATCACGCCGTTCTACGATCCGATGATTGCGAAGCTGATTGTGCACGGCGCGACACGCGACGAAGCGCTCGCAAGGATGAATCGCGCGCTGCGCGAATGCGAAGTCGTCGGGCCGCACACGAACGTGGAATTCCTGCAGCGGATCGTGACCAGCGAACCGTTTTCGTCGGCGGATCTCGATACGGGCCTGATCGAGCGCCATCATGATGCGCTCTTTGCGCCGATGCAAAAGCCCTCCAGGGAAGCGCTCGCGCTTGCGTGCGCCGCGTTGCTGACGCGCGAAGGCGGTACGGCGCATGGTGCTTCGCCATGGGACGCGCTATCGCACTGGCGACTGAATGGCGGCTATACGCAGGCGCTTTCATGGCGCGAGATCGATAGCGAAACGGCGATTGCCGTCACATTCGCGCGCGACGGCGCAACGCAAACGCTCGATTACGCGGGCCGTCGCGACAGCTTCACGTGGTGGAGCGGCGAAGACGCGCATGAGTTCGGTGCGACCATCGGCGATTCGCGCGTCACAGGCCGCGTATTTATCGATGACGATACGTTTCACGTTTTCTGCCGCGGATCGGCGGTTGCGTTCGAATGGCAGAACCTGCTTGCGCATGCGGCGGACGCCGAGCACGGCGAAGGCAGGCTCACCGCGCCGATGCCGGGCAAGGTGATCGCGGTGCTGGTCGAACCGGGAGCGGTAGTGGAAAAGGGGACGCCGCTCATCGTGATGGAAGCAATGAAGATGGAGCACACGATCGGCGCGCCCGCAGCTGGAAAGATCGCCGAAGTGTTGTACGCGGTCGGCGATCAGGTCGCCGATGGCGCCCAGTTGCTGGTGATGGAAGTGGGTTGACCTCGCACGCGCTTCAGGCGAGGTGTGGATAACCGTAGGACAGCGCCTCGCTCTCCAGTTGTTCGACGCGGGCGTAGTCCGCCAGCGACAGCGTCGAAAAGCCCTTTAAACGCAGGCGTTTTGCACGGATGGGATCGCTACGCCGGGCATGATCCAGTGCGCTGCGAAGCGCCTCCACCACGGGCACTGGCACATGCCTGCTGGCAATCAGCGGCAGTCCCGGCGACGCCTGTGTCCAGCCAATATCCCGCACCGCTTGCGCGAGCTGCGGCAGCGTATCCCGTACGAAAGCCATTGTCACGCAATCGATCGCGGCAACATCAGCCCGATTTTCTGCGAGTGCCGTGAGTGAGCCGATATGCGAGCCGGTCTGAACCACGTCCGCAAAGAACGAGCCGTCGCGTGAAAGTGGCGCGATCGCGTGCCGCAGCGCATTCATCCCGCTGTTCGAATCATCCTGATTGAATGCGACGCGCAGGCCGCGCGATGCTTCAAGCGAGTGAACGGGCCCCTCTGCGCGCGTCACGATCACGCTCGAATAGTCCGCACCGACGCAACCCGGCGCATCGAAATGCGGTGTGGCAATCAACTGCACATGGTCGCGCAGGCCATGCATCAGCGGATAACCACATGTTTGCGAAATCAGGAGATCGGGGCGACGCCAGAATGCGTGCAGCGAATTATCGGGATCGACGATAAGTGCCTGCGGTGCCGCTTTACGCAGGACGTCGGCGAGAAACGCGCGCCAGTCAGCGGTCAGGGCGGGCGTCACGTTGTACATCGGAAGCGCTGTGATCCAGTTCATGTCGCAGATTCTGGCATATCAGCCGGCAAGCCGCGCGTTTTCATCGTTACTGACAGCGCCGATGGCATCGATCGACAACCGCGTCGCGAAGACGGTGCGAGCCGGCACGCCGTCGGCAAACGGATGCACGACGTGCGCGACAGGTTTTGAAATCTCTTGCGAACCTGCTGGCCTGAATGTACAGCCTCACGCGTTAGCGCGTCCGCGCGGTCCGGTCTCGCGCATGAACATCGCAAGCACCATTGCGAGCACGATGCCACCGAGCAGCCACGAGCCGGCTGCGCGGAACACCGGCAGGCTCATTGCGCCGCCGTTCGCGAAGTGGGTGAGCAGCTTGCCGTACGCGGGCGCGAGCAACGCGCTGAACGCGAACACCATGAAATTGATCCCGCCGGTGGCGCTGCCCTTCACGTTGTCCGGATTGACTTCCTTGATCACTGTGTAAGGCAGCATTGCCGCGCCGGAGCCGATGCCGAGCAGCAGGCCGAGCACGTAAGGCGGCGCCACGCCGGCCGGCAGATAGAAAATGCCCGCGCCCGACGCAAGCATGAGCAGTGCGCCGGCGATCAACACCGGCTTGCGGCGGCCCAGACGGTCAGACAGGTAGCCTAACAGTGGGCAGCCGATCACCCAGCCGAGCGGCACCATGCTCGCGCGATTGACGGCCTCCGCATAGCTGACGTCGAGACCGTTGCGCAGGAACGGAATGCCCCAGATCATGTCGCCTACCGTAGTCGGCAAGAACAGCAGGCCGGCGCAGAAACCGCAAAGGTACGACTGCGGATTGGACAGCACTTCCTTGTACGGCGCGAACATCTTCATCCACGAGCCCTGGCTGGCTGGGCTGTCGTCATGGGCTGCCGGCGTCGCGATGAGCACCAGCACGGCGATCAAAAAGATGACGAGGCCGGACAACCACCAGAACTGCTGCCACGTGATGAGGCCGTGAATGAGCGGCGCAACGGCGAACTGACCCGCGGAGCCGCCCAGCATGCCGAAGCATTGAGTAAAACCGACCGCCGTCGCGAGAGAACGCGGAGGAAAGCCGTGCGTGGCGAGATACACCGCGCCGATGAACCCACACGCCGAACCCGCGCCTTGCAGCAGGCGGCCGATCTGCGCGGCCTCCACGCTGCCCAGGCCGAACAGGGCCGCCCCGACGGCAACGAGAACGATGCCGGCCGGAATGACAGCCTTGCCGCCGAGTCGATCGAGCAACGCACCGCAAACGATCGAGAACAGCGCATAGGTGTAGTAGTACAGGCCAACGAGCGCGCCCACGCCCAGCGTATCCAGGGCGAACGCCGTACTCAACTCGGGAATCATCACGCCCGGCGCGGAACGCAGCATGTACTGCATGAAGTAGAACGCGGCACAGAAAAGCCAGGCGATGACGAAACCCATGTGTATGGGCTCGCGGTCTGATGGAATATTTACCGTGCTTACGACCTTGCTGGACATGGTTCGATTCCCTTTGAGTTGCCGATGTTCGGGACGGGTGACGTAACAAGTGAGGGGTTTGGATAACGGTCCCTGCACACTTACGGACCGCACTACCGGAACAGATTGACCTTCGCGAGATCGATGAGCTGCTGGCCTCGACCGTCCATGACGGCACGAAGCATAAACAGCCCAAAGTGATAAGTCTGGTCAGCGGTGGTCGCAGGAGGCATCACGAGCTCCTGGCGTGCACTCACTACGTCGACGAGAGCCGGACCCGGATGGGCGAATGCTTCGCGTAGGGCTCCTTCCAGCTCCGCAGGGTGCTCGACGCGCACGCCTTTGATTCCGATCGCATTGGCCATTGCGGCGAAGTTCGGATTTTTCAGGTCACATCCCGTATCAATGAACCCACTGGCCTTCATCTCCATTTCCACGAAACCCAGCGTTCCATTGTTAAGCACGACGACTTTGACCGGCAAACCTGTCTGAATCAGCGTGAGAAATTCACCCATCATCATGCTGAAGCCGCCGTCACCTGACATCGAGATCACCTGTCGGTCCCTGAAAGTCGCCTGCGCGCCAATCGAGTGCAACAGCGAGTTGGCCATCGAGCCGTGATTGAACGAACCAACCAGTCGTCGTTTGCCGTTCATCTTCAGATATCTGGCTGCCCATGCGACGGGGGTGCCGACGTCGCAGGAGAAGATGGCATCCTCGTCTGCGAGTTCGCTGACGAGCCGGGTTACGTACTGCGGATGGATGATGCTGCTGCCCGCTTCCGGCTCCGCCAGCGCATCCAGACTCTTGCGAGCCTTGCGATAGTCGTCGAGCGCGTGATTCAGGAAGCTGCTGTCCGCTTTCTCCTGAATCATTGGAAGAAGTTCATTGAGCGTATCCTTGACTGTTCCCAATACGCCGAGCTCTATCGGGCATCGATTGCCGAGCGCTTCCGCCCTTGTATCGACTTGCGCGATGGTCACCCCCTCAGGGTAGAACTGTCGATAAGGGAAGTCGGTACCCAACATCAGGAGCATGTCGCAACTCTTCATCGCGGCATAACCGGAGGCGAAACCGATGAGGCCCGTCATTCCCACATCGAACGGGTTATCATATTCGATGTACTCCTTTCCTCGCAGCGAGTGCACGATTGGCGCTTGCAGCTTGCGGGCGAGTTCTACGACTTCCGCGTGGGAATCCTTGCAACCCGCCCCACACAGCAACGTCACTCGCGACGACCGGTTCAAGAGACGTGCGAGTTCCGCGACGTCGTCGTTCGATGGGCGAATCACAGGAGCGGCAGGCGCGCTCCAGTTCGGCACAGGTTTTGCGAGTGGCCCGAGTGCCACATTTCCAGGTACGACGACAACAGCGACGCCGTTACGCGCAACTGCCGTCCGGATGGCGCGGCCCAGAATTTGCGGTAGCTGGTCGGGACTGTGAACGAGTTCGACGTAGTGACTACATTCCTTGAACAGCACTTCGGGGTGGGTAGCCTGAAAATAGTCGGTGCCGATTTCCGTACTTGGGATATGCGCGGCGATAGCGAGAACAGGAACACCGCTCCGATGGCAGTCGAACAAGCCGTTGATAAGGTGCAGATTCCCCGGACCGCAGCTCCCACAGCAGACTGCGAGTTGCCCCGTGAGATGAGCCTCGGCGCCAGCGGCGAAAGCCGCGCTTTCCTCGTGCCGCATGTGAACCCATTCAATCGAACCATCCCGGCGCAGGGAATCCGTGAATCCATTAAGCGAATCCCCCGCCACACCGAACACACGCTTCACTCCCGCATTTGCCAGTGCACCAACCATGTAGTCGGCAGCTATCGTTGCCATTTCATATCTCCATAGATTAGAAAATTACTACAAGCCGGATGCTTCCCTGAGAGACAAAAGAGACACATCCCGCGTGAGCGCGTCGTCCTTTGAGATGGGACGATGAAAACCTGAATGTTCTTGAGGATAGTTGGCGGGGCGAAGGACGGCTATTACATGAATCTGGAATCAGCCCAGCGAGGCTATTGGCGCTCGGCGCTTGTTGAGCAGAGACCAGGCACCTGGACGTGCCCCGGATTACATAAACATGCAATGTCTCGGCCGGGCACAACGGTATATGTTGTTTCTGCGGACGCTTGATCAAAGGGCGAGGCGTGACCATATCCAGGCTGACGTCGCGAGGTCTTCCAATAGCCAGCCTTTCAACTGGTCGCGCCAGGCGTGACACGGTATATCAGCGGGCCGGTGAGGCACGCAGGCATTTCTCTCATGCTTCGGCACGATCCGGCAGTACTTCGCGTTGTCCAGACATCATATGAACGCGGCGTGCAATCGTACCGTACTCCAGGAATGCTTCGCCGTATCGCGTGGTTGGACTGTCACTACCGCAGCCGATAAAGTTGTCTAATAAGGGATGGCGCAGATCAATCGCCCGCATGTGCTTCGCCAACCACCTTGCCGCGAAAGATGTAGTACTGGTACAGGTTATAGCCGATCATCACGGGAAAGATCAGCCCGATACCGGCGAGCATGAACGCGAGTGTCCGAGAATCGGAAGCGGCCTCGATGATGCCCAGCTTGCCGGGCACGAAGTCCGGGAACAGGCTCACCGCTAGACCGACGAACGACACGATGAAGAGGGCCACCGCGCCGCGGAACGGACCGCGCGCCGCGCCAAGATAGAGCGATGTCATGATGAAGGCGAACGCAAGCGCTGCTGCGAGGCCGAGCGCGATCAGCACATGCATGACGCCCGGCTGCGACCAGCGTTCGAGGCCGACGCCACCGAAGAACCAGGTCGCAGCCGTCAGCAGCACTGCGGCGACAACCGTCAGGACCGCGCTCAGCAACGCCATGCGCCGCGCCCATTGCTCAATCATGCCGACAGTTTTTGCCACCAGATACGTCGCGCCCAGCAACGCATAGCCCGCGACGACGCCGATCGCTGCCACGACGATGAACGCCCTGTTCAACTCGCCCGGCACGAAACCCGTGATGACCTTGCCGAGCACGACGCCCTGCGCGAGCGCCGCGATCAGGCTGCCAAAGCCGAACACCTTGTCCCACAGCGGACCGTGCTCGACGCTATGACGGAATTCGATCGTGGCTCCGCGCATGATGAGCCCGGCGATCAGCGCCATGATGGGCAGATAGAGGTCCTGCATCAGCTGTGCGTACGCGATGGGAAATGCACCAAACAGCCCGCCGCCAAGCACGACCAGCCATGTTTCGTTGGCGTCCCATACATGCCCGATTGACTGGACCATGACGTCGCGATCCGTGCGCCGCGAGCGCAGCAGACTCAGAATGCCGATGCCGAGATCGAAGCCGTCTGTGACAACGTAGAACACCAGCATCAGGCCGAGCAGGCCAAACCAGATATAGGCCAGCAGCGAATGGGCAGAGCTATCCATGAGGCAACCTCGTGAGCTGGGTAAGCGGCATCAATAGCCGGAAGTGGGGGGCGGGGTGGTCGTGGCGGAAGCGCCGCGTGCGGTGACGTTGGCGGGCGGCACACTGGTCAGATCGGGGCCTTTGCGCAGCCAGCGGCGCGCGAGGACGAAGAACGTGACGAGCAGCACGACATAGAACGCGAAGAACATCGCCATGCTGAGCGAGACCGACGTCGCGGCCACGCTCGATACCGCCTGATTCGTGCGCAGCAGCCCATAGACCACCCACGGCTGACGTCCCACTTCGCGGACGATCCAGCCCGCCTCGACGGCGACATAAGGCAGCGGTATGCACAGCACCCAGGCAAGCAACAGCTTGCGTTGCGCAAGCAGCGCATATAGGCTGCCGCGCGTCTTGCGCAACGCGTACGCCGTCCAGAACGCGAGCAACATGAAAGCGAAACCGATCCCCGCCATCACGCGGAAGGCGTAGTAGAGGAGCGGAATCATCGGCGGCTGGTCTTCGGGCTTGAAGTCGGTGAGACCCTTTACGTGACCGTGCAGCGAGTGCGTGCCGAGGACGCTCAGCATGCCGGGGATTTCCAGCGACCAGTCGTTGCGCTGCGCCTTCTGATCTGGCCATGCGAGCAGCGACCACGATGCGCCCGTGCCCGGCGGGTTGGTGTGCCAGTGGCCTTCGATTGCCGCGCCCTTTGCGGGCTGCGATTCGAACACGCTCACGCCGCTCGAATCGCCGAGCCAGATCTGTAGCGGCGCAACAAAGACGAGCAAGGTGAGCGCGATCTTGAATGAACGCGCGAAGAACTCGGGCTGGCGCTTGCGAAAGAGGCTCCATGCCGAGATGCCCGCAATCACGAACATGCCTGTTTCGATTGCCGCGACCCACATGTGCGACACGCCCCACACCATGTCGGGGTTGAAGATCGCGGCGACATAGTCGGTCACCTCGATCTTGCCGTTGACGATGGCATAGCCCGCCGGCGTCTGCATCCACGAATTGGCGACCATGATCCAGAACGCCGAGATGCTCGAACCGAGCGCGACCATCGCCGTCGCAAACAGATGGACGCCGCGCGGCACGCGTCCCCAGCCGAGCAGCATGACACCGACGAACCCTGCTTCGAGCATGAAGGCCATCGCGCCTTCGAAGCCGAGAATATTGCCGATGAACTGGCCGCTGTACTGCGAGAAGCCCGCCCAGTTGGTGCCGAACTGAAACTCCATCGGAATGCCGCTGACCACGCCGACTGCGAAGTTCAGTGCCAGCAGCTTGCTCCAGAAACGCGCGTGCCGGTAGTACATCACGTCGCCTGTCTTGATCCACAGCGCTTCGATCAGCAGGAGGAACGCGGAGAGGCTGATCGTCAAGATCGGCCAGAGGATGTGAAAGACTGCGGTCATCGCGAACTGCGCGCGCGACAGGTCGAGAACATGATCAGGCATGGTGGGGCTCCTCGCGTTGCAGGGCGACTGCACGCGTCGCGGAATCCGGGCCCACGGCGGCGGCACGCACCACTTTCACCGGCACAGATTTGTATGACGGCGCGCGGCTATTCAGGTCGAACGCGTAGAGCGGCACGAGAGGATTCGCTTCGGGGTAGTACGCGCCGCAACAGCCGTCGGGCAGCGAGTACTCGACCACCTTGAAGCTGCGGATGACGCGCTCGATGCCATCCGTCGAAAGCGCGACGATATCGACGCGCTCGCCCGGATGCAGTCCGCGCTTTTCCAGTTCGCGCTGGTTCATGAACACGACGTCGCGTTGTCCGAACACGCCGCGATAGCGGTCCGAGTGCGAATAGAGCGTGGTGTTGTACTGATCGTGGCTGCGCATCGTCGTGAGGCAGAGCGCTTCGGGGTCGTTGTGCCAGGGGTTCTCGTCGAGCCCCTTGAAGACGAGGAAATTGGCGCGGCCCGTCGGCGTGGCCCACACGCGTTCGCGCGCCGTCGATGCGAGATGAAAGCCGCCCGGCACGCGGATGCGCTCGTTGAACGCCTGGAAGATGGGGAACACGATTTCGATCGCATCGCGGATACGGTCGTAGTTCGCGACCATGTGTTCCCAGGGCACGCGGGATTTTTTGCCGAGCGTCGCGCGCGCGATGCCCGCGACGATGGCCGGTTCGCTGAGCAGATGCGGCGAAGCGGGTTCGTTGCGGCCTGCGGACGCGTGCACCATCGACATCGAATCTTCGACGGTGATCGATTGCGGACCCCCCGCCTGAATGTCGATCTCCGTGCGGCCGAGGCATGGCAGGATCAGCGCATCCTTGCCGTGCACGAGATGGCTGCGGTTGAGTTTCGTCGCAATGTGCACTGTCAGGTCGAGCTTGCGGATCGCCGCCTGCACACGGAACCAGTCGGGAATCGCCGCTGCGAAATTGCCGCCCAGCGCGATGAAAACCTTTGCGTCGCCACGCATCATCGAGTCGATCGTTGCAATCACATCGTGGCCGTGGCCTTCCGGCGCGCGGAACCCGAAGGCGCGCTCGA
Source organism: Paraburkholderia sp. GAS334 (assembly GCF_050436625.1). Classification (NCBI taxonomy): domain Bacteria; kingdom Pseudomonadati; phylum Pseudomonadota; class Betaproteobacteria; order Burkholderiales; family Burkholderiaceae; genus Paraburkholderia; species Paraburkholderia sp. GAS334. Next base: position 329,294 of record NZ_JBNDMO010000004.1, on the reverse strand, counting down.
TCCCTTCGATCAGCTGCGCCGACGGTTTTTCCGTGATGCCGACCGTGCGGTTGCCCTGCACGTTCGAATGTCCGCGCACGGGGCAAATGCCGGCGCCCAGTCGCCCAACGTTGCCGCGCAGCAGCGCCAGGTTCGCGATCTGCTGCACGTTCTCCGTGCCGCGATGATGCTGCGTAATGCCCATTCCGTAGACGAGGATCGCGTTCTTCGCCTGCATGTAGATCTGTGCCGCGTTCTCGATGTCGGCGCGCGGGAGACCCGAGTGCCGCTCGATGGCGTCCCACGATGTCGCGCGCAGGTCGTCCAGCAGCGCTTCGACGCCCTGCGTGTGGCCCTGAATGAATTCAATGTCGAGGATGCGTGGCACGTCGGCGGCAAGCGCGGCGTCGTCGGCTTCGACGATGGCCTTCATCATTCCCTTGAGCACCGCGACGTCGCCGCCGACACGTACCTGGTACAGGAAGGTGCTGATGGGGGTATAACCAAGCGTCGCCATTTCGATCGGATTCTGCGGCGAAGCGAACCGTTCCAGCGCGCGTTCGCGAAACGGATTGAGCGACACGATCTTCGCGCCGCGCCGCGACGCCGAATGAAGGTCGCTCATCATCCGTGGACTGTTGGTGCCGGGGTTTTGTCCGAAGATGAAGATCGCGTCGGCGTGCTCGAAGTCTTCGAGCAGGACCGTGCCTTTGCCGACGCCGATCGATTGCGGCAGGCCGACGCTCGTTGCTTCGTGGCACATGTTCGAGCAGTCGGGGAAATTGTTGCTGCCGAATTCACGGACAAAAAGTTGATAGAGGAACGCGGCTTCGTTCGACGCGCGGCCCGACGTGTAGAAATCGGCCTGATCGGGATGATCCAGCGCATTCAGGTGGCGGCCCACGAGCGCGAATGCATCTTCCCAGCTGATGGGCAGATAGCGATCTGATGCGCGGTCATAGGCCATCGGATGCGTGAGGCGTCCGACCATTTCGAGGTCGTAGTCATCCCATGCGGTGAGTTCGGACACGCTGTGCGCGGCGAAGAACTCCGGCGTACAGCGGTTCGCCGTCGCTTCCCACGCGACTGCCTTTGCGCCGTTCTCGCAGAACTCGAACGACGACGTGTGCTTCGGGTCGGGCCACGCGCAGCCAGGACAGTCGAAGCCTTCCGGCTGATTCATATGCAATAGTGTCGTCGCGCCGGAAACGGCGATGCCTTGAAGCGCGAGGGCTTCGCCTGTTGCCTTGAGCGCGCCCCAACCGCCTGCAGGGTCGCTGTAGACGCGGATTACTTTCCTTTTGCCCATGTCTGTTTTCCTGTGGCAGTTCAAAAAAGCCCGAGGGGCCTTACTTTCACGGCGAACTGTTACGCGCAAATTGCACAAGGCCGGCCGGTTCGATAGCGTCACCTGATTACCCGTCGTTTGCGCTGTCGTCGGTGTTTTCCACCGACTGCGGATTGCATTCGACGGCCAACCTATTTCGCGTCGACGCGTGCCTGCTCCATCCCGACTGGCTTGCGGAGCTCGTATGTCTGGAATAGCTGCGAACACAAGGCTGCCAGTGCAGCCAGATTCACGGCCTGATGTGGATACTCAACCTCGCCCGCGTTGAGTACGTCGTCCAGTACTGGAGCAAGACGACGCAGTTGCCGGAAAGTAGTCGCGTCGAGTTTCATCTCGGCATACTCCTGTGATCAGTCCGTGCAGATCAAAGCCAGTGCATGGATGAATTCGGACGGTTGCGTCTCGCTAGCCCGCGGTCACGTCGAGGTCCGCGGTGCAATCACCAAGCCGTAGTGACTGAACTGAACGTTTCGTTGTGCCATGTTATTGATAATAGTTGTCGGGGCAAAGGACGGCTATTACATGAATCTGGAATCAGCCCAGCGAGGCTATCGGCGCTCGACACTTGTTGAACAACGAGGCCAGGCACCTGGACGTGCCTCCGATTACATAAACATGCAATGTCTCGATCGAGCGCAACGTTATATGTTGTTTCCGTGGACGCTTGCCTCACCGATGCAACGTCGACTGAACTCATCCACTAACCGGACGCTGGCACAGTTGCCTTCATGAAACCGTGCGGGTCCCTCGCATTCTCGCAAAATGGAGCTATTCGTGGCTTATGAACTGTTGACGCCCGACACATGCGCACTCGCGCTTATCGACCACCAGCCGCAGATGTTCTTCGGCACGCACTCGCACGAGCGCTCGACCATCCTGCACAACGTCCAGATTCTCGCGAAGAGCGCGAAGCTCTTCAAGGTGCCGACCGTTCTGACGACGGTCGCCGCCGATTCTTTTAGCGGCCATCTGCTGCCGGAAGTTCAGTCGGTGTTTCCGGAGACGAAACCGATCGATCGCACGTCGATGAACTCGTGGGAAGACAAGGGCTTTCGCGATGCGATCAAGGCCACGGGCCGCAAGAAGATCGTGATCGCCGGTCTGTGGACGGAAGTGTGCGTCGCTTTCCCGACCGTGCAGATGCTGGCCGAAGGCTTCGAGATCTACGTGCCGACGGATGCCTGCGGTGACATCACCGAAGAAGCCCATGAGCGTGCCGTGCAGCGCGTCGTCCAGGCAGGCGCCGTGCCGATGACGTCGGTGCAGTTCATGTGCGAACTGCAACGCGACTGGGCGCGCGGCGAAACGTACGACGGCGCCATGGATATCTTCAAGGCGCACACCTCGTATGGCATTGGCGTGCGCTATGCGAAGCAGATTCTCGGCGAACACGCGAGCGAGGCGGGCTGATCGGGGCTGATCGCCCCAAGCATTCCCACACCATGCTTTCACGCGCGACGCCGCTGTCGTCGCGCGTGAGATGCGCCTGACCACGACCAAGGAGAGCGACGATGACCGCGTCTATTCGGCCCACCCGCATTGCGGACATAGTGATCTATAACGGCAAGATCGCGACGCAGAACGACAAGCGTTCGTTCGTGACTGCGCTCGCTGTCGCGAAAGGCGTGATCGTCGCGAGCGGCAACGATCACGACATGATGCAATGGGCGAACGAGTCCACCCGTCGCATCGATTTGAAGGGGCGCACCGTCGTTCCGGGCCTCAACGATTCGCATCTTCACGTCATTCGCGGCGGTTTGAATTTCAATCTCGAACTGCGCTGGGATGGCGTGCCGTCGCTGCGCGATGCACTCGAGATGCTGCGTGCGCAGGTCGCGCGCACGCCTGCGCCGCAATGGGTGCGCGTCGTCGGCGGATGGAACGAATTCCAGTTCGCGGAGAAGCGAGGGCCGACGCTTGAAGAGATCAACGCGATCGCGCCGGATACGCCTGTCTTTATCCTGCACCTCTACGACAGCGCACTGCTCAACGCCGCGGCGCTGCGCGCTGTCGGCTATGACCGCGAAACGCCGAATCCGCCGGGCGGCGAGATTCAGCGCGATCGGCGTGGAAATCCGACGGGCATGCTGATCGCGCGTCCGAATGCGGGCCTGCTGTACGCGACGCTCGCAAAAGGACCGAAGCTGCCGTTCGACGACCAGTTGAATTCGTCACGCCAGTTCATGCGCGAACTGAACCGGCTCGGCGTGACGAGCGCTATCGATGCGGGCGGCGGCTATCAGGCGTATCCCGACGACTACGCGGTCATCATGGAGCTCGCAAAGCGCAACGAACTGACAGTGCGTATCGCCTACAACCTGTTTACGCAGAACGCGAAGAAGGAAATCGAAGACTTCGCGAAGTGGGTCAAGCTCACAAAGCCCGGCGACGGCGACGATTTCCTGAAGATGAACGGCGCGGGCGAAATGCTCGTGTTCTCCGCCGCCGACTTCGAAGATTTTCTGGAGCCGCGTCCCGACCTGCCGGGCGCAATGGAGAGCGAACTCGAAGCTGTCGTGCGACTGCTGGTGCAAAACCGCTGGCCGTTCAGATTGCACGCAACCTACGACGAGTCGATCGAGCGCTTTCTCAACGTATTCGAGCGCGTCAATCAGGACACACCTTTCGACGGCCTGCGCTGGTTCTTCGACCACTGCGAAACCATTTCTGCGCGCAATATCGAACGCATTGCCGCGCTGGACGGCGGCATCGCCGTCCAGCACCGGATGGCGTATCAGGGCGAATACTTCATCGCCCGCTATGGCGCCGAGGCCGTCGCGCACACGCCGCCTGTTCGGCAGATGCTCGCGGCAGGGCTGCCCGTCGGCGCGGGGACGGACGCGACGCGCGTCGCGAGCTTCAATCCGTTCGTTTCGCTGTACTGGCTCGTTTCGGGACGCACGGTGGGCGGCACGCCGATGTACGCGGCGCAGGACCGTCTGGATCGCATGGAGGCGCTGCGCCGATATACGGTGGGCAGCGCATGGTTCTCGAACGACGAGACGAAGAAGGGCGCGCTTGTGCCTGGCCAGCTTGCCGATTTCGCGGTGCTTAGCGACGACTATTTCACGATCGACGAAGGCGCCATCAAGCTTCTGACTTCGGTGCTGACGGTTGTCAACGGCCGCGTCGTCTACGCTGCCGACGAGTTCGAAAGGTTCGGCCCGCCCGCGCTGCCCGTCAGCCCGACGTGGTCGCCCGTCGCGGAGTACGGCGGCTATGCGCGCTATCGTCCCACGGCGTCGCTGCAGCAGTCGTGCAACGACGCGTGTGTGAACCTGTGTGGCGTGCATCGTCATGCGCATGCGTGGGCGTGGCGCAGCAACGTGCCCGCCAGCGACGCGAATACGTTCTGGGGCGCGCTCGGTTGCAGCTGCTTCGCGTTCTAGGCGCAAGCAGGCAATGAACCGCCTTTCCGCCCCCGCCGCCGCGCTGCTGTTCCTGCGCGTCGCAGCGAGCGTGCTCGTGCTGCTCGTGCATGGACGCATGCGTCCGGGCTACGGCAGGCCTGAGCTGCGCATGAGGAGTGAGCCATGCCATATCTGATTTCACTGGGCGCGGGCCTCGTGGTCGGCCTGCTGTATTACTTCGTGCGCGTGCAATCGCCCGCGCCGCCGCTGATCGCGCTCGCGGGGCTGCTTGGCATCGTCATCGGCGAGCATGCGATTCCGCTCGTGCAGGCGCAGATACGCCCGCCCGTTGCGCAAACTCAAAACGCGCCGCCCGTCGCCAGCGGCAAGCCGACCTCGTCATGCAGCAGCGACCAGTAGGCGCAGATGCGCGGCTCGCGGCGCACCCGCTCGATCACGTCCCGGGCGAGGACACGTGGCTGGCCTTGACAGCGGGCTATGTCGATACGTTCGGCTTCGTTGCGCTGTTCGGTCTCCTCACCGCGCACGTGACGGGCAACTTCATTCTCATCGGCTCGGAGCTCGCGAACGCCGGGCATGGCCTGCTGATCAAGTGGCTCGCGTTTCCCGCATTCATCGCGGGAATCGTGTTCGCTCGCGTGCTCGACAACAGGCTGCCTCATCGCGGACATGGCGTGCGCGCATGCGCGTTATATATGCTGCAGGCGGCGCTGCTGGCGGGCTACATGGCTGTGGGCGAGCTGGCTGTGCCTGTCACCGATGCCGACGCGCCGATGACCATCGCCTGCGGCCTGCTCGGCGCAGCAGCGATGGGCGTGCAAAACGCGCATGGGCGTTTGACGGCGCGCTCTGTCGTCGCGAACACGGTGATGACGGGCAACGTCACGCAGGCCGTGATCGACGCATTTGATCTGCTGTTCTCATCCGGCGACCTGGAAGCGCGGCGCGCGGCGCGCAGCCGGTTGTTGCGCACGCTGCCGCCCATCGCCGGTTTTGCAATGGGCGCGTGTGCAGGCGCGGCGGGATATCTGCTCGCGTCATTCTGGGCGCTGCTGCTGCCGCTCGCCACGTTATGCCTGCTCGCTGTGCTGGCGCGCAAGACGGGCACGCCGCAAGTCGGAATCTGATTGCACCGCGCGAAGCTGCGGCATCCATCACCCGCAAGGAGTGTTTTTATGAGTACCGTCAAGATGTATCGATTGTTACGGGCCGCCGTCGTGTCGATCGCGGCGCTCGGCGTGGCGCTGGCCGGCTCGCCGGCTTTCGCCGATGCCGAGCATCAGAACGCGGGCAAGAGCGTGCCCGTCGTGTCGGTCGGTCCGCAGTACGACACGACGCATGTGTATGTCTCGAGCCAGGACATCGACGCGTTCGTCGACAGCATTGTTGCGACGTTCGGCGGCAAGGCTTCGCAGCGCGCGGTCTTCACGGTCACGCCGACGCCGGGCAAGACGGCTTCGCAATACGTGCAGACGCCTGTCGGCATGTTGTCGGTGTTCGCGTTCCAGACGCCGATACCGTATCCGTTCGGCAACGAGCGCACGGGCTATCTCGTGACCGATATGGACAAGGCCGTGCGTGCCGCACGCGCAGCGGGTGCGGACGTGATCGTCGATACGTTCGACGATCCGATCGGGAAGGATGCGATCATCCAGTGGCCCGGCGGCCTGAACATGCAACTGTACTGGCATACGAAGGCGCCTTCGTATGCTCCGCTCGAGACGGTGCCCGACAATCGCGTCTATGTGTCCGGGCAATCCGCGGATAACTTGATCAGACGCTTCCTGCGCTTCTCGCACGGCAAGGTCGTCTCCGACAACCGCCATGCGGACGGCAGCGAAATCGGCCGGCCCGGCGAGACGATCCGGCGCGTGCGCATCGCGTCCGGCTTCGGCAACATGCTCGTGTTCGTGACGGACGGCAAGCTGCCTTATCCGTTCGGCCGCGAGATGACCGGTTATCAGGTTGCCGATCTCGAGGCGACGCTTGCGAAGGCGCAGGGCACCGGCGTGAAGCTGCTGGCGGCGCCGAACCGTACGGTCGAAGGGCGCACGGCGATGGTCGAGTTTCCCGGCGGCTATGTCGCCGAGATTCACGAACTGAGCAAATGACGATGCGTCCATCGGTAAGACGCAAGATGTCGACCGCGGCCACGTTCGCCGCGCTGGCGGTGTGCGGTTTGACAGACGGCGCGACCGCGTTCGCCGCCGATAACACGGCGGATGCGGGCGCGGCCGCTGCGCCTCAATGCACCGCGAAGCGGCCGTCGGCGTTGTCGTTCAACCGCTGGCAGGAAGACTGGTCGGTTCTGGCGAATCCGTGCGTGCCGCGTAAGCCGTTCGATGCGCTCAAGTACATCCCACTCGGCAGCGATCCGTCAACGTATCTGTCGCTCGGCGCGGACCTGCGCGAGCGCTTCGAACTGAACAACACGCCGCTCTTCGGGCTTGGCAGCGCGCGGCCCGACAGCTACGTGATCCAGCGCGCCGAAGTGCATGCCGATGCCCGCATCGGTCAGCATGTGCAGGCGTTTTTTCAACTCGAGGATGCGCGGCCCTTCGGCAAGGATTCCGTTTCGCCCGTCGACAAGAATCCCCTCGATATCGAGCAGGCGTTCGTCGCGTTCGTCTATGGGGTGGGCGGCGGCACGCTCAAGGCGCGCGTCGGCCGCCAGGAGATGGCTTTCGACTTGCAGCGGTTCGTCTCGGTGCGCGACGGGCCGAACGTGCGTCAGGCGTTCGATGCGCTGTGGGCCGACTATGAAATCGACAAGTGGCGCTTCATCGGCTATATGACGCAACCCGTGCAGAACCGCGACGTCACGGCCTTCGACGATGTGTCGAACCGGCATCTCACGTTCAGCGGCGTGCGCGTCGAACGCGCGAACACGGGGCCGGGCGATCTGTCCGCGTACTGGTCGCGCTATGACCGCGACAACGCGCGCTTTCTCGATGCGGCAGGCACCGAGCATCGCGATGTATTCGACGTGCGTTACGCGGGCAAGGTCGCGCCGTTCGACTGGGACGCGGAAACGATGGTGCAGACGGGGCGCGTCGGCAAGAGCACGATTGGCGCGTGGGCGTTCGGGCTGCTGGGCGGCTATACGTTCGCATCGGTGGCGGGCTCGCCGCGTGTTGGCTTGCAGGTGGATGGCGCATCGGGCGACCGGCATCCCGGCGATGGACGTGTCGAAACGTTCAATCCGCTGTTTCCCAACGGCTACTACTTCACGCTGGCGGGATACACCGGCTACAGCAACCTGATTCACGTGAAGCCGTCGATCACGTTCAAGGTGTCGCCGAAGGTCACGTTACTGACGGCGCTCGGTCTCCAGTGGCGCGCGACGGCAGCCGATGCGATCTACGGTCAGGGGATGGCTGTGGTGCCCGGCACGGCAGGGAAGGGAACGCGTTGGACGGGGATGTATGCGCAGATTCGGGCCGACTGGCTCGTTAGCTCGAACGTGGCGCTCGCGCTGGAAGCGGTGCATTTCGAAGTCGGCGATTCGATTCGCGCACTAGGGGCGCACAATGCGGATTATGTGGGCGTCGAAGCGAAGTTCGGATGGTGACTGTGTATTCGATCGGCTCACGTTTTGCGGACGATGCGCTGCACTGCGCGCCCGTTGTCCTGCAGTCGGGTCGTGATGCCTGGCAGACGCGGCGGCGTTGACGAAAAAGCCGGATTTGAACCGTCAGACAGCTTCCTCCACAGGGATAGTTTCCATGACTGTGGCCAGAATCATCGCTTCGATGTTTCGTGGTGGAAGTCGAACACGCCTGGGTCGATACACGGCATTGCCTCTTGCAATGGCCTGGCCACTCAGGGCGCAAACTCCAGCTTTCCTCGCGATGCACCGCCGCCATAGCTGTTCGCCGTAGCAGCAGGACGTCGCGTCGCTCCACGCAACGGTCGCCCAGTTCTGCCCATCGCGCTCCAGAACCCGGATGGCACATTTCGAAAAGCAGCCTTCGCCGGATATCGGGCGGACGCGACTGGACACAATGGTCGGCCCTGTTTCGCCTTCGCTCGAGAGGAGCGCGATCGTTGACTGCCACGTTCTGTCTGCTTCAAAGGGAGCTTGCATGATGCGGTTCCTCGATTCTCACCAGACAAACAGGAGGTCAGGCGATTGATCTGAAAAAAAACAGAAAGCCTCATGACATGTCAAACGACCGTCGTGCGTGGTCCCGTCAGGTAGCGACGCCGAATTCCTGAAAAGATGCCGCGCGCGATCAATTTCTGGTGATGCGCCGCCAGTGGATTGCCGCAGTCTTATGTGACGTGCCTGGGTTGAGCCAACGCGCGACCTTGGCTTGATGATACGTAGCAGACTTGCGGGCCGCTACTACATGAATGTGGAGTGCGTCTTATCGCCTGAACGATGGTGTCGCAGACGTGGAACGTCGACAGCGGCCCGGTCTGCCCGAAGCCCGCCTCTCGACTACTACAAGGTGCTGAATCCGCTGCATGTGATAGAGGACGGCGAGGACGCTTCGGCCTGCTGGGAATGCGGGAGCGTGCTGCCCGCCTGGGCGGCGCCATCCGGATCCAGACCGCACCCAATCAAGGCTTCGCACTGACCGTTGCGTTGCCGCTCGCAGCCGTCGAAACCAGGGAAGACGAATGAAGGCCTGTCGAATGTTGGCCAGAGGTCGGTCGCAACGGACGACCCGTCGAATCGACCGCCAGATGCAGCCTGGTACTCAGTCCACCTCGGGAACGCGGGTTTCACGTTGTATCCGAAGTCTCAGTCGGAAGGCTAAAGCTGAACGTCACGCCGCGGACCTCATTGCGCACGACCCAGATACGGCCGGTGTGTGCTTCGACAATCGACCGGCAGATCGCGAGCCCCATACCCATGCCCGTTTCCTTTGTAGTGTTAAATGGCTCAAATATCGTCTCCAGATTCGCGAGCCCTATGCCTTCATCCTGAATGTCGACCACCACGTTGCCCCCGTCGCGCCGGGAGCGGATCAATAGCGACTTAGGTCGTTCCTCCGTCGCTGACAACGCCTCGATGGCGTTGCGCACAAGGTTGACGATCACCTGCTGAATCTGCACGGCATCGGCTCTGATCGTCGGCACGTCCTGGGCTAGCTGGGTCTCGAGCGAGATCGCGTTCCCCTGGATTTCGTCAGCCATTAGCGTGCAGACCTGAAGTATCAGCTTATTGATGTCAAGATCGACCTTTGCCGGCGCCGTGCGCTTGAACAGCGCGCGAATACGGCTTATCACGTCCGCCGCGGCATATCCGTCACGGACGATGGCTTCGGCGCTGAGTCGGGCTTTGTCGATGTCGGGCAGCGTCGCAGCGAGCCAGCGCCGGCACGCCTGCCCATTGGCCACAACGGCCTGCAGCGGCTGGTTAATTTCGTGGGCGATGGACGCGGACAACTCGGCTACAGTCGCCACCTGTGACGCCTGCGCAAGCTTTTCCCGTGCGTGTCGCAGCGCGTCTTCCGCTCGTGTGCGCTCGATGAATTGCCCGACCTGGAAGCCGACGGAGTTCATCATCTGCACAAGCTCGGGATCGGCATCGCGGACCTCGCGGCTGAAGAATTCGAACACGCCCACTACGCCGCTCCTGAGCGTGATCGGGAAGGCGAAGGCCGCACGGAGTCCTTTCTTCGCGGCCGGTTCTGCCCGCTGGGACTCCCGATCGAGCGCCATGTCGGGAATCCATACAGGTGCGCCGCTCGACCAGACTCGCTCCGGGAGCCCCATGCCGAAGCCGCCCGTCCTGGACACCAACCCGGAGCCGGCCCGCGCGAAGGTGGCCGACGGCCATGTTTGCACGCGCACCAGCACGCCCGCTTCCGGATCGACGCGCCAGAATGCGCCACGATCCCACTCGAGTGCCTCACACATTTCGCGCAGAATGCGCGATACCGCCTCTTCGAGCGAGCCCGCTTCCGACAGCGTCCGTGTGACGCTGAATTGCGCGAGCTGCCGCTGCTCACGGCGCCTGCGATCGGTGATGTCGCTGGCGAGTGCAATGGCGTAAAGGCGCCCACCGCGGTTGAACGCCCGTGCACGCACCTCGACGGGAAAGAGACTTCCGTCTTTTCGCCGGCGGCGGCCGTTGAACGTCACACTTCCGACCTCGCGCAGTCGCCGCCTGATCCACTGGGTCTTTTCCGGCGTGATGTCGTGGTCGAACTGACAGCTGCGCATGCCGATGAGCTCTTCGCGCGTATAACCCAGTGCCTCGCAGGCCTGACGGTTCACGTCGAGCACGATACCTTCCTCGTCGTACAGGAAAATGGCATCCGTCGCGTGGTCGACCAGGGTTCGGAAGCGTTCCTCACTCGTGCGCAGCGCCTCCTCGCTAGCGAGCAGGTTGCGGTGCGCGAGCGCGCTCGTCAACGCATCTTCCAGGCGCCTGCCTATTTCCTCGAAGAGCCGCCGCTCCACGGCGCTCCAGGAGCGCAAATGCGAGCACTGATGCAGCCCGAACAGGTACGGCCTGTCGCCCTTGGGGCGAACCACGATCGCGATCGTCGACAGGATGTTGAACCGATGGCGAATCTCCGGCGGGATGCCTGGATCCACCATCGCCCCTGGGGCGTGCAGCATGTCGCGCAGGGATTCCGCCGCCCGGGCGTCCATCGGCAGCTCCAGGCCGAGCGCGAAGGCGCCCGGATAGTCCGGATGCGTATGCTCCATCACCGCGCGCCACGTTGGCGCATCGGGATCGCAGGGATATACCAGCCAGGCCCGATCGCAATTGAAGATCGCCCGCGCCTCCTCAAGCACGCCGCGCGTCATGCCCTCGACCTCGTTCGTTCGCTGCATGGCGCGGTTGATGCGGTCCATGCATTCGAGGAACCACAGGTACTCTCTGCGTTCCTCTTCTGCACGCTTTTGCTCCGTGACATCGATCACGGTGCCGATGTACTCGATCGCCTGGCCCGAGCGGTCGAGAACCGGATGCCCCACGGAACGGACGGTTCTCACTCCGGTATCGAAGTTTCCGAGCCGGTACTCGGCTTCCCAGTCGGAACCTTCGCGCACGGCCTTACCCAGGCTCTCCACGATCCGGGTGCGGTCATCCGGATAAACGTCCTCCGCTAATTGCTCGAACGAAGGCAGGCCCTTCGCAGGATCGTGGCCGAGGATACGATAACACTCGTCCGACCAGTACAGAACGGCATTTGAAACGGGGCTCCATGCCCAGCTTCCGGTGTGGCTGACCTTCTGCGCCTCTGCCAGGTACTGGCGGCTGCGCCGCAACTCCACCTCCGCGCGCTTGCGCTCCGTCATGTCCACGACGAAGGCCACACCGCGCTCGCATATCTCGTCGAAAGCGGCCACGCCGATCAGCACCGGCACCCGGCTGCCATCCTTGTGGAAATATTCCTTTTCATAGGGAGGCAGGCTGCCGGTCCGCCTGAACTGCTGCAAGTTTTGTTCTCGCTGGCCGTCGAGCCATTCGGGAGGCGTCAAGTCGGTCCACCGCAAGCGACCCGAGACGAGATCCTCGCGCTCGTATCCGACCATGCGAAGAAACGCGTCATTGGCCTCGAAAATCTGACCACCCTCGTCCCAAAACAAAATTCCGACGATGTTGGCGTCGATCAGCCGGCGGATCTGCGCTTCCCGTTCCCGGATTTCAGCGTACAGACTGCTGTTTTCGAGCGAAATCGCCGCCTGGGAAGCAAGCACCTTCAGGACAGAAATCCTGCCAGGCGTGAAAACGCCTGGAGCAAGCCTGTTTTCCAGGTACAGCAGTGCAACCAGCGCACCCTGCTTCATCAACGGCAGACAGAGTACCGACCGGACGCCCTGCGCAACGATGTACTGATCGGCGGTATGCGGACCCGGGACTGAAGTATCGTCGAGAAGCACGCTCTCCCGGGTACGCGCGGCATAACGGACCACCGACTCGGGAAGCGTGTCCGCGCAAGCTGGCGTCTCGCGCAGGCTGACCGTCACGGATCCGCCGCAAGTCTTCGCCTCCGCCTTGATCAGGAATTCGTTGCCACGAGGCAGGATCAGCAGACCACGTTCCGCGCCGGCATGTTCGATGGCCGTGCGCAACAGCGTTTCGATGAGCTTTTCCGGGACGAGCTCGCCCGACACTGCCTGCGACACCTTGATCACAGTGGCCAGATCCAGATCTCCAACCGGCGCGTCGATCGTGCCCGCAGGGCCCGGGACACGATCGTCCTGCCGCAACGCGGGATAGAGCTGTTCGAGTTGTCGCACCTTCCCATAGGCTCCCCACCGCAGATAGGTGCGCCGTGCGTTTCCCCGGTAGAAATGTGCAATCTCCTCAAGGCCGCGCGCGGCGTAGCAGCGGGCAGCCAGTTCGTAGGACAGCGCCTCGTTTTGAACGAAGCCATTCGAACGCGCAGAGCGAATGGCTCGCTCGTACAGATCCATTGCATCGAGCAGGCGCCCCTCGATGCGCGCAATCTCCGCGCCGACCAACGCCGCACGATCCTCGAAGTTCTGGGGGCAGTTTTCCGCCCATGCCCGGAGTTGTTTGTCATGTGCCGACAGCGCCTCGCGATGCTTTGCATACCGATCGGGCCCCGTGGGCTCGCAGCAGGCGGCGCGAGAAAGGGCGGCATAGAGGTGGTATTCCGCTCTCTCCAACAGCTTGACCGAAAGCGACGCTGATGTCGAAAACCATTTTTCCGCCTTTTCCGCGGCATCGATAGCCGATGCGTAGTCGCCAGCGAAGTAGCGTGCCTGCAGCTTTCGGATCCAGTAGAAACATTCGGGCAAGGCCAGAGCCGGGTGGCCGGTGAGGCGCGCCTCGAACGCGTGCTCCGTGAACGAGTCATCGTCGAGCGAGCCGAATTTCGCGGTCTCGCCGCTGAGAGCCCGAACGAGCGCGAGCGAGGAAGAGATCATGTCGACGACGAACTCGAACCGCACCGTGCGCGCGAACTCCAAACCGTGCTCGGCTTCACGTGCAACCTGATCGAGTGGATCGCCTGAGGCCAGCAGAATGGAACTGATATTGCTGCAGGCGTATGCAGCAAACGACGGGTCGCCCTGCTCATTCGCGATCTGAAAGCCACGTCGGGCCGGATCGATACCCTCCCGAAGCGGTCGTGTCCAAGGTACCACGAGCGAGAAGATCGAATAGGTCTTTCCTCCCACGCGCTTCAATCCGCGGCGTTCGGTCAGATCGCACGCCATCTCTCCAAGTCGATAACCTTCGTCGTAGTGGCCGAAGCGGTCGCCGGCGATAATCCCGACCGCGACATAATGCGCAGGTGAGGCGTCGCTGTTGCCACGCGCGAGGCTGAGATTCACCGCCCTGCAGGTGGTGAGCGCGTACAAATTCTCGTCGGTGTATAACGTCGGCGGTCCAAGGGCGGTCAGCACGTCGAGCGTCGCGCGAGACTCCGGATCCTCCATCAGCGGCAGGTCGATGAGATCTTCGATTGGCCGACTTCCGACCTGTGACCAGATCCGCTCGTACTCGCGATGCGCTTCCTGTTGGGTGGGATGGGCTGCCCAATCGATGCCCACATGCCGGAGGTATTCCAAACCCAGCGCGACCGCGCGGTCGCCTGCCCCGAGCATCGTGTAAAGATCCACGCGCCGGCTCGCGACGGCCGCTCGTTGGACCGTGTCAACAGCGCGCGTAGCCAGCGCCGCGAAACGTTCCTCCACGGACGGCAGTGTGCCCATCCAGAGTTCGCAGTCGGCCCCATGCAGTTCTAGTGCGAAGGCAAGCTCCTGCCGGCGCTCCCACGCATCCTCCCGCATCAGTGCCGCGCCGGCGCGCAGATACGTCAGCGCAGAGGCGTAGGCGGATGAGGTCTTCGCGCGCTTGCCGGCGATCAGGTTCAGCTCGGCGAGCTTCTCGCGCTCGTCCTGTAACGTGATGAGGTGTGCGCCGCGGTTGAGCTGGTTGACGATCTCGAAGATCATCTCCGGCAGCTTTTCCGGCGGCATGCAGTCAGCGAGAACTCTGCCTATCCGGAGATGGATCCGCGCACGCGCCTCCTCCGGGATCAAGGAGTACGCCGCCTCCTGAACCCGGTCATGCACGAAGCAGCAGGATTGCTCCGTGCAGGCGATGAGACCGGCTCGAATTGCTTCCCAAAGCCGGCCATGGAGATCGTCTGCCGGCCGCCGGGAAACTGTTTCCAGCAGGGCGAGCTCGGCGCTGTTCCCCATGCACGCAAGCAGCTGCAGGTCGTGTTGCGTTTCGGTCGACAGGCGGGTCAGCTTGCCAACCATGAGCTCCGCCACATTGTCGGTATAGCCCTTCATGTGGATGCGATCGAGGTCCCACGACCAGCGCGCCGCATCATGATCGAAGAAAAGCAGCCCCTCTTCTGTCAGCGAAGCAATGAACTGAATGGCGAAGAATGGATTTCCGGCGGTCTTGTCATGCACCAGCGCCGCGAGCGGCGCGACCCGCTCGGGCTTGCAGCGAAGCGCGTCCACCATCAACTGTTCCAGATGCTCCCGGGCAAGCGGCGCGAGCGTGATCTCCGCCACCTTGCCACCGGCGGCCTTGATGGCATCGAGCTTGCACATCAGCGGATGCGCGGAATTGACTTCGTTGTCGCGATAGGCGCCGATCAGCATGAGGTTCTGCGGATGGGACCGGGTCAACAGGTCCTCTATCAGGTCGAGCGTCGCCACATCGAGCCATTGCAAATCGTCGAGGAATAGCACGAGCGGATGTTCCGGCCGGGCGAAAACTTCGATGAACCGCCGGAACATGAGCTGAAACCGCTGGTGCGCTTCTTGTGGAGGCAACTCGGGGACTGGCGCGGGCTCTCCGATGATGTGCGCCACTTCAGGAACGAGATCCACGATGAGTCCGGCATTCGGTCCCAACGCTTCCCGAAGCGCGTCGCGCCAGGCCGCAAGCTCCGCCTCGCTTTTGCCAAGCAGTGGCCGTAGCAGACTCCGAAAGGCTTGCGCGAGTGTCGAATAGGGGATGTTGCGTTTGTACTGATCGAATTTGCCGGAGGCGAAGAGCGCGCGCGAAGGCACTAACACCTGGTGTAGTTCGTTGACGACGGACGACTTGCCAATGCCGGAATATCCTGAGACCAGCACCAGTTCTGGCGCCCCCCCTTCGACGACGCGCCTGAAGGCGCCAAGCAATGTCTCGACCTCGCGCGACCGCCCGTACAGTTTCTCGGGAATCATCAACTGGTCTGGCGTGTCGTTCTCGCCGAGCGGGAATTCACCGATACGTCGCCCGGTTTCCCAAAGCGCCAGGCAGCGTCGCAGGTCCACTTCAACGCCTTCCGCGGTCTGATAGCGCTCCTCCGCGGTCTTGGCGAGCAGCTTCACCACAATCGCGGAGAGGACCGGTGCCAGGTGGGCGACACGCACGTGCGGCGGCACCGCCTCTCTCGCGATGTGGCAGTGCACCCATTCGATCGGATCGGTTGCAGTGAATGGCAGACTTCCCGTGAGCATCTGGTAGAGCGTCACGCCGAATGCGTAGAGATCGCTGCGGGAGTCGACTGAACGATTCATCCGCCCGGTCTGCTCCGGCGCCATATAGGCGAGCGTACCGGCGATGGACTCGGGCGGTTCGGACCGTTGACGCTCTCGCGTAAGCCGCGACGCGAGGCCAAAACCCGTGAGCCTGGCCTCACCACTATCGGGATTGACCAGGATGTTGGCCGGCTTGACGTCCTTGTGCACGAGCCCACTCCGGTGGACTTTGGCCAGCGCCGACGCGATGCCAATAGCGAGGCGCAGGAAGGTCCCAGAGTCCATCGGTGCATCGAGGAGACCGTCGAGAAGCTTGTAGCTGGAATCTTCGGGAACAAGGACTATTCGGTCACGCGCACGGAGCCACGGAGCGCGATCCATATCGAGTTCGATCTGGTTCATGGAATGCCGGTCCATTCTGGTGCTTGCCCGCGTCGTGAGCGGCCGGCCTGCGACGCCTGCAGGAGCGACGCCTTTCCTGTACTCCGCGAGAACGCTGTAAGGCCGCGCGCGGCAGGCTGGCTGGCGATGATCGAGCGCCTACGATCGATTCATTACGACCGTTGAAACAGTATCAGAGAATACAAGATATTAGTCGTCCAAGATAAACCCATCTCGGTAGGTACAGACGACCGTGCTTGTCGAAAAGGTGATTGCTGAGTTGCACCGAGCCCTGACCCAGCGTCTGCTGGGCGCAGGAATGGCAACCGGTGGGAAAGGGCGCGGTCAGCGTCAAAGGGATTTATTTTCGAGGCGAAGCGATAAATTTACAGCTTCGTATCTGGTGGTGCCATTACATATTCATGTAGTGCACAACACGGCAGCCCGTGCTTTCGTCCGACGATTCCGGCGGCTATAATTTTTTTGTCGGCACGACCGCGTGAGAGGGACATTCAACGAGATTATCGTGGACCGGCTGTGCGACGTTAGGGGAGGCTTTCACCTGACAACAGAGGGGTTCCATGGAATCCGCAAGCGAACGGGTGTATGTGGTCGACGACGATAGACGGGTGCGAGAAGAGAAAAATGCGAGCGGATTCATTTGCCTCGCTGGTCAGGCAGGCAAGCAAACTGCAACTCGAAACATCGTCGGCGACAACATTCGATGCCTGACGTTAGCGTCAATTCTTTGTTGGGCTCGATGACCCGGAGAAAATAATGACCACGCCTCCGGTTCGGACCGTTGCCGTGATTGACGATGACCGACGCGTTCTGACGTCTTTTGCGAACCTGCTTGCCTCTGGCGGGTATGGAACACGGGCCTACGAATCTGCGCTGGATTTTTTTTCCGACGGCTACGCGGGTCTGGTATGCGTTATCACCGACCTGGGAATGCGGCCCATTGACGGCATTCAAGTGCTCGAGAGAACGGTTCATTCTGACGCAACGACACCCGTCATCATTATCACGGGCAAACCGAGCGAGCATACGGAAGACTACTATCTGCAGAGAGGCGCATTGGGTTTCTTCAGAAAGCCTGTCGATGGGGACGCGTTGCTGGACCTGCTGGATAGTATCGCTTGAACGTGTTGGTGGGTCTTGTCATGTTCGAATCGCCGACCTGATTGCTTTATTAAGGCGGCGTTAGCTTCAGGTTAAGCCTGCCTGGTATGTAATCAGTGTAGTGGTCTAATCTCCCCAGACAGGTCGACAGTGAAAGAACCTGTCTGCCTGTCCGAAATAACTGACCACCGCACTCACATCGACGTTTCGACGCGGAATCTGCCCAAAACGGAAGTTATCTGGCTAATTTTCCGAAAGCCAATCAAGTTCCTCTACAGCCCCCGTGTAGAGGTATGACCGGCAAAAGCCGCCCCGGATGCATTATTTGGCGCCCACACATCCTGTTGGGAAATCTGGACAGGCAAGACTGGCAGGACGACGCTGAAGGTTGCTCCGTAGCCCTCGTTATTGGTGGCAGTAAGACGACCCTCATGAGCTTCGATAATGGAGCGGGACACCGCAAGCCCGATGCCCATTCCCTTGCTCCTGGTCGTGACGAATGCGTCAAATATGCTGTCGCCACCGACGATGCCCGAACCGTTATCGATGACCTCGAGCAGCACGAACCGGTCGTCAAGGGGGCTTGCGGTGATAAGAATTTTAGGTGTGCGTCCCGAGTTTTCCGTGGCCTCTATCCCGTTCGAGATAAGGTTAAGAAGGACCTGCTGAACCTGTATCTGGTCTACGAACACTGGAGGCAGGCCATCAGGCAAGTCGAACTCGATGTCGGCGGTACGCCTGGTTTCATCTTCCCGTAGCAGTCGTACGGCTTCGAGGACCATGTCTTTCACATTCCGTTCCCGCTTCCGGAATGTTTGCCGCTTGAACAGCGCGCGGATGCTTTGCATCGTCTCGTCAGCGGAACGGGCATCTCGAACGACGCTTTCCACAGAAGCCCTGGCTTCGCTCAAATTTGGCGGAGACGCTGCGAGCCACCGTTTGCAGGCCTGCGCATTGGCGATAACGGACGTGAGAGGCTGATTGAGTTCGTGTGCGATGGATGCCGAGAGTTCTGCGACCGTGGCAATCTGGGTTGCCCGCGCGAGTTCAGCCTGAGTCTGTCTGAGCCGGTCCTCCGCACGCGTTCGTTCGTCAATATCAAGACTGAGTCCATACCATTGAACAATGTTGCCGTCGGCGTCTCTCATTGCTTCAGCGGTGTGCTGGTACCATCGATAAACACCGTCTTTTCGGCGAAGCCGGGCAACGTGGCAGTGCGGTTCGCCAGTCTCGATCGAGTGTGTCCAGGCTTGAGCCAGGCTGCCCAGGTCGTCAGGGTGGACGGGATACATATCGCCAAGGTCCACGAGCTGCGAAATGCCCAGGCCAAGGAATTCAGAGGTTTTCCGATTGATGTAAGTGAGCCGCCCTTGTGGGTCATTGCACCAGAGCATGGCCGGGATGGTGTCGATAAGCGCGCGTAGCTGGTGCTCCCGCTGTTCGAGCATTGCTTCCGTTTGTTTGAGATCGCTGATGTCCGTACATACGCCGTACCAGTGTAGAACCTGCCCGCTTTCGTCGCGAAACGGTTCGCCGCGAACGAGGTACCAGTGCAGTTTCCCATCGGCGCCAGTAACCTGATACGTGTCCTGGTACGACGCACCTTCGTCGACAGCTTGCTTCCGGCGCGAGCGGACGCGAAGACGGTCAGCTTCCGGGATGAGGTTAAGTAACATTTCTTTGTCAATTTCTTCCCCGCTCTTTCCCATGAACGTTAGCATTTGCCGATTCCATCTGTCGATTTCTCCTTGCGGTGTGGCCCTCCAGATCATCGCGGGCAATGCGTCTACGAGCCTTCGCAAATTAAGCTCTTCCGTGCGAAGGACCTCCTGGGCTAACTGCCGCTCGTGGATATCCGTCGAAAGACCATACCATTTCACAATATCGCCGTTGGCATCCCGCATGGGGGTGCCTTTGCATTGAAACCAGCGATACGTGTTGTCGGCCGCGCGGAGCCGATGGACCCGGTCGTAAGGTCTCCCGCTATCGAGGGAATCTTGCCAGGCATCAATGGTTGACGCAGAGTCATCCGGGTGCACCAGGTGAAGCCAGCCGTTCGTTTTCAAATCATTGAGCTGTAGCCCGGTGTAGTCTTCAGTGCGCTTGTTTGCGTATTCCAGGCGGCCATCGGAGTCCGTACGCCAGAGCAGGCTAGGAACATTCTCTGTCAACCAGTTCAGTTGCGCTTCCCGTTCACGAATGACCTCTTTGGACCTGTAAAGATCATCAATGTCGACGGTCACGGAATACCACTTGTAGACACTTCCGTCTTCGTTAAAGTAGGGAACAGAGCGCGAGTGACGCCATCGATAATTACCGTCGCGGTCCGCCCATCGGTAGGTAGTATCGTGCGCACTCTTTTCCTGAACAGAGCGAAGATGCCCCTCCTTTACTCTGTCGCGGTCATCGGGGTGAATGAAACTCAGATAGCCGAGACTTTTTATGCCTTCAAGCGTAGTTCCCGTTTCCTCAAGTGTCTGCTGACTGATGAAGTCGAAATCGTGCTCTGTCCGGGTCGCGAAGCGGCCCGGTAATCGGTGGAGGAGCTCTCTGGCTTCTCTCTCAGTTGCCGCTAATGCCTGTTGAGCCTTGATGGTCTCTTCGATTTCTATTCCGACGAGGTACCAGTTGATGACGTCCCCGTTCTGGCAGCGTGATGGCTCCGCTAGAAGACGCTGCCAGCGGTATACACCGTCATGCTGTAGCATCCTCACGGCAATGTCGACCGGTTCACGCGCGGCAATGCACGCTGTCCATTGTTGCCGTGCGGCCTGCACGTCATCGGGGTGAATGTAAGCCATCCATCGGTCGCCTGCTAAATCCTCCATCGGTCTTCCAAGCGCGGCGACACCGACTTTATTCACGTAGAGAAGGTCGCCGGTTGGACCGCCGACACATACGCATGCCGGCACACTATCCACAATGCGCCGCCAGGTTTCCTCTTCGGTTCGAAGAAGCGATTCGGCAGTCTTCCGATCATGTATGTCCCAGCTCACGCCGACCCATCGCAGTAGCCGTCCACTGCCGTTTCTTATGGCTTTGACGCGGCAGAGGAACCACCGGTACTCGCCGTCGGACCGCCTGAGTCGAAACTCGAGCTCTTCCGGGTCGTTTCCGGCCCGGAGTGCGGCCCAATATCGGTCGTTTGCCTGCAGGTCGTCGGGGTGGATTGCGGCTCGGAAAGAGTCGCAGTTATGTGCTTCTTTTATGCCTGTGTATTCGAACAGGCTGGGACTGCGGTATTCGGTGGAGCCATCGGGCAGCGCAGTCCACGCACGCCCGGGAAAGAGATTGCTGATGCTTTGAAGTGTCTGGCTTTGTTGGCAGACTTGCTCGCCAAACGGCTCATCCTTCAATCCGGCAGTTGAGCCTGGCTGCCGGGGGCGCCGGGAGACCAGCTCGGCACAAAGCCATGCCGCGGCGATTGCGAGGGCGGAGCGGGCGATAGAACCGGAGGCGAGAGGAGGGGGACTGGAAGCCAACACCGCTCCGGCTACCCCAAGCGAGGCGAACCCAGCGGCCAGACGCCCGCAGCTGCGGCCGAAAAAGTGCGTGAACAGGACAATCAAAACGAGGCCGAGGCTGCCCGTAATCGGTTCGAGTAGCCCTGCCACTCCTGACGCACCGGCTATGGCGATGCTGAGGGCGACAACCCGGGACGGGGGCGGTATCAACACGGTAAGCATGTCAACCTCGGAGTTCGTCGGCGCATTGGATAGTGGTACTCTGCATTTCCCTGCAAATGACGGGATTTCCAGCGCATCGGGGCCTTGCCGGCAAATTGAGCGGGGAGTGTCGCCGGTTATTTTGTGTAGTACTGGCGAGGTCTGGTCGCGCACACCGTTGTGGCACGAATCGAATACGAGGGCAATGGAGATATGTCAGACCATTGCGAGTGGCTGCCTGCATCTGGGGGATCAGCTTTTTCGAAGCCGCAGTTTTGAAGAACATAGTCGAACTGTCAAGGGTCCAACCGCCGCCAGACTGATTGTCTGTTTGCCCTTCGCGTCGACGCGCAGCATGCTCGGGCTGATAGCGGTGACGCGTATCCAGGCGCGCCGCATCGAGAATTTCCGGTCGAGCCGATGAGGCGAAACAATTAAGCTTACAACCTCATTTCTGGAGGTGACATGACATATTCATGTAATACGAAACACGGCTGCCCGTGCTTCCGGGCGACGATTCCGACGGCTATAATTTTTTGTCGGCACGACCGCGTGAGAGGGGCATTCAGCGAGATTATCGTGGACCGGCTGTGCCAACGTTAGGAGAGGTTTTCACCTAACCACAGAGGGGTTCCATGGAATCCGCAAGCGAGCTGGTGTATGTGGTCGACGACGACAGACGGGTGCGAGAAGCACTCTCTGCGCTGCTGCGCGCAAACGGAAGGAACGTCCACGCATTCGAATCCGGCAGGGAGTTTCTGGACACACCGCGTCAAAACGTCGTTGCATGTCTGATCCTGGATATGAGAATGCCGGGCATGAGTGGGCTGGAAGTCCAGAAGCTTGTCAGCAGGGACTCACAGATTCCCGTCATTTTCATTACCGGAAGGGGAGATGTACCGTCCACGGTCCTGGCCATGAAGGGCGGGGCGGTTGACTTCCTCACCAAGCCCCTCGATGAAGATGCGTTGATGCGCGCGGTTGATGCGGCACTCGCCAGGGCGCACGTTCTTCGCAAGGAGGCGGAAGAGACAGCGGCGCTCCAGGCGCTCTACCAATCGCTGACGCCTCGTGAGCAGGAGCTTTTGCCGTTACTCGCAAGCGGCCTGCTCAACAAGCAGGCGGCGGCAGTCCTTGGCATCACCGAATACACCGTGCAGGTACATCGCGGCCACATCATGAGAAAAATGCAGGCGGATTCATTTGCCACGCTGGTCAGGCAGGCAAGCAAACTGCATCTTGAAACATCGTCTACGACTACGTCCGATGTCTGACGTTAATTAATTCTTCGTGAGACGAACCGTTGCCGTAATTGATGACGACCGGCGCATTTTGACGTCTCTCGCGAACCTGTTGGCCTCTGGCGGGTGGCGAAGCCTGCCAGCAGGTGCCCGGCTGCGCCGAAGGCCGTGCGCGTGAAGAAATCATGAGCGCCACTATCCCGCGGATTGGATCGATGGCGGCGTCCACCCGCCGCGGCGGCTGCCGGCGGAGATCGACGCGGCATTCGCATATCTCGCAGGCGTGCCCGGCAACGTCGTCTTCACGCGCTGAGCGATAACCTCGGCATGCGGCCTAGTCTGGACCCACAAGACCGAGGTCCCGCGCACGTGCAACGGCTTGAGCTCGCTTATCGACGCCTAGTTTCATGAAGATGCTCTTCACATGGGATTTGACGGTTTCAGTTCCAATCCCGAGCGTATTCGCGATTTCCTTGTTCGACTGTCCTCGGGCAATCAAGTCGACGATTTCGCGCTCCCTTGAGCTCAGCGATCCGCGCTCAGTGTCTCGCTGACGGTTGCCGCCGGGCTGATAGAGTATCCGCCAGCCATCGAGCAGATGATCGATGTAGGAGATCAGCTCGTTCGTTTGCGCCGTGTGCCGCGCGTCTTCGCAAACGGCGTGCAGCAGCGATCCGATTTCCGGACCCACGTCGAGAATGGATTGGTACACGCCTGCGGGCGCGGCGACCTTCAGGACTTCGCGAAAGACCTCGATCGCACGGGTGCGTTCGTTCGCTGCCAGCCAGACCAGCGCAAGCAGGGTTCGCAAACGTATCGCCAGGAAATCTCCATGTCGTCGTTCGGCGCTCTGCAGCGCGGCGCTCAGCACCCCGGTGGCCTCTTCGGTCCGGTGCTGGGCCGCGGCAACAGAGGCCGCCCCGAGTGCACGATAGTTCTCGATCTCGAGCGAGATGGAACGTGAAGGATGGGAATTGGAGCGCGCCACCTGATCGAGTTGCGCAACGCACGCATCAGCCTCGAGCATCCTGCCTTCCGCAAGATATAGCCGTATGCGTTCGACAAGGGCGGCGGCGGTCAACCGTTCCCATTGACGTGCGCAACCCAACGCCTGCGCCCGATCGAGCAATGCGTACGCCTGCCGGACGTCCGAACGCGCGGCTGCGATTCGGATGAGGAGGCGATAGGCAATCAACACGCTATCGAGCAAGACCGCAACGTCAATAACTGACATCAACCCGGCAACGAGCGTTTCAGCCTCGTCCAGTCGGCCTTGTTCGTACCAGATTTGTCCGATCATCGGTGCGCACAGCGCTACCGAGATCGAATCGGGACCGGTATAGCGTTCGGCCAGTCGCATCGATTCCGTGAAATACCGTTCGGCAAGCCCAACGTGCAACTGTTGCATCTCCGCATGACCCAGCAGACACAGCCGGTAGACCGAAGAATACAGGTTGCGCTGGTCTTCTTCGATTGAATAGGACATCCACGGCGTTGCGTAAAGAGCTTCGAGGTTGCCGGCTTTCCAATGCCCGAAGCGCACGACGTTGGATGCCACATTGGTTGTCCAGATATTGGCAGACGGCCGCTCGAGGCATGGCTCAGCGATTGCGAGCGCCCGCTCAGGATCGTCCTGCAGTGCCGCGACGACCGAGCGGATCGCCTGGCATTCCCACCGGATGTCTTTGGGTTCGGCGCCAGTGTGGGACGGGAGATCATGTTCGACCGCATCTAGCATCGCGAGCGCCTCGTCGAAATGCATGGCGAGCGCCATTCCCCAGGCGATCGCCAGCGTCACCTTCACCTGTGCACCGGCCAGACCCGCGGGAAACCGACGCTGCAAATCGAGCAGCGTGAGCAGATCGCCTTTCTTGACCAGCTCCATCGCGCACCGTTCCATAAGACGAATCGCGTTATCTGTGTTGCCTGCGGCGATCGCATGTTTGGCTGCCTCGGTCCACAACTCCTGCCCGCCATACCAATCGCACGCGCGGCAATGCAGTTCCGCTACCTCGTCGGCGTGCTGTGCCCCGAGCTTCGCCCGCAGGTAGTCGCCCATCAGATGGTGATAGCGGAACCATTGCCCGTCGCAGTCGAGTGCTTGCAACAGCAACTGGCCCTCGGAGATTTCGTCCAGCATGCGCTGGCTCGTGCGCAGGCCCGTTATCGCCTCGCAGAGCGACGCGCTCAACCGATCGAGTATCGACGTGCGCAGCATGAACTCGACCATTTCGGCGGGCAACCGCTCGAACATGTGTTCGATATAGGCGGCGAACGGCCGCGACGTACCTGACGGCGCATTACGCTCCCGAGGCGGTTGGCATTCCTTGCGCGACAGCACGGACATCGAGATCCGCAACGCCGCAGCCCAGCCCTCTGTGCTCGCAAAAAGCGTCTCGATGCGGGAAGCGTTCAGCATGCCGGGCAATGCGTGTTCGACGAAGCGCCTCGTTTCGTCGAAGTCGAAACGTAACGCCGACGCATCGATTTCCAGCAGGTCGTCTCCTGCTCTCAGCCTCGCGAGCGGCAGCGATGGTTCTGTGCGGCTGCAGAGGACCACATGCACATGTGGCGGTGCCTTTTCGATAAAGAACGACATCGCGTCGTGTACTGCTGGAAGGCTGACCAGGTGATAGTCGTCCAAAAACAGGACGACCTCGTCGTCGACTTCGACAAGCTCGTTGATCAGCGTGGAAACGACGGCGTGTGGAGGGACGAACGCGGCGTCGGCAGTCAGGCTGATCGCCGCAGCGCCTACATTGCCGCAGGCATGCCGCAGCGCATGCGCCAGATAGTTGAGGAAGCGTGCAGGTTCGTCGTCCTCTGCGTCGAGCGACAGCCACGCCACCTGTGCCCCGTTCGCGCGCAGCCAGTCGAGCCAGATGAGCGCCAGCGAAGTTTTACCGAATCCGGCGGGCGCTTTGATCACAGTGAGACGTTTGCTCGCCGCGCGCCCAGCCAGACCGCCGAGCCGCGGACGACCGATCAAATCCACCGGCAGGCGCGGCGGAACGACCTTCGTTGCAAGGAAAAGGTGCGGCCCGCTCGCGAACGATTCTCCAACCACACGCATTTTTCAGTCACACATTGTTATTGGGGGTGGCCGTGCTTGCCGCCATCCCCCATCTATCGAAGCGCATCCCGCTTACTGGGGATGGTGGGCATCCCCCCATAAGGGGGATGGTAGCCCGCGCCGCGCCAGGGGACCATGCGTGAACCGGATTGAGATCGAAGCGCGACCCCGGACAACGGGCAGCGCGCTTGTCGATCACTGCCGGGCGGCTCACTGGCGCTTCGCCGGGAACGACTCGTTTTTCGCCAGATGATACGCCGCATCGAATCCCATTGCAGGGTGTCAGGCGGGAACCGGTCGGTGCGCACCCGTAAAAGTCGCTGCGCCGACGCTCCTTGTCAGTCGAAATCGTGTGCCCGTTACTGATAGATATATTTCCGTGTTAGCCAAAGTTCCAAGAATCAGTAGTCACTTGCGGGAAAAGACTGTGTCCATCGCAGCCGATCTGACGCTCGTCGTCGAACGCACGCTTGCGATACTGACGCAGTTCGACGGATACAAGTTGCTCGCACCGGCAGCGAAACGGGACGTTTACGAATCCGTTGCGCTGTCAGCCAAAGTATGGTTCGAGACACTGTTGTCGGGCGAACCCCCATCGGCACAGGACATGGACGTCTTTCGGGAAATCAGCCAAAGACGTGAGCATCCGCGCGTGCCGCTGCAGAGCTTCCTTCAGGCGCTGCGCCTGGGGTTGCGAGAAATCTGGAGCACACACATCGCGCTGGGAGAGTTGGACGAGCGTATTGCCAAAGAACTTCTGGCCGACGTCTCGCTGTATCTCCTGGACTACTTCGATCTCATTGCGCAGATCATTGTCCGGGCCTATCTGGCTGAGCAATATGGGCAGCCGCGGTGGGCGGGATTGGCCATCGCAATCGAGGAAGGCGCGCGTCGATCCGAAAGCGTGCGACACCATCTCGTCGCACTCCTCGAGCAGTTATCGGACGAGCCGGACCTGCTGTCAAGGCTCGAAGTCGACTACGCTCGAGAGCAACGCGGTACTGAAGCGGCCGGCGCGCAAGTGATGAAGTTCTTCGGCCTCGATGTCGACATCGATGACGGCGCAGAACTGTCGAAGGCCTTGCGCGATGCGCAGGAGAGGCTGGCGCAGGCGTCGAGGCTCGCGGCTGTCGCCGAACTGTCCGCCTCCATCGCCCACGAACTCAACCAGCCGCTCCAGGCCATCGTGGCGCATGGGAGCGCATGCGTGCGATGGCTTGCTGCAACGCCGCCCAAGCTCGACGAAGCCAGATACTCGGCCGAGCAGGTCGTCCGCGACGCGAATGCCGCGGCAGACGTAGTAAGCCGCATTCGGGCGCTCTTCAGGCACACGGCTCCCCAAAAGGTCGATCTTGATATCAATAAGCTGATTCTTCAGGTATGCACGCTGATGGCCGACGACATCCAGCGCAACGCGGTTTCGCTCGAGACAATATTGGGCGAAGACGTGTCGAAGATCAGGGCGGACGCAGTTCAGATTCAGCAGGTGATCGTGAACCTCGTGCGCAACGCAATCGAAGCGTTAGCGGCAACGGAGCAACGACCGAGGCTGCTAGTGATCCGCTCGCGTCGCGATGAGGACAATGTGGTGATCGACGTGGAAGATCACGGTACGGGACATGTGGACTTTGAGAAGATCTTCGAGCCGTTTTTCACCACGAAGGAAACAGGGATGGGCATGGGACTGGCAATCTGCCGGTCCATCATCGAAGCACACGCCGGTCGGATTTGGGCCGTGCGCAATGTGTCTCGCGGCGTAACCTTCAGCTTCAGCCTTCCGATAGAGAGGTCGAACGCAACAGCGCGTTGACAGATCCAGACCTGGACCAGGTTGTGTCTCAAGGCTCTCCTCAACTAACTTCCCTCATCCCAGGATAGTTCACCCACACGTCAATGCCAGGACTTTTGCAGACCTTCCTCAACAGACTCTATGGGTCACTTCGCAGCAGCTTCTAAGGCTACAACTTCATATTTTGTGGTGCCATTACATATTCATGTAATACGAAACACGGCTGCCCGTGCTTCCGGGCGACGATTCCGACGGCTATAATTTTTTGTCGGCACGACCGCGTGAGAGGGGCATTCAGCGAGATTATCGTGGACCGGCTGTGCCAACGTTAGGAGAGGTTTTCACCTAACCACAGAGGGGTTCCATGGAATCCGCAAGCGAGCTGGTGTATGTGGTCGACGACGACAGGCGGGTGCGAGAAGCACTCTCTGCGCTGCTGCGCGCAAACGGAAGGAACGTCCACGCATTCGAATCCGGCAGGGAGTTTCTGGACACACCGCGTCAAAACGTCGTTGCATGTCTGATCCTGGATATGAGAATGCCGGGCATGAGTGGGCTGGAAGTCCAGAAGCTTGTCAGCAGGGACTCACAGATTCCCGTCATTTTCATTACCGGAAGGGGAGATGTACCGTCCACGGTCCTGGCCATGAAGGGCGGGGCGGTTGACTTCCTCACCAAGCCCCTCGATGAAGATGCGTTGATGCGCGCGGTTGATGCGGCACTCGCCAGGGCGCACGTTCTTCGCAAGGAGGCGGAAGATACAGCGGCGCTCCAGGCGCTCTACCAATCGCTGACGCCTCGAGAGCAGGAGCTTTTGCCGTTACTCGCAAGCGGCCTGCTCAACAAGCAGGCGGCGGCAGTCCTTGGTATCACTGAATACACCGTGCAGGTACATCGCGGCCACATCATGAGAAAAATGCAGGTGAATTCATTTGCCGCTCTGGTCAGGCAGGCGAGCAAACTGCAGCTCGAAACATCGTCGACGACCACCTCCGATGCCTGACGCTAACGCTAATTCGTTGTTGGACTCGAGGATCTGGAGAAAAAAATGCCCACGCCTCCGGTTCGAACCGTTGCCGTGATTGATGATGACCGACGCGTTCTGACGTCTCTGGCGAATCTGCTGGCCTCTGGCGGTTACGGAACACGGGCCTACGAATCTGCACTCGATTTTTTTTCTGACGGCCACTCGGGACTGGTATGCGTTATCACCGACCTGGGAATGCGGCCCATTGACGGCATTCAAGTGCTCGAAAGAACGGTTCATTCGGACGCAGCCACGCCGGTTATCATTATCACAGGCAAACCGAGCGAGCATACGGAAGACTACTATCTGCAGAGAGGCGCATTAGGTTTCTTCAGAAAGCCTGTCGACGGGGATGCGTTGCTGGATCTGCTGGATAGTATCGTTTGAACGGTTGGTGTCAGATTCTGGATTGAAATGGGCTAGTAGCGTGTCTGGATATCACTATCGCTCGAACGATCTATGATAGCGGCTAGCGGCAACGTGACGCCCGCGGGTGTGCAGAACCGGGCCGAAAGCCCGGGAATCTGTCGAGGCATGCACCGTGTGGCGACGAACTCAGTGCCCAATTTTGCATGGTTGTTTCTTGCGGAGACATTGCATATTCATGTAATGCGGAATGCCTCTTTCGGCGCTATTGTGACGAATTGCTACATCTACAATCTTTCGGCGAGCGGAGCGCGGGCTACTACTTGAAAAAGGCGCTCGTCGGTTTGTTCAGAAAACCCCTGGATGGCGATGCTTTGTTGGAGCTTCTCGTGTGACATTGATTCCAACCGCAGGGACGACTTTGAAACGACATATTCCGCTCGCCAGAGGCAGATGTTCAAAGCGTGCAATCGGGATGGCCGCGATTGCCGCGGTTCTCGTGTCAGGGTGTGCAGGTTCGCCATCCATTGGCGTGCTCGGCGCGTACTTTCCCGACTGGCTGTTCTGTATCGTCGCGGGCGTTGTGCTCACGGTCGTCATCTATCTGATTGTCAAGCGTTTTCAGGCCGACCATCTGCTGGGACCTTCGGCCGTGGTGTATCCCACGCTTGTCGCTTTCCTCGCGCTCGCTGTCTGGTTGATGCTGTTCCAACACTGAAGCTCCTCAGGCGGATGCAATGGCGACAACTGCCAGCAAAACATCGAAAAGCAAATGGCCGGCCATCATCCTGGTCGTGGTGACGCTGCTGTTGCTGGTTTTCGTCATCCGGCTGCTTGACCGTGCGCCGCGCACCGACGACGCCTACGTCTACGCGGATACGATCGACGTCGTGCCCGAGGTCAACGGGCGCATCGTCGAGATGGCCGTGCACGACAACCAGGCGGTGAAGCAGGGCGATCTGCTGTTCCGCATCGATCCGCGTCCGTATCAGGATGCGCTGACGCGGGGCAAGGCGTCCCTCGTCGCGCTCGACCGCCAGATCGAACTGACCCAGCGCACGGTCAATGCGCAGCAGTACAACGCGCAGTCGGTGCGTGCGGCCGTCGAGCGCGCGCGAGCCGCAGCCAGCCAGGCGTCCGATACGCTGCACCGCATGGAGCCACTTTTGTCACACGGTTATGTGTCGGCGGAGGACGTCGACCGTGCGCGCACCGCGCAACGCGCGACGCAGGCCGAACTGAGCGCCGCGCAACTGCAGGCGCAGCAGGCGGCAGCGGCCGTGAGCGGCGTCGATGCGCTGGTCGCGCAACGTGCCGTCGTCATGGCGGAGATCGCGATTGCCGAATTGAACCTCGAGTATGCGACGGTCCGAGCACCGTTCGACGGACGCATTGTGTCATTGAAGACATCGACAGGCCAGTTTGCAACGGCGCTCAAACCTGTCTTCACGCTGATCGATACGCGCCACTGGTACGTGGTCGCAAACTTTCGCGAGACCGAGCTCAAGGGCGTCAGGACGGGCACGCCCGCCACGGTCTACCTGATGAGCGATACAGGCCAGCGCTTCCAGGGCGCGGTCGATTCGATCAGTTACGGCGTCGCGCCCGATGAAGCCGGCCTTGCATTGCCTGGCGGCTTGCCGCGCATTCAACGCACGCTTAACTGGGTCCATGTATCGCAGCGCTTCCCGGTGAAGATACGGGTCGACAATCCGAACCCGGAGCTGTTTCGCATCGGTACGTCGGCGGTGGCCGTGCTGGAACCCGGGCGCGGCAATGACGGCGAGCGCCATTGAGGAGCGCCCATGGCCGCCGCCGACTACCTGCCCGTCACGCTGCGCGATGCAGGCGCTTTCCTGAGGCGCGAGCTTGCGCCTTTCCCCGGGCGGCTCAACGTGATGTTGCGTTGCATGCTGACGAGCGCCATCGTGATCGTCGCGTCGATGGCGCTCGAAGTGCCGGAGCTCGCGCTGTCGCTGCTGGTGGTGTTCTACGTTACGCAGTCGAATGTGGTGGTCACGCGGCTGGTCGGCGTGATGTTCATGGTCGGATCGACGCTCGCGATCGGCCTGTCGATTCTGGTGCTGAAGTTCACATTCGACTATCCGTTGCTACGCATCGTGACCGCGAGTCTGCTGTTCTTCGGCAGCGTCTATCTGATTCGCGTTCTCAAGATCGGCGTGGTGTTCTTCATCGTCGCCATCGTCGTGATCTACGTGCAGAGCTTCGTGGACCAGACCGATCAGGCCGACTTGCTGATCCGCGCGGTGCTGTGGGTGTGGGTCGCCGTCAACTATCCGATCGCACTGACGCTCGTGGTTAACGCGTTGCTGTTGCCTGCCGAACCGCAGTTGCAGCTCAAGGCGGAAATCCATCGGCAACTCGCGGCGCTGGAAACGCGCCTGACGCAACTGATCGACGGCACGACGAGCGCCGCGCCGATTACGCTGGCGGCCGTCCAGCAAGGCGCGCTGACCTTGCAGAAGCTGCTACGGTTCACGACCATGCGCGATGCCCATTATCGCGATCATCAGGCGTTGCAGCTTGCGTGCATCGCGACGGTGTCGCGTCTTTATCGCGGCGCGAGCGAGTTGCCCGATACGTGGCCGGGGGCATCGGCGGCGCGGCTTGCGATGTTGCGCGAGCTGCGCGCAAACGTCCAGGCGCTCGACGAATCGGTGATGTCGGGCGAGCGCTATCGCTACATCGGCACGGCAACACCAGAAGAACGCAATGCAGCCGACGCGATTCCCGCCGCAGGCGAATTGCAGCGGGCGCTGCATGCATTCGCCGATCTCGTTGCAAGCGATGCCGAACCCGGCAAGCCGCCCGCGAGCGAGCCAATGGTCGCGCCGGACGCGTGGACCAATCCTGCGTACATGCGCTTTTCGCTGAAGACGCTGCTTGCTGTTCTGGTCTGCTACGTGTTCTACAACGCCGTGGACTGGCAGGGCATCCACACGATCATGCTGACCTGTTTGATCGTCGCGCTGCCGAGCCTCGGCGCATCGACGCAGCGTGCGTTGCTGCGGCTGTCCGGGGCCGCCATCGGCAGTGCGCTGGCGCTGTTCATGGTCGTGTTCGTCGTTCCGCATCTCGACGATGTCGTCGGCCTGCTGCTGATGGCGTTGCCTGTCGTCGCGTTCGGGGCGTGGATAGCGGCGGGTTCGGAGCGGATCGGCTATGCCGGCCTGCAGGTGGTGTTCACCTTCTCGCTCGCGTTGCTCGACCAGTTCAGCCCAACCACGAATCTGACTGAAATCCGCGACCGGATGGTCGGCATTCTGCTCGGCGTTTGCGTGGCGACCTTCGTGCAGATGTCGTTCTGGCGCGAGGGCGAGGGCGACGTGCTGCGGCAGAAACTCGCCACGATGCTGCGCGCCATTGCCGCACAGTTGCGTGCGCAACAGGCGGGCGTCGACCAGCGGGACGAGTTGCCCTATGCGCAGCGCCAGTTGCAGGCGTGGGCCGTGCTGGCCGAATGCGAAGCGACGCTGTCGCGCGTCGCGCTCGAGCCCGACTGGCAGGAAGTGGAGCAGGCCCAGCTGACACTGCGCGCGCAAACCGTCCTCGCGCAGGGGCGCGAGATCATGCTCGCTGGCGATGCGCTGCGCAACACGCTGGCGGCGCAAGCGGGATCGTCGAGCCCACGAACGGTCGATGCAGTGCGCTCGATGCAGGAACAGGCGTCCGTCGAACTCAACCGGTACGCGGATGAACTTGCGGCCAACCCGCCCGACACCCGCGCGCCGCGACGCATCGGGATCGCTGCGCAAGCTGTCGAACCGGCCCAACCGACCCAACCGGCCGACGGCTCGCTCATCGCCGCAGCGGACGAACTGTCGCGGCAGATCGCGGGATTGCCGGACTGGCGCGTCGAGGCACCCGTTGCGGCGCCCTCATCTCAGGCCATACGAACATGAACGCCCCCCACGCTCACTATCGTTCGCTGCCCCCCGAGGGGGCGGGTGCCTCCCTTGGGGCGGCCCGGCGAGAGGCATCATGAACGCGCGAGCGGGTGTACGCGACTGGCGATGGCGTCGATGCCTTTTATGCGTCGCGTGGATGTCGTCCGTGCTGTCGGGTTGCGCGCTGATCCATCATAACGGCACGCCCTATACCGAGATCGCGCCCGGGCAGATCAATCTCGCGAACGACATCCATCTCGCGCGCGACGGCTGGCCCGCCGCGCGCTGGTGGACACGCTATCGCGATGCGCAGCTCGACGCGCTGATCGAGCAGGCGCTCGCCGATGCGCCGACGATGGTGATTGCACGCACGCGTGTCGCGCAGGCGAAGTCTGATGTCGAGCTTGTCAGAGCGGGGACGAACCTTCAGGTGGTCGCGCTGGCGTCGCTGGATCGCGAGCATATTTCCGCGAACGGCTTTCTCGGCCCGTTCGCGAAGAACGAACCGGCTGCGGGGCTGACGGGGCCGTGGTACACCGAGGGCATCGTCGGGCTTGGCGCAAGCCTGGACATCGACATCTGGGGCAAGCAACGCGCGCAGGTCGCCGCCTCGCTCGGCGTGAGCAATGCGCGGCTCGCTGAGACGTCCGCTGTCGAACTCGAAATCTCGACGGATGTCACGCAGCTTTACTACGGCATTCAAACGACTTACCAACTGATCGATCTGCTGAACGAATCGCATGAGATAGCGGTGTTCGCGGTGCAGGCACATGAAGCGCGTGCGGCGCGCGGCCTCGAAGCCCGCACCCTGCTCGAAGAAGCACGAGCGCAGCAACTGGCCATCGAACGGCAGATCGTGTCGGCGCAAGGGCAGATAAAGCAGTTTCGCGAATCGATGCGGGCGCTGGTCGGCGCGGGGCCCGATGGCCTGCCCGCGATCGAGCCCGTCGCGCTGCCGCGCTCGCAGGCGGCCTTGCCGGCGACGCTCGCGTACGAACTGCTTGCCCGGCGGCCCGACCTGCAGGCGATGCGATGGTATGTAGAGGCGTCGTTCGACCGGATCGACGCGGCGAAGGCGGCCTTTTATCCGAGCTTCGACATCAAGGCGTTCTTCGGCTTTAACGCATTGCACCTCGCGGACCTCTTCACGCATGCAAGCCAGCAGATCAACCTGATTCCGGGTCTGACCTTGCCGATCTTCGACGGCGGCAGGCTCAACGCGAACCTGAACGGCGCACGCGAGGGCAGCAACCTGTTGATCGAGCAGTACAACCAGGCTGTCCTCAACGCGGTACGCGACGTCGCGCAAACGGGTAGCCGTCTACAGGACCTCGATGCGGAGACCGGGTTGCAGAAGCAACGGATCGAATCGGTTGCGTTCGCGAGGGACAGCGTCGAAGCCTATTATCAACGCGGACTGACGAGCCGGCTCGCGGCGCTCGAAGCGCGCCAGCCGGTGATCGCCGAACAGGTTGCGCTGCTCACGCTCAACGGTCAGATGCTCAATCAGGAGATTGCGTTGACGAAGGCGCTCGGCGGCGGCTATCGCGCCGATCCGCCCGTCGAACTGAAGCCGCGTTAAACGGCGCGCCAATGGGGTTCAGAACTGCTGTGCGCGAAGCGATTCGAACTCCGCGCGGCACACGTCGCCGAACTTGCCGAGAATGTCGATCGAGCCATCTGCGAGCATCTCGCGAATCTCGATGAAGGTCTTGTCCGGCGCAAGGTAAGTGTCCACGATCTTGCGTCCGATCACGTCGGCTTCGTCTGCGACTTTGCGCGACGACTGGACGCGCATGCGGCTGATCTTCGCGTAGAGGTTGCCGAGTGCGGCGAGATCGGGCTTGTCGTGTTGCAGCGCGTCGACATAGCATTTCGTCGCTTCCTCGATGAACTCCCTGTACAGCTCTTGCCGCCGCATGCGGTCATGCGCTAGCCACTCCGCGCGAACCTGGGTGCGTTGGGTCAGCCATGTGGCAAGAACCGAAGTCAGGCCGCCAATGGTGGCGCCGACGAGCGCAGCCAGGGCAGAGATAACCGATGCGTTCATGAAGCATCCTCACTTTGCCAGTCATCTCTCCATATTAACGCGGGGCATGTGGGGAATGGGGTCTGCCGTTGACAATCGAGTGGGATTCGAGGCTGGCGCGCAAGGACCGGATCGGAAGGCCTCGACGGATAACTGCCATGCGTGTTACCCGCAATTTACCCGCAAAGCAGGCGGATTCCTCTGGTTGGAACCGGACAGATTGCCATGCACCGGACGCGCAACCGGAGCAAATGCGTAAAGTCTCAACCATTCGCTGTAACCCCGTACGAGAAAGCCTCCTGAGCGTTCTATGTATTGCTGGCGGGACGTTTCATAGACTTCCCGGAGTGCAAACCACGGGACATGAGGCAAGTCGTGGTGGACTAGATGGTAGTTGTTGTTCAGAAAGAGGATCCGCCAGAAGAAAGCGGCCTCGTTGACGACCGATCGATGTTGATCGGGGCCAGCAGTGCGATGCTCATGAAACGAGCGTACACACGCGACTGAGAGTGCCGCATAGCCAGTGACAACAATAAAAAGCCATGCGGGCAGACCGCACGCTCTGTCCAGCCAGTACGTCAATCCAGCGAGCGCAACGAAATGCGCGAGCCACACGGGTACATCGCGCCAGTCGCCGCCCGCGATCCTGCGAACCGCGTCGTTCGTGGTCGCGACAATTGAAAACGCGGGCCCTAGCAGCAGGCGTCCCGCGAACGTGTTGCGCACGGTCAGCAGTGCACGCATGACTGACCCACTGCGCTGCCACATCTGATGTGTCACAAAGTAGCTTTCCGGGTCGAACGAAGGATGCGTCAGATGCGGATCGTTGTGATGCTGAAGATGCAGGTCGTGATAGATGCGATACGGAAACCACACCGCAAGCGGTGCGAATCCGAGCAGACTGTTTACAACGCGCGAACGCGTTGGATGGCCGTGCAGCAGCTCGTGCTGCAGTGACATGTACCACGCGCTGAGGAGCGCAAGAAGAGCCGTGCCGACCGGCAAACCGAGCATACGCGCATGCATCGCGACGCCGAACCATGACCCATAAATCGTCGCGATCAACACCCATGTCGGCCATTCCGTGCGCCACGTCAACGTGGTGGTCAGGTGGGCCAGCGTACGGCGCTGGGTGTCGTCGAGATACGTGGCCATAGGCTGGTTCGCACCGTTTTCGTCAGGCTGCTGATATCGCGCGACGTCTCCCAGACGGCACGCACACTGGAGCCGATCGTAAAGGCTTCCACTTCCTGACAGAACCAATTTCTCGCGGAAAGCATGTGCGTAAAAGCGGAAAAGCACGTTTCAACAGATCGGGATGGGGACGATTGCATATCGGCCGCATGCCGTGCCGCTAGCTCTTTCGTGCAAGCCTGCACGCGTGATCCATCAGCGGCTCCGCTGAGCCGCTGCCATTGTCGAGATCGAGGCTGCTGTTGACAATCAACCAGCCATCGCTCGCAGCAGACGGCCCCGCGCCGGTCACGAGGATCGTTTGCGAGGCCATCACAGCGTCTTTCGGGAGACCGCGCGCGACAACCCTGAACGGATCGTCGGCCGCTGCGAGCGAAGTAACGCGCATGATCCGGTAACGATTTCCGTCGATCACCTCCCACCGCCATTTGCCGGGCGTGTCGCTATGATGCCGCGCTAACGCGTCGATCACATCGTTGCGCATGCAATCGATATGGATATGCAGCTGAGATTGCGAGCGGCGATACGTGGAGTTGATTTCGAGCCCGAGCTGTTCGTCGCGGAGTGGCTGTTTGACGGCCTTTTCCACGTAGGTGCGTGCTTCCCATGCATCCGACCAGTAGGGCGGCGCGTCCTTGTCGAGAATCTGCGGACTTTCAATGCCCGAGACGCGATCGGTCGGGATCAACAGGTACTGCGATGTACCGTTGATGTCTTTCAGAATCGCGTAGCGCCCCTGCAGATCGACGCGCGTGCAGAAGCCCGGCGTGCCGGACGATTGCATCGACATCACGCATTGCCCGTCGACGATGCGCCACAGCGCGTTCGAATCGGCGGCTGCGAGTGTCGCGCAGCCGGTGCTGGTTGCGGCAAAGGCGATGCTGATGAAGGCCCAGAGAGCGAGGCGCATGGGGCGTCCGTTCCGTTCGGTGATTTATGGTTGCGGTGTAGCGTGCTGCTCGTAAAGCGCTCGCACGTACACCAGATGCTGCTCGGCCGCGCTGCGCGCTTTTTGCGCGTCGCGTGCCCTGATTGCGTCGTAGATGGCCTGATGCTGGTCGAGCAGCTGCTGTTCCATTGCGTCGTCGTAATCGATGAGCCGGTGCGACTGGCGCATCGATTCGCGGATTAGCGCATGAATGCCGTGCATTACATGCGCCAGTGCGACGTTGTGTGTCGAGTCGGCGATCGCAAGATGAAACGCGGCATCCAGATCGGCAAGGTGTGTGCGGTCGGATGAAAGCGCGCAGGCCTTCAACGCTTCGAAGGCCGTGCCAATCGCTTCGAGATCGTCAGGTGTTGCGCGCTCGGTGGCGTAGACGGTAGCGATCGATTCAAGACCTTGCCGTAACTCAAGAATGTCGGAACGGGTACGCGCGTTCTGCAACAGGAGTTCAGCGAGCGGCTTCGAAATGACCGCGGCCGTCATGTCGGCGACCACAAAGCCACCACGCCCTGTCATCGCGATGTAGCCGTCGGCTTCCAGCCGGATCAGCGCTTCGCGCAGCGAAGGGCGCGATACGCCG
This sequence comes from Paraburkholderia sp. GAS334, assembly GCF_050436625.1. Lineage (NCBI taxonomy): Bacteria > Pseudomonadati > Pseudomonadota > Betaproteobacteria > Burkholderiales > Burkholderiaceae > Paraburkholderia > Paraburkholderia sp. GAS334. The sequence continues at coordinate 291,842 of NZ_JBNDMO010000004.1, read as the reverse complement.
AGCTGTGTCGCGAGGTCGCGTTCGGCGGGCAGGCGGTCGCCCGGTCGCAGTGCGCCGTCCGAGATCAATGCCTTGATCTGGTCCGACACGACGTCGGAGAGGCGCTTGCGGGTGAACGTCGGAATCGGGCGAAATTGCATGGCGTCGGCGGGCGTGGCGATAGGCGACGACGTGGCCCGATATACGTCGTTGACGCGAGGCAGGGCCGCCGTCGCCGGAACGCAGCGATTATAGCGTCCGCGCAGGCATGCCCCGCGATGCGCCGTAATGTGTGCGTCAGGCCGCTAGAGCACGGGTGCAGGCAACGGCTCCAGTACCTGCTCGAACGCAATGCCGATTGCCAGCAGCCGTCGGTCGCTGCCAGTCGGTCCGTCGAGTTCGATGCCGACGGGGCGTCCGTCCTTCGTCAGTCCAGCGGGCACCGAGAGGCCCGGAATGCCTGCGTTGCTCGCCGGATCGGTATTGCGAAGGAACGCGGACATTTCATCGAGCGGTTCGCCACCATTGATCGTCACCGATGACGAGCCGTTCACTTCGTCGAGCGGCACGGCGGCGAGCGGTGTGGTGGGAAACAGCAGTGCGTCGATCCGATGCGTGCTGAACGTGGCGTCATATAGCTCCTGAAGCTGCGGCCGCCACGTGTTCATGGCCGCTTCGTACTGGCTGGCGAACACATCGGCGATGATCGCGTCGTACGCGCTGCGCACGTCCGGGCACGCGATGCGCACCGCGATGTCCACCACGGTTTTTACGGGCGCATCGTTGGCGACGAGCCAGGCGGGTACATCGTCGACGGGTTCGTGCAGTGCCACCGGCGAGCTGACCTTGTCGTTAAGCGTTATCAGGTCGGGCATGTCGACGTCGACGAAAATCACGCCGGCTGCTTCGAGGCGCGCCAAGGCATCGCGGGCAACGCGTGCCAGCGCGTGTTCCAGGTCTTCCCAAAGCTGCGCAGGCAGGCCGATGCGCAGGCCCGCAAGCGAAACTGCTGGCAACGCGGTGTCGCCCGTAATGACGCCATCGAGCAGCGCGATATCGGCAACGGTGCGTGCCATTGGACCGACCGTGTCGCGCGTGCGGCTGATCGGCACGACGGCGTTCGTGTCGTGATAGCGGCGCGCGGCACCGCCATTGCCCACCGACGGACGAAAGCCCGCGGTACCGGTCAGCGCGGCGGGAATGCGCGTCGAGCCGCCGGTGTCGGTGCCGAGTCCGGCGGGCGCGATGCGCGCCGCAATCGCCGCAGCCGTCCCACCCGACGACCCGCCGGGAATCAGCGATGGATCGTACGGATTGCGCACCGGCCCGGCGTGCGGCGCCAGATTCGTGCTGGTGATGCCGAACGCGAGTTCATGCATGTTGGCCTTGCCGAGCACGATTGCGCCTGCATCGAGCAGCCGTTGAACAGATGGCGCGTTGGTCTTCGGAATGAAATTTTCGAGCGCAGGCGTGCCGGCCGAAGTCTGCAAACCAACGGTGTTGATGTTGTCCTTCACGACGACCGGCAGGCCGGCGAGCGGCAGGCGGGCTTTTTCAGCGGTCGATAGCGCATCGATACGCCTTGCAGCGTCGAGTGCGCCTTCCATGTTCAGGGCGGTGAGCGCATTCAACGTCGAGAGCGCTGCCGCCCGGGCCAGCAGCGTCGCGACATAATCGGTGGCGAGAAGGCGCCCTTGCTGGATCGCGGCGACGGCTTCAGTGGCCGTCAGCGCAAGTTGTTCATCGACCGTCCATGTCATGCTGTCTCCCGTGTTGCGGCGGCATTTGCTAGATGCAGCGGCCGCCCTTCGCCGCTACTTCAGAAACCGCAGCGCGAGGCGCGCGAGTCGTGGCACGACGGCCGGCCGCACAAGTCGCGCGTCGTAGCCGCTCATTCGCCGTTCGTTTTCGGCGAGGCACAGTTCGACGAGCTCGCGCGTCGTTAGCGCTTTGCCGACCGAGCCACCGTTTGACGCCAGGAAATTCGCATCTTGCGCGACGCCGTTCGCATCGATGCCCCTCGCAATCGCCACGCGCTCCCATACGAGCTTGAACCAGATTGCCCCGACGCGCAGCGAATGCCATGGCCGACGCCACCACGGCATGGTGCGCCGGTACCACGTGACCCAGTTCACGAAGAAGAGGATATGCCGCGCTTCTTCCTGGATCACGGGTTCGAACGTCTCGACGAGCGCTTCGGGGAAATAGCCGGATTGCTGCGCCGAGCGGAACAGGCCAAAGGCGAAGAAGCTGTCGATGCACTCGCTGTAGCCGGTGAGCATCCATGCCCATTCGGCGTCGCGCGGCGAGGGGTATTCGGGCTCAGGCGCGAGCTCGATGCCGTAGGCCGCGACCAGTTTCGAGAGCACGATCTTGTGGCGGGCTTCTTCGGCGGCGTCCATTTCTATCGTTTCACGCAGCAGCGGGTCGCTTAACTGCGCGGCGTAGGTGGCGACGCGGATCGCCGCGTGGCCTTCGGTCTGCACGGCGATGTCCCAGATGGGCAGCGAGGTGAGGCGGTGTAGTGCATCGGGCGGAAGCGGCGGCCAGTCGAGAACGGCGGGCCGGTAGGGATTGTGTGTCTCAAGCAGCATGCGGCAGAACATCTGCTCGTGAGCATCGGAGCCGATCTTGACGCGCGCCGGGTCAGGAAAGGTCCAGTGGCGCAGGGCGCGATCTTCGGGAGCATGTGTCAGGGTATCGGACATGGCAGCGAGAACGGTCAGCGGACATGTCGCTTATTCTGTCACAACCCCGAAAAAACGGCGTCGAAGTGGGCAACTCCGACAGTCCGGACGCCGCGGCGGCCTTTATCTGTGGCTGTCGATCCACAGGCGTCCCCAGCGGAACGCGTAGGCCAGCGCGTGTTCTTCGTCGAAAAAGTAGTCGAGCGCGTCGAACGAGTACGGGTGGCTCCGGGGTGCGGTGGTCTTCTCGATGGTCAGATTGGCGGCGAAGAGGCCGTTAGGAAGTTGCTGTGCTGCCGGCGCAACTGCGTAGCCTTTATAGTGAATGAGTCTCTTCATGGTCGTGCCGGTGATCGTGCCCGCTTGCGTTTGCAGTTCACGCGAAGTGCGACGATCGATCAATGAGCGGGCAGAGACAAGCGTAGGCCGTGCCGTGTATCGAGTGAACCAATCTTTCGTCGCAAGCAAATCAGGGGTGGCCCTGGGCGGTCATCGGTGATCCGGATGTGGCGGTGTCGTATGCGCTTATTCACACTATCCGGCGCGTACACGCTTCCGTATGTTGCATGGCATACGCATTGCGTGAGCGGCCAGGCGGGATGTGTGCGATGGCACACGCTGAAGGCAGGCCCGCCGCGCGACGGATGCCGGCGGCGGGTGACGGGTATCGGGTGACGGGCGATGCCGGGAACGCCGGCCCGGCAGGTAAGCGCGCATGACGCGCGCCGTTCAGCTGGCGAGCGACAGGATTTTTGCCGCGCGAGGAGGTTGCGGGGCAACGCTCTCACGTTCTGCCGGGCGATGCGCGCCGAATGCCAGGGCGAATCCGGCGGCCTGGCGGCCAACGGTGGCGAGCTGCTCGACAACCTTCGGATCGGAACAGGTATCGACAGTTTCGAAGCGCGTTTCGAGCGTGTTGATGCCGGCGCCGAACGGCGTCGGCCAGCCGCGCAGCGCATGGACGATCGAGCGCAACGACGTCAGCACCGAACCGGCGGCCTGCCATCCATAGGCGGTGACGATGCAGCCGACCGCGCGGCCGTCCAGATACGGGCGCTCATCGGCGCGCAGTTCTTCGAGGGTATCCAGTGCGTTCTTGACGAGGCCGGAAACGCCGCCGTGATAGCCAGGCGTCGCGACGATGACGGCGTCGGCGTCGCGCACGGCTTCGATCAGCTGGAGCTGTTCATCGGTCCGCGACGCGCTTTCCGGCGCGTAATGCGGCAGGCTGTGCAGGAACGTGCCACCGAACAGGTGCGTGCGCGCGCCCGCGCTTTCAGCGCCGCGCAGTGCGAAGCCGAGCGCGCGCTCGGTCGACGATGCGGCGCGCGTCGTACCGCCGATTCCGACGACGAGCGGCCGGCGAGTGTGATCGAAACTGGTCAACGCAATACTCCTTCCGTAGCGGCCGGAGGCGCCGCACGGCGGGGTGCGCGTGCAGGGCCGGACGACCCGACTGATCTGCCATGTTAGTGATCAGGCGCGCCGCTGCGAACGTGTTTTTTGTTCTAAGGATATACGTGGACGAGGGTTGCCTGTCCCGACCGGCTGTGTGCCCGGCCGTCGAAAGTTGCGCGCGTGCCTTGCGATATGGATATGCGAAACCGTTCGTTGGCGGACCTGCCGGGCGACGGTACGATGAATCCGTCTCCTCTACGACACCTCCTTTGACATGGGACTCGCCCCGACACCGGTTTCGATGTCGGGGCATTTTTTTACCCGGGTTAGTGTTTTGCGATTCCTCTGCCTGTTATTCGCGGCAATGAAGGGACGACGCATGCGTGTCTGGATGCAGAAGCCGTGGGTTCAACTACACTCTACGACGCAGCGAATTCCGGGAGCCGTGTCTGCGCGCCTGTGATGATCTGCATGAACCCGTCACGGAGCACGTAGAGACAGATGAACAATGCACTGGATTCCAGCGAGCAGGACCAGGTCGTCCTGCTGGACGACGTTCCCAGACCCGATGCCGGCGCCGGCGCGCCGCTGGTGCTGGCCAATGAAAGGCTGGTTGCGATTGTCTATCGCATCGCTAAAGCCGACTTCGAACGCTTCGGCCCGTTCAGCGACGATGATCCATTCTGCGTGGTCGCATTTTCGGCGGCGGCGTTTCACCAGTTTGGGCCGCCGCGTAACGCCGATCTGCCTGCTCACTTCCTCGCTTCAAGAGGCCTGCGCGGATACTCCGCGCATGAGGTCATGCATTCGTCGTTGATTGCGGATTCGTGGGGGCGTGACTTCTCGCTAGAGGGCGGTCTGCGACACTTCGTGCTGACGTTCGGCGAATCGACACTCGAATGCGTCGCGGGCGACTACACGGTGGCAGGCATTTACGGAAACGGGGATATCGCAGGACGCGAGGCTTTTTCGCTTTGCCAGTGACCGTCGTATTCAGCATGCTCATGCTCACGGCCGGCCGCTAGCGCGTCATCAGCGGGCTATTGCTGTAGCGATACGCGACTCGGTCCACAGAATTTCTGACCCTTCCGGCGCGCATACAGATGCGACGTGCGGTGATCGGGTTATCCCGCGTTGACCGGCAAACAGCCGGCTACTTACAATCTGTTTGTTCAAAAATAGAATTCTTGTTCTTTAGGCGAACATCTGAAGAGCAAATCGACCGTGCCTTATTTATCAGGTGCGCAACCCGGGCGAACGGCATGACGCGCGCCGTGCAGTACCAGCAGTTCAAATTCCCGGAGTACTACCCGGTGCCCAGGCCTGCGGGCCGCTACGCATTGCAGGCGTGCCAGCGCACCAAAAAGGCAACGAGCCTGGCACGGCGGGTGTCAGGCACATCATCAACGCCACGGCGACCATCGGCGACGGCTTCCAGAGCGCGTCTTCGTCCTCGCGTAGCCAGTTTGCTGCAGGCGCAGGTATTGTTCACCGGTTCTGACCGGATGAAATCGTAATGCGGACGGCGCGATAGCGCCGTCCGCCGTCAGGAGGTGAGACGTGAACCGAAACACTGCCGTCAACGTGCAGACGTTTATCAATGAGCAGCCCTTTTCCGGGTTTCAATGGCTCATCTTTTTCATGTGCTTTATCATCGTTCTGCTCGACGGGTTTGACACCGCGGCGATCGGCTTCATTGCGCCTTCGCTGATTACGGAGTGGAACATCAGCAAACCAGCGCTTGCGCCGGTGTTGAGCGCTGCGCTATTCGGCCTTGCGTGCGGAGCGCTCGTGTCGGGTCCGCTCTCCGACCGGCTCGGCCGGCGACTGATGTTGCTGGGGGCTGTCATGCTCTTCGGTGTTGCGTGTCTTGGTTCGGCTTTTTCCACAGACATCCAGCAACTGACTGTCCTGCGGTTCGTGACCGGGATCGGCCTTGGTGCCGCGATGCCCAACGCAGTCACGATGATGGGCGAGTTCTGTCCGGACCGCCGGCGCGCGACGGTGATCAACCTGATGTTTTGCGGTTTCCCGCTCGGCGCGGCGTTCGGCGGCTTTCTCGCAGCGTGGCTGATTCCGCAATTTGGGTGGCGCAGCGTGCTGTTGCTGGGTGGTGCGACGCCTTTGGTGCTCTCTGTGATCTTGCTCCTCAAGCTGCCGGAATCGGTGCGCTACATGGTCGCGAAGAATCATCCGGTCGAAAGAATCCGCGCAGTGCTTGGCCGCCTTTCAAGCGCTGCGGAGCAGGCAGGGTCTTTTGTGATGACTGAGCAGGCACCGCAGGTGGAGGGTAAAACCGGCGCTGCACTCGTGCTGTCCAGGTCGTACATCGTAGGCACGGTGATGCTGTGGCTCGCCTACTTCATGGGTCTCGTGATCTTCTACGCTTCGATCAACTGGATGCCGATCCTGTTGAAGGAAGCCGGCCTCAACCCGCAGCGCGCGACGCTGATCTCTGCGCTCTTCCCGCTAGGCGGCGTTGGTGCAGTGTTGTGTGGCGTCCTGATGGATCGCTTCAACGCCAATCGAATTATTGCCGTGTGCTATGCACTCACCGCTGTTAGCGTTTATTGCATCGGGCAGGCAGTCGGCAACGTCGGTGTGCTGGTGCTCACGGTGTTTGTGGCAGGCGTGTTGATGAATACCGCGCAATCGTCCTTGCCCGCGCTGGCCGCTGCTTTTTATCCGACACAGGGGCGTGGCACCGGGGTGGCATGGATGCTTGGCATCGGACGCTTTGGCGGCATCGCGGGTTCATTCCTTGTCGCGGAACTGACGCGCCGGCATTTCACGTTTGCGGGGATATTCGCATGTGTCGCGCTGGCGGGCGTGATCTCCTGCGTCGCCTTGCTGATCAAGCAGGCGTCGCGCCCGGAGTCACGCGTGTCGGCGCCGCTGGAGACGGGGTCGCTGGGGCATTGAGCGGTACGCAGGAGGGCGACGTTGTGGATGTGTCGTTACGACGCGACCTCGGCGGGCGCTGGAATGCGCCCGGCGGTGAGCATGAGGCCCTCCACCATTCGTGCTTCGGCCCTTGCAATGCTCTCCAGCGACGCAGCCGCTAACTGATCTGCGAAGATTTCCAGCGCAAGGCATAACCACGCGTATTCAGTATCGCCCATCAACCAGACGCCATTTTCGCGTTCGGCAGCGTCGATTCGCGTCATGGAAGCGTGCGCTGCCTGTATGTCCGCAATTTCGTCTTTCTGGTATCCGAGGCGGCACAGCGCCTCGGATACCAGCAACTGCCGACCCAAAGTCGAGAACAGGTCGCGCGATCCATGACCTCGCCGGAATGCGTCCAGTGCTGCGTAGCACTGCAGCAGCATGGCCTGAGTGACCGGCTCATGGGTGGCGCGACTAAAAGTCAGCGCTCGCAGCAGCGGTGACATTGCCGGCTGGGCGTCGTGTTTGCGGTTTCGCGATTTACCAGGCATGGTGGTTTGAACCTCTTTCCGTAACTTTGGGTCCCGCAAGCGGTGCGCTGATGGCGGAACAGGCGACCCTTGACGTGAGTCGATGAACCCATCATGACGGGCAACAATTAAGGCAGCCTTAAAAGGCGGGATGCGCACACCCTCGCTGCGGCGAGAAGTGGCTGAATGGGGACGGGGCGTGGTGTTTTGCTGCGGATGCACTCATTCGCGGTTGCGGTCGCGGCCTTGACCTGAGTCACAACCACGATCAGCGTGGCACCGCATTGCACGGTGCCAGATTCTTACGGGCGCCGGCCAGGCGGCCATCGAGGCCGCTGCCGGGAGAATGTTCGATCTAGCGCACGAGAGACGGGCGTTTGTTATCGAACTTCCAGTTTGGAATCAGGAATTGCATGGCGACGCCGTCGTCACGGGAGCCCAGGCCGTGTTGTTGATACAGCGCATGCGCCTTCTCGAGTTCATCCAGATCGAGTTCTACGCCAAGGCCTGCCTTCTCCGGCACCTTCACCTTACCGCCGACAATCTGCAGCGGATCGCGCGTGAGGCGTTGCCCGTCCTGCCAGATCCAGTGGGTATCGATGGCAGTAATCTTGCCGGGCGCGGCAGCCGCAACCTGCGTGAACATCGCGAGCGAAATGTCGAAGTGGTTGTTTGAATGCGAGCCCCACGTCAGACCCCACTCGTTGCACATCTGTGCGACGCGTACCGAGCCTTGCATGGTCCAGAAGTGCGGGTCGGCGAGCGGGATGTCCACGGATTGCAGCTGGATAGCGTGACCCATCTGACGCCAGTCGGTGGCAATCATGTTCGTAGCGGTCGGCAAGCCAGTCGCGCGGCGGAATTCGGCCATCACTTCGCGACCCGAGTAGCCATTTTCCGCGCCGCAAGGGTCTTCCGCATAGGCGAGTACGTCGTGCCTGTCACGGCAAAGACGGACTGCTTCCGCAAGCGACCAGGCGCCATTCGGGTCGAGCGTCACGCGCGCCTTGGGGAATCGTTCGGCCAAAGCTGTCACCGCTTCGATCTCGGCGTCGCCGGGAAGCACGCCGCCTTTCAGCTTGAAGTCATTAAAGCCGTAGCGCGCTTGAGCCGCTTCAGCCAGACGCACAACCGCCTCGGGCGTCATGGCTTCTTCGGTGCGAACGCGTTCCCAGTCGTCGCGGCCTTCGGCTCCGCTTGCATAGGGCAGGTCGGTCTTTTTCCGGTCGCCGATGTAGAACAGGTAACCGAGCATTTCGACTTCGTCGCGCTGCTGGCCTTCGCCAAGGAGTGCGGCAACAGGCACGCCCAGATGTTGCCCGAGCAGATCGAGCAGCGCGGCTTCGAGCGCGGTTACCGCGTGAATGGTCGTGCGCAGGTCGAATGTCTGCAGGCCGCGTCCGCCGGCATCGCGGTCAGCGAACTGGGTGCGCGCCTTGTTGAGCACGGCCTGAAGATTGCCGATTGACTGACCCATAACCAGCGGCCTTGCGTCATCGATGGTCTTGCGAATGCTCTCGCCGCCGGGGACTTCGCCGACGCCGGTATTGCCGGCGCTATCCCGCAGGATGACGACGTTGCGGGTGAAGAACGGACCGTGTGCGCCGCTCAGATTCATCAACATGCTGTCGCGACCGGCGACCGGAACGACGCGCAATTCGGTGACCGTCGGCGTGGCGTTCGATTGGGATGTATGGGTGGACATGAGAGTAGGACCAGGTAAGTTTAGAAATCGACCGGCGGGAGTGTTCCGGGCGATCAATGCGCTTTGCTATGTACGGGTTGCGCGAGCACGTCATGGTTCACACGACGATTGCGGGCAAGGAAGACCGCGGCCGCTGCAATTAATGATGCCACCGCGAGCCCATACAGACCTCCGGAAATCGAGCCGGTGTGCTGTTGCAGGTAGCCGAACGTAGCCGGCGCGAAGAAGCCGCCCAGATTCCCGATCGAATTGATGAGCGCGATCACGCCGGCCGCGACCCGCGCGTCCAGATAACCCTGGGGGATAGGCCAGAACAGCGACGCCGCAGCCTTGAAGCCGATTGCCGAAAAGCAGATTGCAACAAACGAGAACACGGCATTACCAGACGTCGACGCAAACAGTCCGCACGCGGCGATAACCAGCGCTGTGGCGACCCATGCCTGCTGAAAGCGCCATTTCGCGGAAAGAACGGCAAAGCAATACATCGCGACGATCGCGATAAGCCACGGGACAGCGTTGTACATACCGACCTGGAAGTCTGTCAGGCCGCCCATCTTGCGAATAATCGTCGGCAGCCAGAAGGTTGCCGCGTAAATCGTCAGCTGGATCGCGAAGTAGAGGAAGCAGAAAAGAAGGATTTGCGGGTCCTTTAACAGCTTCATCGTCGGCAGATGCGCGCCACCGAGTGCTTCGCGTTCTGCCTGTTCAGCGGCGATGGATGATTCGAGAATCACCTGCTCCTCTGCCGTCAGCCACGAAGCATCACGAATCCGTGATTTCAGCAGTACCCAGCTGAAGCCGCACAGGACGATCGAAAATCCGCCTTCAATCAGAAACATCCACTGCCAGCCGTGCAGGCCGAGCCCGCGGATGGAGAGAAGTCCCCCCGAGATCGGGCCGGACAGAACGGACGCGAGTGCTGAGCCGCCCAGGAACACGGCGATGGCCTTACCGCGCTCTTTCTGCGGCAACCATTGCGTGAAGTAGAAAACGACGCCGGGGAAGAAGCCTGCTTCGGCCACCCCGAGCAGGAAGCGGAGCACATAAAACGACGTGTCATTCCAGACGAAGGCCATGGCTGCCGCCACGAGACCCCAGGTCCCCATGATGCGGGTGAGCCACGCGCGAGCGCCGTACCGCTGCATCAGAACGTTCGATGGCACTTCGAACAGCGCATATCCGATGAAGAACAAACCGCTGCCGAGCCCATATGCGGCGGCGCCGATGCCCAGATCCGTCTGCATGTGCGAGTTGACGAAGCCAATGTTCACGCGGTCGATGTAGTTCGCGATGAACATAACAAGGAAGAGCGGAAGAATGTGCCGCTTGACCTTGGAGACCGCTGATTCGAGCGGGTCGGTCGCGGTGGCGAGTGCAGATATCAAGGTTGTCTCCAGTATCGGCCGGTGCGTCGGCCCAATCGAACCGAACGCGGTAGCGGATGAACATCCGCCGCGAAATACGTCATAGGTTGTCTGATGACAGTCTACTTTTTCGATATCAGCTTTCCAATTGGGTGTTTACCCTGTAGCCAGACACCTTTACACATATGGAATTGTCGCGAATACACTGTGTAGCTGGAGTTTGAAATGCCGATAAGCTAGGACGTCCGACAACATGAATTGTAGCTGACGCTAACACCTGGCGCTATGATGATGGTCGAGACGTCAGATGACGTCGTCGTTCCGCGCGCAACGTGCGCATGTCCAACTGACGAGCCAGCAAACCGCAACATGAGCAGCCTGACTGACAAGGTGGTGGCCACCCTCACGGACGAAATCCGGCGCGGAGCCCTGAGGCCCGGCGACAGGATTCCGACAGAGGTGGAAATGATGAAGCAGCTCTCTGTGAGCCGCTCCGTTGTTCGCGAGGCGATTTCGCGGCTGCAGGCGGCGAAGGTTGTCGAGACTCGCCACGGTATCGGCACCTTCGTTCTTGAGCCGGGAAAGGAAGAGCCGATGCACATCGCCACGGCCGACCTTTCGAGCATGCTCGACGTGATGGCCATCATCGAGTTCCGCATTGACGTCGAGGCAGCGTCGGCCGCTCTGGCAGCAGCCAGGCGCACCGGGCAGCATCTCAAGCAGATTCGTAGCGCGCTGGAGCGTTTCGAGTCTGAACTTGAGCGGGGAAGCACCGACGTGCTGGCGCACGACATCGAATTCCACCTGCAGATCGCGCGGGCATGCGGGAATCGCTATTTCTTCGACGTGCTCAGCCAACTGGGCCGCGCGGTCAGTCCGCGAACGCGGCTAGGATCCGCGGAGATCGCAGAGCTTGACCATATCGAGCACCTGCGGAACGTGCTCGCTGAGCACCAGCTGATTTACCGGGCAATCGAGCGTCAGGACGCGGACGACGCGCGTGCCGCGATGCGGATGCATCTGAGTAACAGCCGCGAACGTCTCCGGCGGGCACACGCAGTGAGTGCCGCAACCGTTTAAGGCATTGCGCCGGAAACGATCTGGAAGAATTGCGAGGGCAGCTGATTCAGAGTGCCGATTCGCATCCCGTCGAACATGGCGTAAGCTGTCCGCTTGACCGGTTGGTGGCGTCGGCGGCTCATCTGCGAACCGGGTTGGTCAACCCGCGTTCGCGCCTTTCATAGGGAAGAAAGCGATGCGGACGATGAAAGCAGTGCAGGTGACGCAGGCTGGCGGTCCTCTGGAACTCGTCGAACGGGATGTGCCGGAGCCAGGCGTTGGACATGTGTTGATCAAGATTCAGGCCTGTGGCATCTGTCACAGCGATGTGCTGACGAAAGACGGTCTGTGGCCGGGGCTGCAATATCCTCGGGTGCCCGGGCACGAAATCGCAGGCCTCATCGATACGGTCGGTCCGGGCGTCGAGGGATGGCAGGCAGGGCAGCGGGTCGGCGTCGGCTGGCACGGAGGACATTGCGGAAGGTGCGAGCGTTGCCGTCAGGGCGACTTCGTTCTATGTCAGCGTGCGCTTGTGCCCGGCATCAGCTACGACGGCGGCTATGCCGAGTTCATGGTGGCGCCCGTCGAAGCGCTGGCGCGTATTCCGGATGATCTATCCGATGTCGATGCAGCACCGCTGCTGTGTGCAGGCATTACGACATTCAACGCATTGCGCAACAGCGGCGCGCGTGCAGGCGACGTGGTCGCGATTCTCGGCATCGGCGGCCTCGGCCATCTTGGCGTGCAGTTCGCGAAGAAAATGGGATTCGTCACGGTGGCAATCGCTCGAGGCGAGGACAAGGCAAGTCTTGCGAAACAACTCGGCGCGCATCATTACATCGACAGCAATGCGGGGAACGTGGCGCAAGCGTTGCAGGCACTGGGCGGCGCTCGCGTTATCCTCGCGACCGTCACAAGCGGAAAGGCGATGAGCGCCGCAGCAGGCGGTCTGGGACTGAACGGCAAGCTGATCTTGATTGGACTGTCGGAGGAACCCGTTGAAGTCCCGATCGCGCAGTTCATCATGGGGCGAAATTCGGTGCAGGGCTGGCCATCGGGTACATCGGCCGATTCGCAGGACACGCTTGCCTTCAGCGCGCTAACCGGCATCAAACCCATGATCGAAGAATTTCCACTGACGAAGGCGGCGGACGCCTACGACCGCATGATGAGCGGCGCGGCGCGTTTCAGGGTGGTGCTCAACACCGGACATTAGATAATCCGCGAGATTGCTCACGCGTTATACGTGGTGCCGTCGGTGCGAAGCGGTTTTACTGCTCGCGCAGAAAATTCGGCCGTACGCTATCAGGTGGTATTCAATGCGCAGATCTGGCACGAGACCGGAATGTGACGCTGGAGAAAGGAGACATGAGGTGCGAAATCAATCAACCGAATGGTCAAGCAGCGACGTCCCGCCCGGTGACCGCACTGACGCCTGGCAGTCAGTGCTTAGTACCAGCTACCGCGAGTGGCAAGTCCCACATCGCCTTCCTGCTACGTTCTACGCCCACGTCAAACAACATGACTTCGCCGGAGCCGGGATTGTCGAGACGGTGTGCGACCCGTGCACAGGGCAGCGCACGCGTGGCCAGGTCCGCCACGATGACGAGCTCTACGTTGGCGTGCAGCTCACGACGGGAGGGCGGGAACGCTTTAGGATTGGCGATTGTGGCGTTGAAGTTACATCCGGTGATGTCGTCGTCTGGACAACGGGCCAGGCAGTGGAATTTGAGGTTCTTGAGCGCCTGCACAAGGTAACACTCATGATTCCGTGGTCAGTGATGCGGGAACGGCTGCCGGAGCGAAAGCAACCCCCGACCGGTGGAAAAATCGAAAGCCGTACAGGCGTCGGCTCGCTGCTGGCGGTACACCTGCTGGCTCTTTCGAATGAAATCGCAACACTCGACGAGAGCGTTAAAGGTTCTGTCAGCAGGTCCACGCTCGAACTGCTAGGCATCGCGCTATCGGGACAGCAACCGTCAGCGACGTTCGACGCAAGTGCGGCCATGCTGAGGCGCGTGCAAGACTACATCCTGCAGCATCTGCATGAAGACGACCTTGGCCCAGGCCGCATCGCGGACGCAAATCACATTTCGCTGCGATACCTGCATATGCTGTTTCAGCGCAGCGACATGACTGTTTCAGAGTGGGTGATGGATAGGCGTTTGCACGCCTGCAAACAGGCACTGACGGACCCTGCATACAACCGGCAGAGAATATCCGAGATTGCGTTTCGTTGGGGCTTCAATTCGACAAGCCATTTTTGCCGCGCATTCAAGGAGAAGTACGGCGCCTCTCCGGGCGACGTACGCAGGACAACAGGCGTTGGTCCCCTGGACGAATTGGCGTGAGACAAAGCGGTTGGTTTTGAATCCCGACGGATCGACTCGCACGGTGAAGCGAATGAGATGAAACCGTTCGACGTCCACGCCGCTCTAGACGTAGTGTCCCGAACGCTCCAGGACCTCAATCTTGTAGCCGTCTGGGTCCTGGATAAAGAAGAACCGTGCGAGCATTTCTTCTCCGCGCTTGAACTCCTTCACGGACGTCGGATTGATGCCGAGTCCGGTCATCCGCGCGTGCTCGCTTTCCAGCCCTGCAACTGCCACGGCGATATGCCCGTAGCCGTCACCGTGCGTGTATGCCGGTTCGCGACCCTTGTTCCACGTCAGTTCAATTTCGAAATCGTTCTCTTCGTTGCGAAGATAGACAAGAGAGAAGTCCGGGAAATCCAGCTGGTGGCTTATCGACAGGCCGAGAGCGTCCTTGTAGAACTGCAAGGATCGCTCAAGGTCGTGAACCCGCACCATCGAATGAATGATTTTGGCCAACTATTTCCTCGATGCGTAGACCACGACGCGGTCACATGGCCGCGTCGGGCTGAGCCGGTTAAACCGGGGAGCGGCAGAGCGTTTCACCGTCGTCAATGCGGATGAGGCCGCCATGAATGTAACTTGATTTGCTCTTCCGTTTAGTCGATGAGTCAGGCCGAGAACGATGTAAACGTTTGAACCGCAATCTTTCCGTCTTTAATGAACAGTGTGTCCGTCGCGAGCGTGACCCATGGCTTCGCCTCCCACGCGAGGTATGCGATCTCGCCCGCCGTACTGAGGCTGGTGATTTTGAACGCCGGCCAGAAGGCGGGGTCGGCGCCGTCCAGGAAGGCTTTGAAGAAACCGGTTATCTCGTCCCGGCCACGAAAGGTCCTGTCGGGTGTGATGAGAGTGGAGTTGTCGTCATAGTCCTTGAGAATCTCATCGAGACCGTTGGCAAACGCGCCGAGATGATGGTCGAGAACCTGTCTCGTTGCTCCCTGTGCCTGTTCAGATGAATATGACATGTCGAGTTTCCATGAAGAATCAACTGGGGAACCGGCAATGCTGGCCATTGCCGGCGCATGACGAGGTCGCGGGTATGGTCAGCCTGCGTATGCGCGCTGCGCCTCGTCCCACGTCACAACCACAATAGGCGTACCGTCTTCCTTGATGAATGACAGCGGACCAAGAAAGGTCATGTAAAACTCGCTATCGACGGGGAAGTAGGTCTTGTCGTGACGGGCATTTGCGGACTCGTAGCCATATGCCGGCGCAACAACCGTGTCGCCGCCCTGTTCACGGCCACCACGGACATCCATTCGACCCTTCGTCAGCAGGTATTCACCCGGCCCGACGTGAAAGTGCGCATTGAAGGACGAGCCTGCGGGGCAGTCGAAAATCGCGGTCCATGCGCCCATTTCCGGAGACGCATGGAGCATCTTCCAGCGGATACCTCCTTTCGAAAGCGCGTCGGGAAACGCCTTCCACGGAATATCATTGATTTGCACTGCTTCTTCGCGAACCTTCGGCTTGATTTCCATCGTCGTCTCCTGATTTTCGCCGAACCGCTGTCGAGTCCGGCAAGGTTTGGGCGTGTGATTCAACGATATGTCAGGGGGCGGGTCGACGATTGCACGCTAGTGCACGTCG
This sequence comes from Paraburkholderia sp. GAS334, assembly GCF_050436625.1. Classification (NCBI taxonomy): domain Bacteria; kingdom Pseudomonadati; phylum Pseudomonadota; class Betaproteobacteria; order Burkholderiales; family Burkholderiaceae; genus Paraburkholderia; species Paraburkholderia sp. GAS334. Next base: position 276,269 of record NZ_JBNDMO010000004.1, on the reverse strand, counting down.
AGTTGCCTGCCAGCGCAGTGTAGATTCGCCAACTGCTTAATACGCTTTAAATACCTGGCCGGTGCCCCGTCTAACCAGGTGACGCCGCGACCCTGACACCCCCTTATCGAATGATCTTAATGTCATGCCCGTGGTCATGTTTTCCGACGAAAACGACATACGTAATCATTTCCGTCGTGCGATGCATCGGGTGCAAGTAGCCTGAGCATTGTGAAGACCGGTTATCCGAGGCAGTGCAGCGCTCTTTGGTCGCGACGTGGACGGTAACTCCACGTTACCAATCTCTTAGGTCCGTTTCACCTGTAAATGCGTGCAGTCCCTAGACTTCAGTCACTGGCAGTTAACGCTGAGTTTGCGTGGCCATTGACCCGATTTCGATCGGGAGATGTCAAATCGGCGCAATGGCGGGCATTGTCGCGGGTCGACGCCGCAGTCACTCCAGTCAACCCCTGGCACACGTCGGAGCCGACAGCGCCTCAACTTGCGGGAGAACACCATGCAGAAAAGCCCTGGCCTCCAGGTGACCGCACAACTGGGCGACGCGGAGATGTGCGCAGAGTACTGCGAGCAAACCGGCCGTCTTCGCATTTCCCAGGAGGGAGTGCTCTTACGTGAATGGTTTCCACCGAACTCATGGATTGCCATCGCGTCGGTCGCTGGTGCCCGCAATTGGGGAACACGTCCAGACCCGGACGAACTGCGCGCCTTCCTTGAAAGTCAGATGTCGTTGCTGCGCATTGTCTAAGTGCGGGTTGTCAGGCGTTCGGGCCAATGGGAACTGCGATGCTCTGCTTCAAGGATATCCATGGTCGCTACTTATCGCGAGCCTTGGCCCGAGTTCATCATATTGTCCGCTGGTAGCATTCCCGGCAACGCCTCTACAAAGAAATCTGTTTGCAACGCCGCTCCAGCCTGCATGTCGTACTGTGCAAAGTCCCGCACGCCTGCTGCCAGCAGGACTTCGTCGTCGAGGAAAAAATTTCCCGAACACTCTTTAGCGAGGCGCGTCAGGATAAAGTGGGCCGCGTCGGCGACTATTTCCGGCTTGCGACATGCCGCAATCATGTCCGCGCCGCCAATCTCGTTTCGCACCGCATCAGTTGCGATGGCGGTTCTGGGCCATAGTGAATTGACCGCGACACCGCGGTCCTTGAACTCGCCAGCAAGCGCCAGCGTGAACAGGCTCATCGTGTATTTTGCGATTGCGTATGCGGGAAAATCTTTAAACCACTTCGCGTCGCTGACCAAAGGCGGCGACAGTGTGAGGATGTGCGGGTTCGACGAATCGAGGAGGTGAGGCAGGCAGGCCTGTGCGCATACGAACGTGCCTCTGCCATTGACTCCATGCATCAGGTCATACCGTTTGACCGGTGTGTCAAGTGTGCCAGTCAATCGAATGGCGCTGGCATTGTTCACGAGGATATCGATGCCGCCGAATAACCCGACGGTCTCTGCAACCGCGGCTTTCACGCGTTCCTCGTCGCGAATGTCCACAACAAGCGGGAGCGCCTTGCCGCCAGCAGCTTCAATAGCGGCAGCCGCTGTATAAATCGTACCCTCGAGACGGGGGTCTGGGTCCGCGGTCTTTGCGGCAATCACGATGTTCGCGCCGTCGCGTGCGGCTCTCAGTGCAATCGCGAGTCCGATGCCGCGGCTGCCACCGGACATGAATAGGGTCTTCCCGGCAAGGTCCATGGTCGTCTCCTGATGATTTACTGCAGCATACGCTTCTGTAGCTATTGCGGCGCCGATGGCATTGGAGTCGTGGACGGCAACAAGAAGACTTTACAGGCCAAATATTCGCGAGTGCTCATCGTTCGACAGCTGATGCACTGTGTTGCCTCAACGAGAAATGTATTCCGCTCAGAGTTCGAGGATGGTCGCTGCACACGACCGATAAAGTGCAATGCGAGAGTGCCATATCGTCCGACTCTCAGTCCAGGCCTGTGCAGTGACTCCCAGTCTTAAGCGTTGGTTCCCCTCAACACCAAAATCCGTCCTGCAACAGTGTTTTGCGAAGTCGGCCAATGTGGCATCGAGGTAAGCTTAAACGCGGCTCAAACCCATGCGGGATGGACGCTTGACGCCTGCCGCGCCGGTCGCGGATTCATTGTTCGCCATGTTCGCTTCACTGAAGGTCACTGCGATTTGCCTCTAAGATGGCGACTTCGCTATCTGACGGAAAAATTGCAGTGACACTCGATGAAATCCGCAAGAATGCCTTCGCAATGCCTGTGCACAACCCGGCCTACCCACGTCCGCCATTTCGGTTCCTCAACCGCGAATACTTCATCGTTTCGTACGAGACCGACATGGACGCGGTTCGCGCAGTCGTGCCGGAGCCCCTGACGGTCGACAATGGTCTTGTTCACTACGAGTTCATCCGTATGCCAGATTCATCCGGATTTGGCGACTACACAGAGAGTGGTCAGGTCATATCGGTCCTGGACGAAGCCGGCCAGAAAGGCAGCTATACGCACGCGATGTATCTCGACGACGAAGGTCCAATTGCTGGCGGTCGAGAGATTTGGGGTTTCCCGAAAAAACTCGCTTCACCCCGCTTATCTGTTGACGGAAAAGATACGTTGCTCGGCACACTCGACTATGGGACGCAACGGGTCGCTGCTGGCACCATGGGCTACAAGTACCGCCCGCTCGATATCGAATCTGAACGCAAGAAACTCGCGGACACACCCAATTACCTGTTGAAGGTCATCCCACATGTGGATGGCTCACCGCGGATTTGTGAACTCGTACGGTTCTACCTGCGCGACGTTTCTGTGCTCGGTGCATGGGAAGGCCCCGCTGCGCTCGAGCTGCACGCACATGCGTTGGCGCCGGTCGCTGACCTCCCTGTCAAAAGGGTAGTGGGCGCCAGACACGTCATTGCAAATCTCACCCTCGATGTGGGCGAAGTCGCTTACGACTACCTCGCCCCGGCGGAAGCACTGAAGCTTGCCGTGAACCAGTAATCTAGCAAGGAGCAACTTATGTCGCTGGAAGGAAAAGTCGCGCTTGTGACCGGCGCCGCAAGCGGTATTGGCGAACAATGCGCACGCAAGCTGGCCTCGGACGGCGCGGCGGTTGTCATTGCTGACCTGAATCTGACAAACGCGCAGCAGGTCGCGGACAGTATCGTCGCCACGGGTGGAAAAGCACTTGCGGTGTCGATGGACGTCACGAGCGAGGAAGCGGTCAACGCAGGCATTGAAGACGCAGTTGGCAAACTTGGCGGCATCGATGTGCTGGTGTCGAACGCGGGCATTCAGATTGTCAACCCGATTGAAGACTACGCCTATTCCGACTGGAAGAAGATGCTCGCCATTCACCTGGATGGCGCATTTCTGACCACGAAGGCTGCTATCAGGCATATGTACGCTTCTGGAAAGGGAGGCTCCATCATCTACATGGGCTCCGTTCATTCACACGAAGCGTCAAAGCTGAAGTCGGCTTACGTCACCGCCAAGCACGGTCTGCTGGGTCTTGCTCGGGTCGTGGCGAAGGAGGGTGGCTCACGCGGCGTGAGAGCGAATGTTGTATGTCCGGGCTTTGTCCGTACTCCACTGGTTGACAAGCAGATTCCGGAACAGGCGAAAGCGCTCGGTATTCCGGAAGCTCAAGTCGTTAAGGACGTGATGCTGAAGGAAACCGTCGACGGCGAATTTACCACCGTAGCCGATGTTGCCCGAACGGTGGCCTTCCTGGCAGGGTTTGAATCAGCAGCGCTGACCGGACAGTCGATTGTGGTCAGTCACGGCTGGTTCATGCAATGAGGAGCCGACGATGCGCCGCAGTCAACGCAATACATTGAAGCAACCGAATCATCTTGAGCTACCTTCCTACGACGAAATCGGTCTGGTCCTGCAGGGCGGTGGCGCGTTGGGTTCCTATCAGGCCGGCGTCTATGAGGGGCTTGCAGAAGTGGGTGTCGAACCCACCTGGATATCGGGCATCTCGATTGGCGCCTTGAATACCGCCATCATCGCAGGCAACGCACCAGAGGACCGGGTAGAAGCATTGCGCGGCTTCTGGAACACCATCTGTCAACCAGCGGACTTATTCGGGCACGTTGGCGCTTTGGTCCCGGCAGCGCTTGGGTTTCCGAACGTTGGGCGCAAGTGGTCGAGCATGTGGGCTGCCGGTCGCGCTTTAACTGAAGGTCAAAAGGGCTTTTTCGCGCCGCGCTTTTCCGTACCTATCGCCGGCGTTGCAAAGAAACAGCCGAACGAGGTGAGCTTTTACGATACGACGGCGTTGCGTGCGACGCTCGTCAAGTACGCCAATTTCGACCGTATTAACGACGGTGACGTTCGCGTTTCCGTCGGTGCGGTCAATGTTCGAACGGGCAATCTGGTGTACTTTGACAACACGCAGACTCGTCTCGAGCCGGAGCACTTTATGGCGTCTGGTGCGTTGCCGCCGGGCTTTCCAGCAGTAGAAATCGACGGAGAATATTACTGGGACGGAGGTCTGGTCTCAAACACGCCGCTCACGGAAATCGTCAGGGAATGCCAGCACAAAGATACGCTGGTCTTCCAGGTTGACCTGTGGAGCGCAAGAGGAACGCTACCTGGCGATTTGCTTGATGTCGCCGAGCGGGCCAAGGACATTCAATACTCAAGCCGGACCCGCGCCATCACGGCGTTCGTGTCGCAGAGCCAGAAGCATGCTCGCCTGATCAAGGAACTGCTTGAACACATTCCAGAGACAGTGCGGCATACACACCCGCTAGTCCGGCAGGCACAGAAAGTCGCAGACGGCGGTGCGGTCAATGTCGTGCACCTTATCTACAAGAACAAGTTTTTTGAAGGTCACTACAAGGACTATGAGTTCAGCAACGACACCATGGGCGAACATTGGGCGAGCGGCCTCGAGGACATCCGCCGCTCGTTCGGTAATCCCGACTGGTTCGAGGTTCCAGACCATGACCTTGGCTTCGTTACGCATGACGTCCATCGCCATGAAGCAGGTCCGGCTCCAGTTTCCGATACATTCGAAGCCATGCCGAAACCATCGGAGTTAGTTGACGCGGTGGCGGAAGCGCCGTCAGACACCCGCTAGAGTCGCGACGCCGTGGAAGTCTGGTGTTGTAAAAATTACAACGAGGATGGGCTCGTAAAGCGGTAGCGGGACGGCCGCTATGTACGAGCACCCGCCTTGCCGCCCGTCCGCCAATCCGCTTTTGTTATCACCACATCCAATACTCGAATTGTTGAGCTATCGGTCTCCCCGTATATTGGCTACATAAACATTCAAGCCAGGTGCAGGAGACAGCAATGAACCGGATCGATCTGGACAACCGCGTCGTCGTCATTACTGGTGGCGCGCGCGGTATTGGGTACGCGGTGGCGCAGCGGGCGCTGCAGTCGGGCGCGTCAGTGGCGCTATGGGACGTCGATGCCGACCGGCTCGCGCGCAGCGAGCGCGAACTCAGTGAACACGGCAAGGTAACTTCCGCCGTCGTCGAGCTGACAAGTGAAGCTTCCGTTGCGGACGCAACGAATCGAACCATCGAGCAACACGGCGCGATCCACGTGCTGATCAACTGCGCGGGCATCACCGGCGGCAACGGCAAATTGTGGGAACTGGACCCGGACGTGTGGCGGCGCGTGATCGATGTGAACCTGATCGGCCCGTACCTGACAAGCCGCGCCATCGTTCCGCAGATGTTGAAGCAGGGCTATGGACGCATCGTCAATATCGCGTCGGTCGCGGGCAAGGAAGGCAATCCGAACGCTTCGCACTATAGCGCTTCGAAAGCCGGCCTGATCGGGCTCACCAAATCGCTTGGCAAGGAGCTGGCCACCAGCAATATCCTCGTCAACGCGGTCACTCCAGCCGCAGCAAAAACCGAAATCTTCGATTCGATGGCGCAGGAACATATCGACTACATGCTGTCGAAGATTCCGATGAACCGCTTCCTGTTGCCCGAAGAAGCCGCGTCACTGATCCTCTGGCTGTCTTCTGAAGACTGTGCGTTCAGCACAGGCTCGGTGTTCGATCTGTCCGGCGGCCGCGCGACTTACTGACGCGTTCCAGGCCGGCACAGGAAGACAGGCTTGTCGAACCGGCCACGAAGCCGGACGAATCAGGAGACACGATGAACACGACTTCCTCGACCGAGGCAGTTATCGGCAAGGTCATGCGGCGGCTATTGCCGTTCCTGCTGCTGATGTACGTGCTGGCCTTCCTCGATCGCGCGAACATCGGCTTTGCGCAAAAGGCGCTGCAGCACGATACAGGTCTTTCCGATGCCGCCTTTGCGTTTGGCGCAGGCGTGTTCTTCGTCGGCTATGCGCTGTTTGAAGTGCCGAGCAATCTGCTGCTGCATCGCGTCGGCGCGCGGTTGTGGATGTGCCGCATCATGGTGACGTGGGGCATCGTTTCTGCGGGCATGGCGCTGGTGCATACGCCATTTGCGTTCTATACGCTGCGGTTTCTGCTCGGCGTCGCCGAGGCGGGTTTCTTCCCCGGCATCATCTACTACCTGACACACTGGTTTCCGCAATCAGCCAGGGCGCGTGCCGTCGGCGTGTTCTACTTCGGCGCGCCGCTCGCGTTTATTTTCGGCAGTCCGCTGTCGGGCCTGCTGCTCGATCTGCATGGCGCGCTCGGCCTTGCGGGCTGGCAGTGGCTGTTTCTGATCGAAGGTGGCCTGGCTTCTGCAGTCGGCGTATGGGCGTTCTGGTATCTCGACAACCGGCCCGCGGATGCCCGATGGCTTGATGACACGCAACGCAACCTGCTCGCAGCCGCGCTCGATGAGGACGCCCGCGAGGCCGCCGCACATGGCCCGCGCGGCGTGCTGGCCGCGCTTTGCGATCGCCGCGTGCTTGCGCTTTCGTTCATCTATCTGTTGATCCAGACCAGCGTGTACGGCGTGATCTTCTATCTGCCGCAACAGGTTGCGGCGCTGCTTGGCACGAAGGTCGGGCTGCGCGTCGGCCTCGTGACAGCGTTGCCGTGGTTGTGCGCGGTTGCGGTCACCTGGTACGTGCCGCGTCGCGCGGATCGCACAGGCGGGCATCGTAGCTGGGCCGTGCTGTTGCTGGTCGTCGCAGGTTGCGGGATCGGTCTGTCAGGATTGCTGCATAGTCCGGCGCTTGCACTCATTGCGTTGTGCTGCGCGGCCAGTGGCTTTATCGCGGCACAGCCGCTCTTCTGGACCTTTCCGACGCGTTACCTCACGGGTGCTGCCGCTGCGGGTGGTATCGCGTTGATCAATTCGCTGGGCAGTATCGGTGGCTTTATCGCGCCTACATTGCGCACGGGCGTCGACCAGGCATTCCCGTCGATGTCGGCCGGGCTGATCGTACTCGGCGCGGCCAGCGTGCTCCCCGCGCTCCTGATCGCCACACTGTTTCGCCGCAGCGAAGACGGTTCGCTTTCGCTGTTTCATCACCCGATTCATCACTCCCGCTAACGCAACCCACGCACCGATACACGCGTGAACAGGCGCTAACGGACGCACTTACATACGGACAACACGGAGCCCATCCTCATGGCCATGCCCACTATCCGGCACGTGCGTGCCTTCATCGTTCGCGGCGGCGGCGCCGATTATCACGACCAGGCCGACGGTCACTGGATCGACGATCACATCTCGACGCCGATGGCGCGTTACCCGGAATACCGGCAAAGCCGTCGGTCGTTCGGGATCAATGTGCTGGGCACGCTTGTGGTCGAGATCGAAGCCAGTGATGGAACGGTTGGCTTTGCGGTCACGACGGGCGGCGAGATTGGCGCGTTCATCGTGGAAAAGCATCTCGCGCGCTTTCTTGAGGGGCAGCTTGTCACCGACATCGAGAAAATGTGGGATCAGATGTATTTCGCCACGCTCTACTACGGTCGCAAGGGCGTGGTGCTGAACACGATTTCGGGCGTCGATCTCGCGTTGTGGGATCTGCTCGCAAAGGTGCGCAAGGAGCCGGTGTATCAGCTTTTGGGCGGACCGGTACGCGATGAGCTGGTGTTCTACGCGACGGGCGCGCGCCCCGACCTTGCAAAGCAGATGGGCTTTATCGGCGGCAAGATGCCGTTGCAGCACGGCCCCGCAGAAGGTGAAGAAGGTCTCAAGAAGAACATCGCAAAGCTGGCCGACATGCGCTCGAAAGTCGGTGACGATTTCTGGTTGATGCTCGACTGCTGGATGAGCCTTGACGTGCCCTACGCGACACGTCTTGCGCAGGCCGCGCATGAATACGGTCTAAAGTGGGTCGAGGAATGTCTGCCGCCGGATGACTACTGGGGTTACGCCGAACTGCGCCGCAACGTGCCTCGCGGCATGATGGTGTCGACGGGCGAACATGAAGCGACGCGCTGGGGCTTCAGGATGCTGCTGGAGATGGAGTGCTGCGATCTGATCCAGCCGGACGTCGGCTGGTGCGGCGGCATTACGGAACTGATCAAGATTTCCGCGCTCGCCGATGCGCACAACGTGATGGTGGTGCCGCATGGTTCGTCGGTGTATAGCTATCACTTTGTCGTGACGCGTCATAACTCGCCGTTTGCGGAATTCCTGATGATGGCGCCGAAGGCGGACCAGGTTGTACCGATGTTCACGCCATTGCTGCTCGATGAACCCGTGCCCGTGAATGGCCGCATGAAAGTGCCTGAAACGCCGGGGTTCGGCGTGCGGTTGAATCCAGAATGCGCGCTGGCGCGTCCGTATTCGCACTAGACGTGAATTGAACGCGTAATGCGTATTGAACGGCTCGCGCGGATTCGCAACGATATAGCTGAAAAGCGGAGGAAAAGACGTGCTGCTCAAGGACAAGGTAGTGATCGTCACCGGTGGGTCGCGCGGTATCGGTCGCGCGATAGCCGTTGCGTGCGCAACCGAAGGCGCCGACGTGGCGATCAACTTCTGGGGCGATAACGACGCGTCGTATGGACGCCGTTCGGCGGTCGAAGAAGTCGTCGGCGAAATTGAAGCGCTGGGACGTCGCGTGATCGCGGTCGAAGGTAACGTCGCGCTCCCGGAAACAGGCACGGAACTCGTGCGCCGTACCGTCGATGCGTTCGGCAAGGTCGATGTACTCGCAAGCAATGCCGGCATCTGTCCGTTCCACGCGTTTCTCGACATGCCCGCTGAGGTGCTCGAAACGACGGTTGGCGTCAACCTGAATGGCGCGTTCTATGTGACGCAGGCGGCGGCGCGGCAGATGAAAGAGCAGGGCACAGGCGGCGCGATTGTCGCGACGAGTTCGATCAGTGCACTGGTGGGCGGCGGCATGCAGACGCATTACACGCCGACTAAAGCGGGCGTGCATTCGCTGATGCAGTCATGCGCGGTCGCGTTGGGACCGTATGGCATCCGCTGTAATTCGGTGATGCCGGGCACGATTGCCACCGATCTGAACGCAGAAGATCTCGCCGACGAAGCCAAGAAAGCGTACTTCGAAAAACGCATTCCGCTAGGCAGACTGGGCCGGCCGGACGATGTCGCGGAGTGCGTGGTGTTTCTGGCTTCCGACCGTGCCCGCTATGTGACAGGTGCTGCATTGCTGGTGGACGGCGGCCTTTTCGTCAACCTTCAGTGAGTATTCAATGCGCGGGTTGTGGCGCGACGGCATGGACGTCGTCGCGTGCGAGCGACTTCGAAAACCCGCGCAGCAGGTCGACAAAGTGCTCCGCAGGCTCGGCAAGCGGTTCGCCCTTGCGGGTGAGAATGCCGAAGCCTGGCAGACTTTTGCCGATTTCAGCAGGCAGCGCGACGAGCAGTTTGCCGCGCACGTGGTCGCGCACAACGGATTCCGGCAGCATCGCAACGGCGTCGTAGTTCTCAAGTAACTGGAGCGTCGCGAAGATCGACGCGCATTCGGTCAGATTCACCGGCGTCGCGAGACCGGCGCGCGCAAGTTCTTCTTCGAAGAGCACGCGCGCAGGGCTCGACAGCGGTTGCGCGACCCACGGCCACTCGATCAGCTCACGAAGTGTGATCGATTTGCAGCCGGCAAGCGGATGCGCACTGCGAACGACGAGCAGCAACGGTTCGCGGGCAAGCAGTTCGAAGCTGAAGTCATTGTGTTGCAGCGGACTTGTCAGCCGGCCAAGCGCGAGGTCGACTTCGCGGCGATGCAGCAACTGGACAACCTGATCGCTGGTTTCACCGAGGATGCGCACATTGAGAAGCGGCCGCTCGGTCTTGAGCGCGGCGACGGCCATGGCCAGCAGATCGGGCGCGGCGCCCATGATGGCGCCGACGGTCAACTGGCCGTGACCGCCTTTACGTTTGACGTCGAGGTCTTCGGCGAAGCGCGTCAATTCGGCGAGCGCGCGCCGGGCGTAGGCAAGGGTGACGACGCCGAGCGGCGTAGGCTGCATGCCGCGGGCGTTGCGCTCGAAAAGCAGGAAGCCAAACGCTTCCTCGATATCGCCGAGCATACGGCTGGCGCTTGGTTGCGCGACGTTGATCGCTTCAGCGGCCTGGTGGACGTTGCGCGCGTCGTCGAGCGCAACGAGAAGCGCAAGGTGTTTGAACTTGAGCCTGTTGACGAGGGCGACCGTAGAAGCGTTGTGGTTCATGGACCTGTGCGATTCGGTTTCAGTATCGCCCAATCCCAACTTCGGATTGAGATGCTATCGACGCCGGAATTATAGTCGTTCCAGACGCTTCGCCCGAGAAAGCGCAGAACACAACTGGAGACACGAGGTGATGGAGACAGTGGCTTTCCGGATGATGCTCAACCCCGGCATGCGCGAAGAATACGAACGCAGGCACCGGGACATCTGGCCAGACCTCGTTGATGCACTGCACAACGCTGGCGTGCACGACTATCGGATCTTCCTCGATGAAGAGACGAACCATCTGTTCGCCGTGCTCGCGCGCCCTGTCGACCATACGATGGACCAGCTACCCGCTCTCGACGTGATGCGCAAATGGTGGGATCACATGGCCGACATCATGCAGACGGCTCCCGATCACACGCCGTTGCAGCAAACGCTCGTGCCGGTGTTCCATCTTCCCTGAACGACCTTTAAACACTTAAACCTTCAACGGGCGGAGGGTGCCCCATGCAAGTGGTCGACCCGCACATTCATCTGTGGGACCTGAAAACGCATCACTATCCGTGGCTGGCAAACCCGGGCGTGTCGTTCGTTGGCGACGCACGCGAGTTGAAGCACGACTATCTGATCGCCGATCTGCACGCCGACGCGCGCGACATCGAAGTGCTGAAAGTCGTCCACGTCGAGGCGAACCACGATCCGGCTGATCCAGTCGAAGAGACGCGCTGGCTGCAACAGGTTGCCGATGCAACGGAATCGCGCGGGATGCCGCAGGGCATCGTTGCGGCAGTCGACCTGTCTGTATCGAATGCTGCTGAAGTGCTCGAAGGTCACGCGGCGTTTGCGAATACGCGCGGCGTGCGGCAGATATTGAACGTGCATGCCACGCGGCTATACGACTACATCGGTCGGCATCTGATGCGTGACCCGCTATGGCGCGAGAACTTTTCGCTGCTGCGACGGCATGGAATGTCGTTCGATCTGCAGCTTTATCCGTCGCAGATGACGGAAGCGGCGGCGCTGGCGAATGCGCATCCGGGGACGCAGTTCATCATCAATCATGCCGGCATGTTTGTGGACCGCAACAGCGTCGAGGGCTTTCGCGCGTGGCGTGACGGTATGCGATTGCTGGCAAGCTGCGAGAACATCGCCGTCAAGATAAGCGGCCTGGCGATGTTCGATCATCGATGGACGGTGGAAAGCCTGCGGCCCTATGTGCTCGAAACCATCGACACGTTTGGTACGTCGCGCGCGATGTTCGCATCGAACTTTCCAGTCGACAGGCTGTTCGGTTCGTACACGGATTTGTGGAACGCGTATGCGTCGATCGTCGAAGGCGCCAGTGAAGACGAGAAAGATGCACTCTTCAAAAGCAACGCCGAGCGCATCTATCGTATCTAGACGCTGGCGGCGCAAACGGATTATCGCGACGCTCGAGCAGCGTCGCACGATGGAGGAGACAACGCAGTGCAGCAACAACCTTCCGGTGGACCGCGGCTTGAATTGAAGCATGCGAGCAAATCATTCGGCCGTGTGCGGGCGCTCTTCGATGCTGAGCTTGCGCTATGGCCTGGCGAAGTGCACGCGCTGCTCGGCGAGAACGGCGCGGGCAAGTCGACACTCGTCAAGATTCTGGCTGGCGTGCATCAACCGGATACGGGCGAGTTGCTTGTCGACGGCATCCCACGTCAGTTCGCCACGCCCGCCGAGGCGCGCGATGCGGGCCTTGCGGTGATCTATCAGGAACCGACGCTGTTTTTCGATCTGTCGATTGCCGAGAACATTTTCATGGGCCGCCAGCCGGTGGACCGCCTTGGCCGCATTCAATACGATGCGATGCATCGCGAGGTGCGTGATCTGCTCGCGTCGCTGGGTGTCGATCTGCGTGCGGACCAGATGGTTCGCGGGCTGTCGATTGCCGATCAGCAGGTCATCGAAATCGCCAAGGCGCTGTCGCTGAACGCGAACGTGCTGATCATGGATGAACCGACTGCGGCGTTGTCCCTGCCGGAAGTCGATCGGCTCTTTACGATCGTGCGCCGGCTGCGCGAGCGCGATGTCGCGATTCTTTTTATCACGCACCGACTCGACGAGGTTTTTGCGCTCACGCAGCGCGTGACGATCATGCGCGACGGCGCCAAGGTGTTCGATGGACTAACCGCCGAACTGGATACTGCGTCGATCGTCGCGAAGATGGTCGGTCGCGACCTGGAAAGTTTCTATCCGAAGGCGGATGTAAAGCCGGGCGAAGTGAGGCTTTCGGTGCGCGGTCTGACGCGCGTCGGCGTATTCAAGGACATCTCGTTCGAGGTTCGCGCAGGTGAGATCGTGGCGCTGGCGGGACTCGTCGGCGCAGGCCGCAGCGAAGTGGCGCGCGCGATCTTCGGCATCGATCCGTTCGATTCTGGAGAGATCCGTATTGCGGGGAAGCCGTTAAAGCCGGGGCGTCCCGCGGCGGCAGTCCAGGCTGGCCTTGCACTCGTGCCTGAAGATCGCCGGCAGCAAGGCCTCGCGCTGGAACTGAGCATCGCGCGTAATGCGTCGATGACCGTACTGGGTCGACTCGTCCGGCACGGACTGATTTCAGCCAGAAGCGAACGTACGCTCGCCACGCAATGGGGTACGCGATTGCATCTGAAAGCGGGTGATCCGTCCGCACCCGTCGGCACGCTTTCGGGTGGCAACCAGCAAAAAGTGGTGCTCGGCAAATGGCTTGCAACGAATCCCAAGGTGCTGATCATCGATGAACCCACGCGTGGCATCGACGTCGGTGCGAAGGCGGAGGTGTATGGCGCGCTGGCAGAACTGGTTCGCGATGGCATGGCGGTGCTGATGATTTCAAGCGAGTTGCCGGAGGTGCTCGGCATGGCCGATCGTGTGCTCGTGATGCATGAGGGACGCATTAGCGCCGACATATCGCGCGCCGAAGCGAACGAAGAGCGGATCATGGGCGCGGCGCTGGGCCAGTCCACCGCGACGTTGGGGCACGCAGCATGATGCGCCATTCGACAACCCATACTCACGCTGCGCCCGTGCAGCCGCCTGACACTCGACGTCCGGCTTCGGGCGCCGGCGGCCTCATCGGCACCATCGCAAAGAGCCGCGAGACGACGCTTTTTGTCGTGCTCATCCTGCTGGTGGTCGGCACGGCACTCGCGAAGCCGCAGTTCCTCAATTTGCAGAATCTGCGCGATGTGCTGCTGAATGTGTCGATCGTCAGCTTGCTGACGGCGGGCATGACCGTGGTGATTCTGATGCGCCATATCGACCTGTCAGTCGGGTCGACCGTCGGCGTGAGCGCGTACGCAGTCGGGAGTCTCTTCGTCGCGTTCCCGCACATGCCGGTTATCGTCGCGCTTGCTGCGGGTCTGGCGATCGGTCTCATTGCGGGCGGGATCAACGCGTTGCTGGTAGCGGTGGGGCGCGTGCCATCGCTGGTGGCGACGCTATCGACGCTCTACATTTTCCGCGGCGCGGATTACGCGTGGGTCCACGGCGGCCAGATCAACGCGACCAGTCTGCCGGAATCGTTCTCGCGGCTCGCAACGGGTGCTGTATTCGGTGTGCCGTCGCTTGCGTTGATCGCTGCTGTCGTGCTGATCGGTCTGTCGATCTATCTGAAACAGTTCCGCGGCGGTCGCGAACACTACGCGATCGGCTCGAATCCAGAGGCCGCGAGGCTTGCAGGTGTCAACGTCGAGCGGCGCGTGATGGCCGGGTTTCTGATCAGCGGTGCAATTGCAGGCTTCGCCGGCGCGTTGTGGCTTGCCCGTTTTGGTACCGTCGACGCCAGCACCGCCAAGGGGATCGAGCTGCAGGTGGTCGCCGCGGCGGTGGTCGGTAGTGTAGCGATCACGGGCGGCGTCGGCACGATTCTCGGCGCCACGCTTGGCGCGCTGGTGCTTGGCGTTATCAGCATCACGCTTGTCGTGCTGCACGTGTCGCCATTCTGGGAACAGGCAATTGAAGGTGCGCTTATCGTCGTTGCGATCGCGGCCGATACGCTGCTCGCGCGCTCCGTCGCTAAACGCATGATGAGGAAACGCGATCATGGTTAAACCCGATTCCGCTTTGCTGACGCGTCGACGTGAGACGCCGCTTCAATGGGAAGTGCTGCTTGTCGTCGTATTGATTCTCGCCTTGATCCTTGGACGTGTGCTGTCGTCGGTGTTTCTGACGGCGGCGAATCTTGGCAACGTACTCGCCGACCTCACCGAAATTGCGTTGATGGCGCTACCAATGACGTTGATCATCGTCGCGGCGGAAATCGATCTGTCGGTGGCGTCGGTGTTGGGGGCGTCCAGCGCGTTGATGGGCGTGCTATGGCATATGGGTCTGCCGATGCCGGTTGTCATCGTGCTTGTGCTGGTCTTTGGCGCGTTAGCCGGGCTGCTGAACGGTCTGGTGATCGTGAAGCTGAACCTGCCTTCGCTTGCCGTGACGATCGGTACGCTCGCGCTGTTTCGTGGGCTTGCGTATGTGCTGCTTGGCGATCAGGCCGTTGCCGATTTCCCGGCCGCGTACACGGCATTCGGTATGGACACGTTATGGTCGAGCTTTATTCCATTGCCGTTTGTCATTGTGATTGTCTGTGCGGTGGTGTTCACGGTGCTGCTGCAGGCGACGCCTTTTGGACGCAGTCTCTACGCGATCGGCGCGAATTCCACCGCGGCCGCGTTTTCCGGCATCGATGTAGCGAAAATCCGGTTGAGGCTGTTCGTGACATCGGGTGTACTCAGCGCGCTGGCAGGCATTGTCTACACGCTGCGCTTCACCAGTGCGCGCGGCGATAACGGCGAAGGCTTTGAGCTATCGGTGATCGCGGCCGTTCTGTTTGGTGGAGTGAGCATTTTCGGCGGGCGCGGTTCGATGTACGGTGTGCTGCTTTCGCTACTGATCGTCGGCGTGCTGAAGAATGCGTTGACGCTCGATGACGTGTCCAGCGAAACGCTGACTATTGTCACAGGCGTGCTGTTGCTCGCATCGGTGCTTATTCCTAACCTGGTTGCACGCTGGCGCGCGATGCGCGACCGGCGGTTTATCGCCAGATCGGGTGGAGCACGCAGCACATGAATGACGCAACAGGTGATAGAGGTCAGGACGATTAACAACCCCGGGTACAAGACACCCGACAATATAACCAGGAGACATGACATGAGAAGACCACTTCGTTGCGCCAGCGCGGCGGCGCTGTGCGCCGCACTGCTAGGCCTGAGCTGCGCGGCGGGCGCGGCTGACCTCAAAAGCGGGCTGAAGATCGCGTTTCTGCCCAAGCAGATCAACAACCCGTACGAAGTCATCGCCGACGATGGCGGCATGGCCGGCATCAAGGAATTCAACGGTGTCGGCAAGGTAGTCGGCCCATCGGATGCGGGTGCGTCGTCGCAGGTGCAGTACATCAACACGCTGATCACGCAGAAGCAGGATGCCATTGTGATCGCGGCCAATGATGCGAATGCAGTCGTGCCGTATCTGAAGAAAGCGATGTCGCAAGGCATCAAGGTCGTGACGTTCGACTCCGATACCGCACCCGAAGGACGCCAGCTGTTCGTCAATCAGGCGAACGCGGAAAGCATCGGACGCGGTCAGATCCAGCTCGTGTCGAAGTTGATGGGCGGCGAGGGTGAATTCGCCATCCTGTCGGCAACGCCGAATGCGACCAATCAGAACACCTGGATCAAGTGGATGCAGGATGAACTGAAAAAGCCGGAGTATTCGAAGCTGAAGCTGGTGAAGATCGCTTACGGCAACGATGACGACCAGAAGTCGTTCGTCGAGACGCAAGGTCTGCTGCAGGCGTATCCGAACCTGAAGGCGATCGTTGCGCCCACATCGGTTGGTATCGCGGCGGCGGCTCGCTACATATCGACCTCGTCGAGCAAGGGCAAGGTGGCTGTGACCGGTCTCGGTACGCCGAACCAGATGCGCGCGTTCGTCAAGAACGGCACTGTGAAGGCGTTCCAGCTGTGGGATCCGGGCCAACTCGGTTATCTGGCCGCGTTTGCCGCTGCGAACCTGGCGTCAGGGACGATTTCGGGCAAGGAAGGCGAATCGTTCGAAGCCGGCAAACTTGGCAAGCGCACGATCGGCCCGAAGGGAGAAATCATCCTTGGACCGCCGACTACATTCGACGCGAGCAATATCGACAACTTCAACTTTTAACGTAGTGGGTACGCCTCCACGCTTTAAGGTTCAGGCGTAAGCCCCCAGCTGTCTGGCAAAGCGCCGCGCGCATTCAAGTCCGAATGCCGTCGGCGCGATGCCGCGATCGTGTTGCACATCAAAGCCCATTCTCCACCCAGCTATCCGTTTGCCATAGCAGGTCAACGAATCGAGCGACTGCATCACAAACACAATGGATGGCAGCACTTCTGCATACAGCGCCTCCGCGCGTGCCTCGTCTCCTGCAACAAAAGCTCGCTGGATGGCGACCTGCCTGTCGAAGGTATCCGGTGCAACGATCAGGCCGGCGCAACCCGCGCGCAGATTGTCGATGATTTCCTGACCGCCGCGTCCGTTGAATACGGGCAGTGGCGTCCCAAGCGCGCGCAACTGGTCGATCGTGTTACGGATCGTAATCGCGGGTCCTTCGCCTTTGAGCCATCGAAAATTGTCGCGTTGGCGCGCAAGTTCAACGATCGATTCTGCTGACAGTCCGACGCCGAGATACTCAGGCGCGTTTTGAATTCCAACCGGAGCGCGCACGCGCAGCATCACGTCGGCGAAAAAATCGAAATAGAACGATTCGGGCTGATTACGCGCGGAAGGCGGCTGCAGGATGAGCCATGACGCACCACGCGCTACGGCGTAATCGGCAAGCGCGGCCTGGGCGTCAACCGTGTCGCCCGTGATCGTGACGGCGAGCGGCACGCGCGCATCGATGTCTGCACTGGCCCAGTCGATCACCTGATGCTTCTCTTCGAGCGACATGCGATGCACTTCGGTCGCAAGCCCCAGGATCACAATGCCGGGTGCGCCTGCGTGGATCGTGGTATCGACCTGCGTGCGCATCGCGTTTCGATCGAGCTGATTGCGCTGGTCGAAGTACGCGTACAAAACGGGCCAGATTCCGCCGGGAGGAAGCGCATCGATCGCCGTCATTCGCCTGTTTCCTTATCAGTGGGCGTTAGTGAGAATCGCGCGGCACCGGCGCGCCGCTCGATCCGACCAGAAAGTCCAGATCCGCGCCCTGGTCTGCCTGCAAGACGTGCTCGACATAGAGCTTGTAGTAACCGCGCTTCGGCAGATCCGGCGCCTGCCATTCCGCGCGACGGCGCGCGAGTTCTTCGTCGGAAACTTCGAGATGCAGACGGCGCGCTTCGACATCGAGTTCGATCATGTCGCCGGTTTTCACGAGTGCGAGTGGGCCGCCCGCAGCCGCTTCCGGCGACACGTGCAGCACCACCGCACCGTACGCGGTGCCGCTCATGCGGCCATCCGAAATGCGGACCATGTCGGTGATGCCTTTTTCCAGCACCTTCTTCGGCAGTGGCATGTTGCCGACTTCAGCGAAACCCGGGTAACCCTTCGGCCCCGCGCCCTTGAGCACCATGATGCAGTGCTCGTCGATATCGAGCGAGTCGTCGTCGACCTTCGCATGCAGTTCCTCAATGTTCTCGAACACGACGGCGCGGCCGCGATGTTTCAGCAGCTTCACCGTCGCGGCCGATGGCTTGATCACCGCGCCATTCGGCGCGAGATTGCCCTTGAGCACGGCAATGCCTGCCTTCGGCTTGAACGGCTCGGCAAATGTCGTGATGACCTTCTCGTCGTAATTGGGCGCGCTGGACACGTTGTCCCAGATCGTCTTGCCGTTGACCGTCAGCGCGTCGCGATGCAGCAGGCCTTGCTCGCCGAGTTGCTTCAACACCGCGGGCAATCCACCCGCGTAGTAAAAGTCCTCCATCAGGTATTCGCCCGACGGTTGCAGGTTCACCAGGCACGGCACGTTCGAACCCAGTTCCCAGTCTTCCAGCGAAAGCTCCACGCCGATCCGCTTCGCGAGCGCGATCAGGTGAACCACCGCATTGGTCGACCCACCAATCGCCGCATTCGTGCGGATTGCGTTCTCAAACGCCTGACGCGTAAGGATCTTGTCCATCGTCAGGTCTTCGCGGACCATATCGACGATGCGGCGTCCGGCCAGATGCGCGAGCACCTGACGTCGCGCATCCACAGCCGGAATCGCCGCGTTATGCGGCAAACCCATACCGAGCGATTCAACCATCGAGGCCATCGTCGACGCCGTGCCCATCGTCATGCAGTGACCCCGCGAGCGGTTCATGCACGATTCAGCTTCGGTGAATTCTTCCTGCGTCATCGTGCCGGTGCGCACTTCCTCAGACATCTGCCAGACGCCGGTTCCTGAACCGATGGTTTTGCCGCGAAACCGGCCGTTCAGCATCGGGCCACCGGAAACCGCCAGCGCCGGCAGATTGCACGACGCCGCGCCCATCAGCAGTGCTGGCGTGGTCTTGTCGCAACCCACGAGCAGAATTACGCCATCCATCGGATTGCCGCGAATCGATTCTTCGACATCCATCGAAGCGAGATTGCGAAACAGCATGGCAGTTGGGCGAAGATTGGATTCGCCAAGTGACATCACCGGAAACTCCAGCGGCAAACCGCCCGCTTCACGCACGCCTTTCTTCACGTACTCAGCGAGTTCACGAAAGTGCGCGTTACACGGCGTGAGTTCCGACCACGTGTTGCAGATGCCGATCACCGGACGTCCATCAAATTCGTCGTGCGGAATGCCCTGGTTTTTCATCCACGAGCGGTGGATGAATCCATCCTTGTCGTTCCTGCCGAACCAGCTTTGCGAACGGAGCTTGCGCATGTCCTGTCTCCTGGAAAGCTTCGTGATGAGGTTATACCGTATCTATTGGAATCGTCCTGGCGCGAGTTAAGTTTATATTCTGCGCTTCATTGGCTGTTACTTAATGGTAGTCAATGAAGGGGAACGTGACGCGGCGTTCGCGCGGTTCTACCGGGGCAGCGACGCTGGCGGTGGAGGGCAGTGGGCTAGGGTTGTCGATCGTGCGGGAGATTGCACGCGTACACGATGCACAGGTCGCGCCCGGCGATGCGGTGGGCGGCAGCCTCGTTGTCAGCGTGCGTTTCCCGGCGGTCCGCAGCGCATGACTGTCTGAGTACCCGATTTTCCGGTAGCGAGCCATTGCGACAGACGGGTACGCAGGTCACGCACGTATCGCGAAGCCGTCTACGTACGCATCGGGATGAGTGCCATCCCATACCCGGCCGTCGATCAATACCTGCGGCGCGCTTTCTGCGGGCACAGGAATGCCCATATTCTGCGCCGCCTCGCGATACAGATCCGTCGCGTTGATCGCCGCGGCGATGGTTGCGTAGTCATCGATGCGGTCGATCATGCCCCATCGCCGATATTGCGTCATGAACCAGACGCCGTCGGACGGTCGCGGATAGTTCACCGCGCCACCTTCAAAAAAGCGCACAGGCAACCGGACAGCATTGGCTGCTTCGTTTCGCAATCTCAATGCAATCAGTTCCTCGGGCACACCCAGAAACTCGGGCTGCGCCAGCCGTCGCGCGATTTCAACGCGATGTCCGGAATCGTCCAGCCAGCGGCATGCTTCAAGCATCGTCTGCACTAGCGCGCGGGCGGTGTTTGGGTGAGCGCTGACGAAATCGCGCCTGCACGCGAGTACTTTCTCCGGATGGTCCGGCCAGACTTCGCTGCTGTAAGCCACGGTTTTGCCTACGCCTCGCGCTTCGGCAACGGCATTCCAGGGTTCTCCCACGCAAAGTCCGTCGAGTCGTTCTTCCGCCAGCGCGCCGACCATCTGCGGCGGCGGAATCACCACGCTTTCGATATCGCGCAGCGGATGGACGCCTTGCGCGGCGAGCCAGTAATACAGCCACATCGCGTGTGTGCCCGTTGGGAACGTCTGCGCGAAAACTGGTTTTCTCCCAAGCGTGGCGAGTGCCCTGGGCAACGTTTTGTGCTCGCTTATCGCGTCGGCAAGGCGGTTCGATACCGTGATCGCCTGGCCATTGCGGTTGAGCACCATCAGCACGGCCATATCCGTTTGCGGACCACCGAGCCCGAGTTGCACGCCGTAGACGAGTCCATAGAGCGCGTGCGCCGCGTCCAGATCACCGGACAGGAGCTTGTCGCGCACAGCCGCCCATGATGGCTGCCGACACAATTCAAGCGTCAGGCCATGTGCATGGCCGAACTCGAGCAGCTTGGCCGCCACCAGCGGCGCGGCATCGCTCAGCGCGACAAAACCCAGCCGCAGATGCGTTTTCTCGAGCCGTTCCGTGGCGTCCGGCTGGACGTGATGAGTGAGTGCGTTCATGAGCGAGCCATCATTCAGGCGATTCCGCCGACGCGATCAACTGGCGCGCAACCTCGGCGAGTTTGACGCCCTGGTTCATCGCGCGCTTGCGCAACGTCGCGTAGGCGGCATTTTCAGTCATTTTCTGCTGATCCATCAGCAGGCGTTTGGCACGGTCGATCAGCTTTCGTTCAGCGAGTTCGTTTTCAGCCTGCGCGAGACGCTCGCGCAATTGCGATTCCTGCGCGAAACGTGCTAGCGCCACTTCAAGAATCGGCGCAAGGCGCTCGGTCGCGAGACCTTCGACCAGATAAGCCGTTACGCCTGCGCCAACCGCGTCGCGAATCAGCTGCTGGTTTGCGTCGGGGCTGAACATCAGGACGGGGCGCGGCGCGGTCGCGTTCATCACGGCGAGCTGTTCGAGGGTATCGCGAGAGGGTGATTCGGTATCGATGATGATGACATCGGGCCGCTCGCTCTCGACGACACGATGCAGCGCTTCCGGCGTCGCCGTGCCGGTCAGCATGTCATAGCCGAGCCGTGCCAGGGCGTCGCGCAGATCGCCGATAGGCTTGTCCGTGTCGGTGACGAGCAGTACGCGCAGCATCTTTCGTCTGTTGATATCGGCCGTTCCAGTGTGTTCAGGTTGCAACGGCAGTCGCCTCGCACATCCGTTTTAATTCGGGGACGCACGAGCCGCAGACGGTGCCGCAGCCGAGCTTCGTTTTCAGTTCCGGCAGGGTCGCGCCGCCTGCAATCGCTTCGTGGATGCGCGATTCGCTAACCTGCATGCAGTTGCACACCACGCGGTCACGCGCAACGTTTGCCTGCTTTTGTGTAGAGAATACCGCGAAGCGCGGTCCAGACCACGGTGCGGCGTCGCGTAAGCGCGCGAGCAGGGCATCGGCGTTCGCGACATCGCCGGCGAAAACGAAGCCGTCGATGACGTTGTCGCGCCACACGACGCGCTTGTCAAGACCGCGTCGTGCGTCGCGGTATTCGAGTGTGTCCTCGCCTGTCGGCAGATCGAGCGCTTCGTAGAGCTGTGACAGCCAGTCCTCCGGCGCATTGGCGTGGGCAGCGCGCAATACGATGAGATCGTCGTCTTCGATGCTGATCGCGGCGTAGCTGCATTCCTTCAACAATGGCTGCACGGCGGCCTGCAGCGCGAGCACGTCGCCGCGTCGTGCCGCGACCAGGCGCCACGGGAGTTCCACCGGCTCGATGCGCACCGCTGCGTGCTTCAACTCGGGTTGAAACGATGAAGGATCAACAGCGGGTACGGTCGTTTCGTTGATGCCGCCGCTCGCGAGAAACTGGCCGCTCCAGTGCATGGGTGCGAATACCGTGCCGGACTGCACGTCGTCCGACAGTTGCACGGGGAGCACGAGATTGCCGCGCCGGCTCGATACGCGTACGAGGTCGCCTTCGTTGAAGCCGCGTCGTGCTGCATCGCCCCGTTGAATGCTGAGCGCAGGTGCAGGTGCATGCGAGAACAGTTTGCCGACGCGGCCCGTACGGCTCATGCCATGCCATTGATCACGCAGACGGCCGGTCAGCAGACGGAACGGAAAGCGCGCACTGGTTGCTTCCGCAACGGGCCGGTACGCGGTTGCGTGGAAACGCGCGCGACCGTCCTGTGTCGCGAAGATACCGTCGGTATAGCGGCGCGCCTCGCCTTGCATGGTCTTCGCGGGAAACGGCCATTGCTGCGGACCGCGTTCTTCCAGCGTCGTATAGCTCAGACCGCCGATGTCGAGGTCGCGTCCCTCGGTCAGCGTGCGATGCTCGTTGAACACGTCTTCGGGCGTATCGAACGCAAATAGCGTCGTAGTAGAAACCGCATTGCGCGCTTCGATCCGCTTCGCGACTTC
This sequence comes from Paraburkholderia sp. GAS334, assembly GCF_050436625.1. Lineage (NCBI taxonomy): Bacteria > Pseudomonadati > Pseudomonadota > Betaproteobacteria > Burkholderiales > Burkholderiaceae > Paraburkholderia > Paraburkholderia sp. GAS334. Next base: position 253,564 of record NZ_JBNDMO010000004.1, on the reverse strand, counting down.
GTTGACGATCCACCAGTCGGCCTTCGCCTCGCCTGGCGCCTGGACGGCGGCACGTACGCGTGAAATACGGCGCTCCGAGTTGGTGACCGTGCCGGATTTTTCGCCCCATGTCGCAGCGGGCAGTACGACATCAGCGAAAGGCACGGTGTCCGTTTGCATATACGCGTCCTGCACGACGACGAATTCCGCTTTCGCCAGCGCTTCGCGAACGCGCACGATATCCGGCATCGAATGCGCGGGGTTCGTGCACGCGATCCAGATCGCCTTGATCTTGCCGGCATGCAGCGCTTCGAACATATCGATAGCGGGCAGGCCGGGCCGGTCGGAAAGTTCGGATACGCCCCACAGCCGCGCGACTTCTTCACGATGCGCGGGATTGCCGATATCGCGATGCGCGGCGAGCATTGTCGCCATGCCACCGACTTCACGGCCGCCCATTGCATTCGGCTGGCCTGTCAGCGAGAACGGACCCGCGCCGGCGCGTCCGATCTGCGCGGTTGCAAGATGCAGGTTGATCAGCGCGAGATTCTTGTCGGTGCCGTGGCTCGACTGATTGAGTCCCATGCAATACAGCGACAGCGCGGCATCGCTTTCACCAAACCATTCGGCGGCCTGCATGACTTCGCGTTCAGTGATGCCGCACAGGCCCGCGACCATGCGCGGCGTGAAATCGCGCACCAGTGCCTTGAGCGCGTCGAAACCCGCCGTATGTTGCTCGACGAAATCGCGATTGACCCGACCTTCCCAGATCAGGTGATGCAGCATGCCGTTAAAGAGCGCGACATCGGTTCCCGGCTGGATCGCCAGATGCAGATCGGCCATCGCAGCGGTGTCGGTGCGACGCGGATCGATCACGATCCAGCGAATCGACGGATCGGCCGCTTTCGCTTCTTCCAGACGACGGAACAGCACGGGATGCGCCCACGCCATATTGCTGCCCGCGAACAGTACGGTTTTCGCCCTATCCAGATCGTCGTAGCAGGTAGGTGGACCATCCGCGCCGAGCGCCATCTTGTAGGCAGTGACCGCGCTCGACATGCACAGTCGCGAATTCGTATCGATGTTATTGGTGCCGATCAGACCTTTAGCGAGCTTGTTGAAGACGTAATAGTCTTCCGTCAGCAACTGGCCGGACACATAGAACGCGACCGCATCCGGGCCATCCTGCTGGATGACATCGGCAAAACGCGCCGCGACTGTATCGAGTGCGACCGACCATTCGACCTGTTGGCGCGGCGCATCGCGTCGCAGACGCATTTCCGGCACCTTTGCACGACCCGTTTCGCTTTGTGCCGTTAGCGCAAGCGACATCCCTTTCGTGCAGAGCCTGCCGAAATTCGCCGGGTGATCAGGATCGCCCTGAACACCCGTGATGCGGCCATTCTCCGCTTCGATGAGCACGCCGCAGCCGACGCCACAGTAGCAGCAGGTGGAACGGGTGACGGTCTTCATCGTATCTCCACGCGTGTTCAGGTGAGGCTGAGATAAATCGAACCGTCTTCGTCCACACGAACCGGAAAATGCCGCGCACAGCCTTCATCGGGCGCGCGGGCCTGACCGCTTGCGAGATCGATATTCCAGGCGTGCAGCGGGCACGTCACGCTTTCACCATGCACGATGCCGAGCGACAGCGAGCCGCCCTTGTGCGGGCAACGGTCGAGCAGCGCAAACACCTTGTCCTGCGCGGTGCGGAAGATCGCGACGTTGCCGGCTTCACGTTCGAGTACGCGGCTGCCGAGCGGCGGAATATCTGCGACGTCGCAGATGCGGGTCCATTGTTGAGTCACTTTCATGTCCATGGTGTCGTCCTCAGGCCACGACTTTCAGCGGGATGTATTCGTGCTTCTGCTTGCCGCCGATGCGCGCTTCCCACGGGTCAGGCAGTCCTTCGAGCGAATACAGCAGGCGTTCATACAACGCCTTGCGATTTGCGGCATCGTCGACCACTTTCTTCTTGATGTAATCGAGGCCCACGCGTTCGATGTAATGCACAGTGCGATCGAGATACCACGCTTCCTCGCGATAAAGCTGCAGGAACGCGCCGGAGAATTCCTTGACCTCATCGGACGTCTTCACCTTGACGAGGAACTGTGCGACTTCGGTCTTGATGCCGCCATTGCCACCCACATACAGTTCCCAGCCGCTGTCCACCGCGATTACGCCGACGTCCTTGATACCGGCTTCCGCACAGTTGCGCGGACAACCAGAAACGGCGAGCTTCACCTTGTGCGGTGACCACATGTTCGCGAGCATCGTTTCAAGGTCGATACCCATCTGCGTGCTGTTCTGCGTGCCGAAGCGGCAGAACTCGCTGCCCACGCATGTTTTAACCGTGCGAATCGATTTGCCATACGCGTGACCCGACTGCATGCCGAGGTCTTTCCACACATTCGGCAGATCTTCTTTCCTGATTCCCAGCAGATCGATCCGCTGACCGCCGGTGACCTTAACCATCGGCACGTTGTATTTATCGGCGACGTCCGCGATCCGGCGCAGTTCGGCCGCGTTCGTCACGCCGCCCTTCATCTGCGGAATCACCGAGAACGTGTTGTCTTTCTGGATGTTCGCGTGCACGCGCTCATTGACGAAACGGCTTTGCGGATCGTCGACGGCTTCGCGTGGCCACGTCGACAGCAGGTAGTAGTTGATTGCCGGGCGGCAGGTTGCACAACCATTCGGCGTGCGCCATTCGAGGAAGTCGTACACCTCGCGATGCGTCACCAGATGATGATCGCGGATCGTCTTGCGCACGTCGCCGTGGCTATGATCGGTGCAATGGCAGATCGCCTTCGTCTTCGGCGTTTCCTGAAAGTCGGAGCCGACCGTGCTCATCAGGATCTGCTCGACAAGACCCGTGCACGAGCCGCATGAGCTCGAAGCCTTGGTGTGCTTGCGCACTTCATCGAGTGTGAAGAGGCCTTTTTCCGTGATCGCCTTGACGATCGTGCCTTTGCATACACCGTTGCAGCCGCAGACTTCGTCGCTGTCCGCCATCGCGGCGGCGCGGCTCTGACCCTGCACGCCCGAATCACCGACATTCGATTCGCCGAACATGATGTGATCGCGCAGCTCGCCGAGCTTGCGGCCTTCGCGCAGCAGCTTGAAATACCATGCGCCGTCGGCGGTATCGCCATACAGGCACGCGCCGACGAGCTGATCGTCCTTGATCACGAGCTTCTTGTAGACGCCTCCGGAAGGATCGGAGAGTACGATTTCCTCGGTGCCTTCACTGCCCATGAAATCGCCGGCGGAGAAAAGATCGATACCGGTGACCTTGAGTTTCGTCGACAGCACCGAGCCCTTGTAGCTGCCGATGCCCAGCAGCGCGAGATGGTTCGCGCAGACTTTCGCCTGCTCGAAGAGCGGCGCAACGAGGCCATACGCAATGCCACGATGGCTCACGCATTCGCCCACTGCATAGACACGCGGATCGTACGTCTGCAGCGAATCGCTCACCACGATGCCGCGATCGCAGTAAAGGCCTGCGGCTTCGGCAAGCGTCGTATTCGGGCGGATGCCGGCCGCCATCACAACCAGATCGGCAGGCACGGTCTCGCCATCCTTGAAGCGGACTGCACACACTTCGCCGGCGTCATTGCCGACAATTTCCGACGTCGATTTGCCCAGCAGAAACGCGAGGCCACGTTCTTCAAGCGAACGTTGCAGCAGCTTGCCCGCAGTCGAATCGAGCTGACGTTCAAGCAGCGTGTCGCCCAGATGCACGACGGTAACGTCCATGCCGCGCAGCTTCAGACCGTTCGCCGCTTCGAGGCCGAGCAGACCGCCGCCGATCACTACCGCGTGACGCTTCACCGCGGCGGTATCGATCATCGCCTGCGTATCGCGGATGTCGCGATACGTGATCACGCCGTTCAGGTCCTTGCCGGGCACAGGCAGGATAAACGGCGTTGAGCCGGTTGCGATCAGTAGACGATCATAGGCTGCTTCGGTGCCGTCATCGGCCACGACCACGCGTTTCACGCGATCGATCCGTTCGATCGTTTTGCCGAGATGCAATGTGATGTCGTTTTCCTGATACCACTCGACCGTGTTGAGGATGATGTCGCCGAATGCCTGTTCACCGGCGAGCACCGGCGAAAGCAGGATGCGGTTGTAGTTCGGATGCGGTTCCGAGCCGAACACGGTGATGTCATAGTGACCGGGCGCGATCGTCAGCAGTTCTTCGATCGTGCGGATGCCGGCCATGCCGTTGCCGATAACAACGAGACGAGGTTTGTTCATGATGGTGTCTTCCCGTTCAGACGCGTGCGGCTGCAACCGACCACGCACTGCGCCAGCGGCGCTTCACGTTGCTCATGCCCGCCCAGCCGAGTGCGGCCAGGGCAGCAAAGAGCCAGAGACCCATCGAATAGTCACCGGTCGCCTGCTTGATCGAACCGAGACTCGCAGCAAGCGCAAAGCCACCGATGCCGCCCGCCATGCCGATCAGGCCCGTCATCACACCGATGTCTTTTGCAAAGCGCTGCGGCACGAGCTGGAACACTGCGCCATTGCCGGCACCCAGACACAGCATCGCCCCGATAAAGAGCGTCAGCGTGACGAACGGACCGCCTGCACCAAAGCCTGCGATGCCGATCAGTACAGCGACAGCAGCGAACACATTCAGCAATGAACGCGTACCGCCCACGCGATCGGCCATCAAGCCGCCGAACGGACGCATCACCGAGCCTGCGAACACGCACGCGGCCGTGGCCCAGCCGGCCAGCTTCGGATCGAAACCGAACTGGTCATGGAAGTAGCCGGGCAGGGCGCTCGCGAAGCCTGAGAAGCCGCCGAACGTCAGCGAGTAGAAGAACATGAACCACCATGCGTCGCGATTGGCGAGCATGCGTGCGTAGTCGCGCAGATGCTTGTGCGTGGTGACGCCCGGCGCATCCTTTGCGCTGATCGTATAGAACACCAGCACGGCGACGAGCGGAATGCACGCGATGCCGAACACGTTCTGCCAGCCGAACGCAACGGCCAGCACCGGCGCGAACAGCGCGGCGAGCACGGTGCCGGAATTGCCTGCGCCGGCGATGCCCATCGCGGTGCCTTGCTGATGGGGCGGATACCAGCGCGAGGCGAGCGGCAGCGCGACTGCGAACGACGCGCCCGCAACGCCCAGCGATGCGCCGAACAGCAGCACCTGTGCCATCGAATGCACTCCGGTGCGCCACGCAACCAGCAGGCTCGCGATCACGAGAACCTGGCCGATCAGACCCGCGCGCTTCGCGCCGATACGATCGGCGAGCATGCCCATGAACACACGCAGGATGGCGCCAGCAAGAATCGGCGTCGCGACCATCAACCCGCGTTGCTGGGTGCTGAGCGACAGTGTGTGTGCGATCTGGATCTGCAACGGTCCGAGGAGATACCAGACCATGAAGCTCAGATCGAAATAGAGGAATGCAGAAAACAGCGTGGGGGTGTGGCCATTGCGCCAGAAGCTGCGGTCCATGATAGTTCCGTCGTCGGATCGCATCCGGGTGATGTACCGGATACGACAAACGTCGAACGCCATTGCCCGACCGGTGAACGGCACGGTGTGCCGTTTCGCTACTGGTCCGCGGACTGTCTGTCGCGCGGCACCCGAGTCATGCATCCATGCGCCGTTGCAAGGTGCGATAGCTATTTAGCAACAGCTATGCCATGTTGCCGCATCGGCGGAAAGCCTTGTCGGGCCTGCGTTTGACGGTCTGGGACGCGGAAGGCGTATTGCACCGCAGCAGTGCGCGGGCCGCGGCGTCGCACAGAGTTAGCGCGAGCGGGCGCGTTCGTGGCGCGCGATGCGCCCTTCTGGACGCGTCCGGCACTCATGCCGTGTTCGACTCGGCTTCAGGCCATAAGCGTGGAAACAGATAGCGAAAAAGACTGAGCGGCAGCGCCAGTTCGACCGGACCTTTGGGCGTTCTGGACTGAACGATGCCGAGTTTGAGCAGATCGGCGAGCACGCGGTCGGCGGTGCGGGCGGCGAGCCCCATCATGCCCTTGAAGCGCGCGCGTTCCATCGAAGCAACCGTGCCGAGCCATGCGAGCGGCTGCGCAGCTTCGACCCGCAGATATCGGGTGGTCTCGCGGGTGCCCTCCGCGGCGAGCATCTGGGCGAGCCGGGCTTCGAAAGCGCGCATATCCAGCATGCCGTCCATAAAGCGCACCTGGTCGAGACAGATGTTCATGCCGAATTCGATAAAGTCGACAAGGCCTTTTTCCGACAGCACGCCGCGACCGTCGTAGTCGCCTTGACGCGGCTGGTCGGCTTCGATCAGATGGTTGTAATAGCGTGTCTGCTCGCGCGCGAGCCCGCGCATTGGCGACCACAGGCCCTGCGTCAAACCCAGCGCCGAGAGCCCGAGATGCGTGTGCAGACGTGCCGTACGGCCGTTGCCATCCAGAAACGGGTGAATCCAGGCGAGCCGATGGTGCGCGGCCATCAGCGCGATGACCGCGGTTTCGCCCGCCCGGGCGTGACGGTATCCACGATGCCATTCGTCCATAAACGCCGGCACCGTGGCGGGATCAGGCGGGATATGCTCGCCGACCTTCACACCGCGATCACGCCAGGCGCCGGGGACAATGGTTTCTTCGTGGCCGTCGTCATCGATCTGGGTCAGATCGTCGGGCGAAAGCTGGTCGTGCAGATGTCGATGGATGGCCTGCGCCACCGAGCCTTCAAAAAAGGTGTTCGAATCGAAGGACGGGAATGCCTGCTCGCCCCATTCCTCGGTAGCGATATGTGCCACTGCGATGCGCTGTTTGCGGGCTTCCGCGGGTTTGCTCGAAAAGTCCTGCTGCATCGCCTGCTCGATCAGAAGCGGCTCCGTATGCTGGCCTTCAATCTTGTTGGTGTAGTACGAGTTCATCGGGCGCAGCGCTTCACGCAGCAGATCGCGCAGATGCGGCATGCCGTGCGCTGCGAGGTCCTTGGCGTCGCTGATGACTTCGGCGGCAAGCGGGCGCAGGCTGTCCAGCTTCGGGTCCGAGGGCAGAAGCGGATGCATCTGATGGACGGCGTAGTACGGATACTTCGAGTGGGAGGTTGCCATGGCGGTGATTTTGGCGGATCGCGTGGCGAATCTTAACACCGTTTTTTAATGTAAAAAAGTTGTTTATTTACATAGGTTTAAGATGTTATTGGCGAATCATGTGGCGAATCTTTTGGCGCATTTATGCGAAGGGCTTCCGCGCGGTATCCAGCGCTCGCCCGTAGCTATGCGGAGAAAAAGCAAACGTCAGTGCAATCATCGCTGAGATGTTCACTGCGAGCATGATCCACGCGGCGGTAAAGGTGCCGGTCAGGTCGCGCACGAAGCCCGCCAGCATGGGCGCTGCCGCCGCGACGACAAAACCGGCACCCTGTACGAACGCGACGAGCCGGGCGGCGAGCCGATGGTCCGCGGAGTGGTCGAGCGTCGTAACCAGCGTGACGGAGAACGTGCCGCCGAGGCCCGCGCCTGCAAGCGCGACCCACAGCACCGGCGCCGACTCCGGCCATGCGATCAGCCCGACGATGCCCGCCAGCTGCGCACCAAGACCTGCGACAAGCCACGGACGCCGGTCGCGAAATGGCGCGGCGGCGAGTGGCAGCAACAATGCGGCGGCGGCCTGAAACACGGTCATGCCGGCGAGCAGCGAGCCGCTCGTGGCAACGTCGGCGCCATGCTGCTGGTAATACGCGGGCAACCAGGCGACAAGGCTCGTATAGCCGCCGTTGACGAGCCCGAAGTGCAGTCCAAGCGCCCAGGCGCGGCGGTTGCACCAGAGGTTGATGGCGGGTGCCTGTTGCATGGGCGGGACGCTCGCAGCCGGCGAAGCGCGCGTCGCACGACGGTTCAAACGAAGCCAGTAAATGAGCGCGGCAAGTGCCGGCACGGCCCAGACAGCGAGCGCCGCGTGCCACGAATCGGCAAGCTGCGCGATCCACGGACTCAGCCCTGCGCCGAGACCGCCGCCGCCCATGATCGACGCCGAGAACATGCCCATCGCCAGCGGCACGCGCGCACCGAAACGCTGTTTGATCAGGCTAGGCAGTAGCGCCTGGATCGACGCGACGCCAATGCCCGCCAGCGCCGCCGTAAATAGCAGGGTGGCGCCGCTGTCGGCCGGCCAGCGCGCGGCGCACGCGAGCGCAATCGCCAGAAGTCCGAGTGCCACGCCGCGCGTTTCGCCGACCGTCCGCGTGAGCGCACCCGCGCCGAACGCGCCGAGCCCCATCGCAACGACCGGCAGACTTGTCAACAGTGACGCGCCGTAGAAGCTGAGACCGGCCGCCTCGCGGATCGTCGCCATCAGCGGGCTGAGCGACGTCAGGAGCGGACGCAGGTTGATGCCGACAACGACGATTGCGCACAGCCACACGCCGTCATGCCATGTCATGGCGCGCGTTGCATGTGAGGTGCTGGACGCGTCCGCGCAAGGGTGGGCGGGGCTGGAATTTTGACTCACGGAGACCTTCGTCGAACGGGGATGAGGAGGGAAGCGCTGAAGCCGCTGCGGGTTGTGCAGCCTGCACGAGCGCATTTCTGTACCTCATTATGGTTAACCATTTTTGTATAAAATGGTTAACCAGCCGGCTATGCCCGGTATTACCGGCGTTGCGCATTGGCGGATCCCTGGCCGTTACCGGTCCGTCTCGCTACAATGCCGCCCGACATCGCAAGACAGCCCGTTTTCATCACCCGTTCATGACCTCACACGCCCGACATTCATCCTCGATCGCCGAAGACGCGCCGCCCGCTGCCGGGTCCGCGAACGCGTCGATTACCGTCGAGGAGCGCATTTACGCATCGATCACTTCCGCGTTGCTGCAAGGGAAGCTGCGACCGGGCGCGCAACTTGTCGAACGCGATCTGGCGGCGGCGTTCGGCTGCACGCGCGGCGCGTTGCGCAAGGTCCTGACGCGGCTCGGTTTCGAGGGGAAGCTGGTGCTGGAAGCGCATCGCGGCGCGTTCGTCCCTGCGCCGTCCGAAGAGGACATCCGGCAGGTGTATCGCGCAAGGCAGATTGTGGAGGCGGGGATCGTCGCCGCGTCATGCGGGGCGTTGTCGTCGCAGCAGAAGCGCCGGTTGAGCGCGCATGTGCGTCAGGAAGAGGCGGCGCAGCAGGCTGGCCGTATCGATGACGCGGTGCGCCTTGCGGGGCAGTTTCATGTGCTTCTGACCGAACTGGCCGGTGGCACGGAATTGCTGGGGCTGGTGGTGCAACTGGTCGGGAAGACCGAGCTGTATAAGGCGCTGTACGATCCGTCGAAGGGATCGACCTGTTCCGCGGACGAGCACGCGCAGATCATCGAAGCGCTCGATGCAGGTAACCTGCACGCCGCGCTGGACGTGATGCGCGTTCACCTCGAAGAACTCGAGGAGCGTGTCGTTCAGCAGGTCCGCCTGCAATCCGGCAGCGGTCTTGGCGCACTGTTCAGCGAATAGAAGACGCGCCCGACGGACCCACGAACGATAGTGCAGCGGCTATGTCAATCCGGCCGCTACGGTCGGCTTAGCGCCGACGGAATTGCGAGCTGCGTGCGCCGCCGCCACCGCCGCCAGCACGTTCGTCCTTGTGGCGGAAGTTGATGCGGCCCTTCGTCAGGTCGTAGACCGACAGTTCAAGCGTCACGCGGTCGCCCGCGAGAATACGGATGTGATTCTTGCGCATGCGTCCGGACGCATATGCGCCTACCACGACGCCATTGTCGAGCGTCACGCGGTAACGGCTATCCGGAAGTACTTCGTCGACGATACCGTCCAGTTCAAGCAGTTCTTCTTTCGCCATGCATAGCTCCTGGTCAATGAGTTTGGGTCGCTTCGACCGGATGCCGGCGAAGCGTGTGGTGCGGTAAAAGGCAGCGCCGTGGCGCGCCTGTAAAACGATTTGAAACAGCGCCGATCGAAACGATGCCGCTCAAAGATCGGCGACCGACTGGCCATCCACACGGCCGTCGATCAGTTGCTCGGCGTGCGCCATGCACGCGAGACGCGCCTTGCCCGTGCCTTCGAACGGCCACAGATGCGGCAGACGGAACACGCGGCCATCGGCCGACGGGTTCGCGCCCACGCGGCAGATGCGCACCGACGCTTCGTAGCCGGCGTCGGGGTTGCGTCGCGTCTGCTCATCGGAATGACGGCGCGGGTACACGAGCGGGTGAATTTCGTAGCCCTTGTAGGTTCTGACAGCTTGAGTCATAAAACTATATGTCCTGTAATACGTGGCCAGCATGTCCAGCGCGTGACGCACGGGAACGGCCAGCCTGGCGGCGCAGCCATACGGCGCGCCGCACGAAAAAAGAATGGCGCCAGCCCGCTTCAACGAGACTTGCGCTCAACCGCGTCGATTCGCGGATTCGATGGAGAAGAAACACGCCGATGCCGCGTGGGCACTGGGCGCATGAAAATGCACAACTCGCGACAGCGAATGCGCGTAGCGCATTGCCGGAGTGACGGGATCGCCGACGGGCGGCGGTCGAACTGTCGGGGGTATTGCGGAGACGCCGGTTGGTGCCGATCGATACTGCCTGTACTGCCGATTCAGGGTACAGCTATTCCAATATGATGCACTAAATGGGACCGATTGGATAGCAAAAAGTTTTCCGCGCCGGGGGGTAGCGGCGGAAAGACATTCTACTGCAGGCCTTCGCGCAATCGTTCGGAAGCGCGTTCTCCAGATGTTGACGGGCGCCGCGCGCAGCGCAGGCGGCGCGCGGGGAAACCGCTTCAGTTCATTTTTGCCGGCTCGCGTTTTTTCAGCTCGCGGGATGCGGCGAGCGGAATGCGCGCGTCGTCCCATGCGGCGAGCCACTCGACTTCTTTCGCAGTGAAAATCTGTCCATGATTGCGCAGCGCGTACTGCAGCGAATCGATGATGTGATTGCGGATGATCTCGGGCGTGCCTGTATCGTCGAGCACGGCACGAAACGCTTCTAGCGTGGCCATCGTGTCGCTCCGGAAAATGGATACGCACTTATCACACGCCAATAGTGCGCCGCCAACCGGACAAAAATCGTCGGGCGCGGGTGATGTACGCGATACGTGAGTCGCGCGGGTGGTGCGGGCGGTGCGGGCGGAGCGGATTATCCAGGACTCCGGCACTGGCTCACCTCACCTCACCTGAACCGTTCTGCCCGGTACGGCCGCGGATCGGTGAAAGGCGTCATGCCGGTCATCATTTCAGCGAGGAGGCGGCCGGTAACCGGCCCGAGCGTCAACCCATGATGGTTGTGGCCGAACGCGAACCACAGGCCGCGATGGCGCGACGCGGGGCCGATAACAGGCCGCATGTCCGGCGTGCACGGCCGCATGCCGAGCCAGGGCGCTGCATCCGCGCGTGCACCGAGGCCAAACACGGGCTTCGCGATGCGTTCCGCGCGTTCGAGCTGGACGCTCGTTGGCGGGGCGCCGCGTCGGGCGATTTCGACGCCCGTCGTGAGCCGCAACCGGCCTTGCATCGGCGCGATCACATAGCCTTTTTCGGTATCGACGACCGGCACTGACAGGATCTGCCGTACCGGCTCGTAGTGCATGTGATAGCCACGCTTCGTGCGCAGCGGAATACGGTAGCCGAGTGGGCCGAACACCGTATCCGACCAGGGGCCGAGCGCGACGACGACTTCCTTTGCGCTGATCCTGCCGGCTGTCGTCTGTACGGTCCACGCGTCGTCTTCGGCGAGCAGGGTGGTTGCGTCGCCGGTCAGCAGCGTGCCGCCGCCCGCTTCGAAGAGGCGTGCATAGCCTTTCGTCAGCGCGCCGGGATTAGCGACGCTCTTCGGGTCCAGCCAGTGGAGTGCGCCACAAAAACCTTCCGCGAGACCGGGTTCGCGCGCGCGCAGCGCGGCTGCGTCGAGCGGAACTACGCGAAGACCGTTTTCGCGGGCGGAGACTTCGGCCGCGGGCGCCTCGTCGTCGAATGCCGCCTGAGTGCGAAATGCCTCGATCCAGCCGCCGTCGTGTACAAGCGCGCCGAGATCCGCGCGTGCGATCAGCGCATCGTGTTCCGTCACGCAGCGCTGGATCAGCGGCAGCATGTCGCGCGCGGCGCCAGCCAGCCGTTCCGGCGACGACTCCCACCAGAATCGCGCCAGCCACGACGCGTACGACGGAATCGCCTTGTAGTCCCAATAGAGATCAGTCGACGCGTTGCGCGCGTAGCGCAGCAACGTGCCGAAGCGTCGCGGAAAACCATACGGCACGATCGACGACCGCTCGATCAGCCCGGCGTTGCCGAAGCTGGTTTCCTCGCCGGGGCCGCGCCGGTCGACCAGTGCGACACGCCGCCCGCGATCCTGCAGATGGAGTGCGGAAGACACGCCGACAATGCCGGCACCCAGTACGATGACGTCGAAATCCATAGACCCGCTTTTCCGCTTGAGTGCTTCAATGCCTGAGTAACGGGCGCGATGCGCATGTACGCGCGCGTGCGCACACACTGCATGACCCGGAGTCGAGCCGCACCGACGCGGCTCGAAGCAGTCGACTCTAAATCAGGAGCGGCTTATTTCGCAATGATGTCGCGCTTGAAGTACTTCTGCGAGAGCGCGCTCAGCGTGCCGTCTTTTTTCAGCGAATCCAGTGCGGCGACGACCTTCGTCTTCAGCGCCTGATCGCCCTTGCGCAGACCAAGACCCGTGCCTTCACCGAGCGTCGCGGGATCGCTCAGCGGTGCGCCGAGAATCGCGTAGTCGCGGGCCTCGGGCTTGCCGAGAAAGCCGTCCTGCACGGTCTGGGCTTCCTGTACGCATGCGTCCAGCCGGCCCGCGACGAGATCCGCATACACCTGGTCCTGGTCCTGATACGAGACGATTGAAACGCCCGCGGTCGCCCAGTGCGCCTTCAGGAAATCTTCCTGCGACGAACCCTGCAACACGCCCACCCGCTTGCCCTGCAGGCTCTTCGCGTCGGGCAGCAGTTTCGAATCACGCTTCGCCACCATCACGATCGGCACGATATAGACGGGCGGCGTGAAATCGATGCTCTGCTTGCGCTTGCCGGTGATGTTCATCGCCGAGTTGATCACGTCGAATTTGCGCGCCTGTAGGGCAGGAATCAGGCCGTCGAACGAATTTTCGACCCACACGCACTTCACATTCATCTTCTTGCAGACGGCATTGCCGACATCGATGTCGAAGCCCTGCAGCTCGCCCGACGGGCTTTTGCTTTCGAACGGAGGATAGGCCGCTTCAACGCCGAAACGCAACGTATCAGCAGCGTGGGCGGTGCTAGCGAGACTGACGAGAGCGGCGGCGAGGCAGACAGAAAGCTTGAGTTTCATGAACGGTTCCTGGCGTGGGTTGGAACTGCGTGAGAGAGCGGAAACGACAAATGACGTGGATCAAATATAGACTAAATGTCTATCGTAGACTATAGGGAATACGAGCAAATCTGGTTTAAATAGTCTAGAGTAGACTCTATGTCTACAATTTAAACCGTGCAACCTGCATTTCGCAGGCGCGCCCGATCTGGAGAAATACGCATATGAGCAGGAATGAACCGGCAGGTCCTCTGATCGTCGACGAAGAAACCGTGCGGCGCGCATTGCCGGCGCTGGACGTACGGGGCGCGCTGGCAGCCATGTTTCGCGCACTGGGCCATGAAAACGCCGTGCAGCCGCCGCAGACGCTCACGCTTTTTCCCGCTGGCGCCGGCGACTTCATCACATACCTTGGCGCGATGGCCGAGGCGAAGGTGTTCGGTGCGAAGCTGTCGCCGTATATCGTGACCGGCGGCCGGCCGATCGTGACGGCGTGGACTGCACTGATGTCGATGGAAACCGGGCAGCCGCTGATGTGGTGCGACGCTGGCCTGCTGACCACCGAACGCACCGCCGGGACGACGGCGCTCGCCGTCGAGCATCTCGCCGGCGCTGATGCGCGACATCTCGCGATCATCGGTTCCGGCGCGGTCGCGCAGGCGCACCTGCGGCACGTCGCGCCGTTGCGGCCGTGGGAGTCGATTCGGGTGTTTTCGCTGGACCTGCAGCGCGACGCAGCGAAACAGGCTGCTATCGCCGGAATCGACGCGCGTGCGACGTTCAGCGCGAGTGTCGAAGACTGCGTGCGCGATGCGGATGTCGTGATGCTGTGCACGTCGTCGGGGACGCCGGTGCTGCCCGACGACGCGCTGACAAAGCCCGCGTTGATCACGTCGATCAGCACGAACGTCGCGAACGCGCACGAGATCCCACCTGCGTGGCTGCCTGATATGGATGTCTACTGCGACTACCGGCGCACGACGCCCGGCAGCGCGGGTGAAATGAAGCTGGCGGCTGAGCGGCATGGATGGTCGGCGGAAAGCGTGGCCGGCGATCTGCCGGAACTGGTCTGCGGCACGTGCAAAAAACCGTCGTACAGGAAGCACGTTTTTTTCCGCTCGATCGGCCTTGGACTGGAGGATGTCGCGATCGCGTACGGGTTGCTGCGGCACCTGCAAATGCCGCCGCGTGAAGAAGCTTGACAGAAACCGTCCGGGTGGCGACGATTCCTCCGCGCCTGCCAGCACTGCCGAAGAATGGCAGTGCGCCCCGAATCCGCCCACGTGCTTACAGAACCCATGCGCAAGAAAAAGTCGTCTCCCGTCAAAGACCTGCTGCTGACCCGCTATGCACCGCTCGCGGACAGCATTGCGACGCTCTTTTTCCCCTACGCCGAAGTGGTGATCCACGATCTGCGCGACCAGACCGTGCTGTATCTCGCGAATAATCTGTCGAAGCGCGAAATCGGCGACGACTCGGCGCTCGAAGAAATCGATCATTCGGTGCGCGAACGCGTGATCGGCCCGTACGAAAAACTGAACTGGGATGGTCGCCGCATGCGTTGCGTGAGCAACGTCCTGTTCGACGACGAGGGCAAACCCGCGGGCATGATGTGCATCAACTTCAATATCGCGGTGTTCGAGGACGTCCGTTCGACGCTCGACCTGTTCATCAAGGGAGCGGGCATCGTCGCGCAGCCGGACGAACTCTTTCGCGACGACTGGCAGGACCGCATCAACACGTTTCTGCATGGCTGGTTGCGTGAACGGCAGATTGGTCTGAATTCACTGACACGCGATCACCGGCGCGAACTGGTTGAAGCGCTGTATGCCGAGGGCGCGTTCCGCGGCAAGAGTTCGGCGAACTATGTGGCTGCCGTGCTCGGCATGGGGCGCGCAACGGTCTACAAGCATCTGAAGCAGATGAAAGAAAGCGCGAGTTGAACGTCGCGGGCAGCCTCAGCGCATGCATCACGTTGAAAAGGAGTGACTCGGTGCGATACCGGCATTACAAGGGTGGTATTTACGAACTGGTCTGCGAGGCGACGCTGGAGTCGGACCCGGGCGTCACGATGATCGTCTACCGCGCGGCGAATGGTACGATCTGGACCCGTCCGGCCTCGGTATTTTTCGAGCCTGTCGAACACGACGGCATAACCGTGTCGCGGTTTACGCCGATCGATTGATTACCTGCGCGCCGGATGCGCGCGCCTTGTCGGAAGAGAAAACAGATATGCGTTTATTGCTCGCCATCATCTTGCCGTGGTTCCAGTTTTTCACGATTGGGCGTCCGTTTGCCGGGATCGTCTGTCTGATCCTGCAGGTCACGCTGATTGGCTGGATTCCGGCTGCAATCTGGTCGGTGTATGCGCTCAGCCAGTACAAAACCGATCGCAAGATCGAGCGGGCGCTGGGTTCGCGGATGTGAGGTGAACCTCAGGATTTCTGGAGTTCGATGGCCCCCGGCACCTCGATCACCAGATCCGACGTCGCGATTGCCACGCAGGGCAGGATCAGACCTTCGGCCTTTTCCTCCCTGGTGAGTCCAGGCCACTCGATCGTGTATCGCACGTGACCTTCCTTCATCTGGCACATGCAGGTCCTGCACGTGCCGTTGCGGCACGATCTCGGTAGCCGTAAACCGGCGAAGCCGGCAGCTTCCAGAACCGTCAGCGAGTCGGGCGCTTCGAACGTCTGTCCGAGCGGTTCGATGCGAACGAAGAACGGTTGCGTGGGCTCAGACACGGCCTGGCCCGCAGGAAGTCATCTGCTGCCGTGCCAAAGCACCGGAAAAAACAACGTACGCTTTCCTGCGAACGTCATCGCTCAAATCGCATTCGAAATGGTGTCGGCAGGCCATGATGGGTTCGCTCGCAATCACGCGGAAAGCACAAACGCAGAAGCTTAGCTTAACCCGACGGGCTGCATCACTCGAAGATACATCGCGGCGTGGCCGCCCTCACTGCGCGCGCCGCTGCCGCAGATACCGGTAGACCGTGTTTCGTGCGAGTCCGAGTTCACGCGCCGTCGCAGACACGTTGCCGGAATGGCGCGCGAGCGTCTGTTCGATCAACGCAGCCTGCCAGTCCTGCATCTTCCCGGATGCCACGTTCTCGACGCTTTCAACGTTCATGGGCTGAACCGCCCGGGTCGACGGTGATACACGCCTTTCGTTCGGCGCGGCGTCGCAGTCCTGCAGGAAATCGTCCGGCAGATGCTCGAGCCCGATCTCTTCCTCGCCTTCAGCCATGATGGCCGCTGTACGCAAAACGTTCGCCATTTGCCGCAGATTCCCCGGCCAGCGGCAACGTTCGAGGCGTTCGAGAACGGCATCCGAGACGCGCGCAGGAACGGCGGCGTCGCTGTCACGCTGCAGTTCGAGCATCCGCGCGATCAGCGCGGCGAGATCGGACCGTTCCCCAAGCGCGGGCAAGGTTACGACCAGCCCGTTGATCCGGTAGTACAGATCGTCGCGGAACGTGCCCGCTTCGATCATCGCGCGGAGGTTGCGATGCGTCGCGCAGATAACGCGCAGGTCGACCGGAATCGCGCGTGTCCCGCCGAGCGGTACCACGGTCCGCTCCTGCAGCACGCGCATCAGCCGGACCTGCTGGGCGAGCGGCATGTCGCCGATTTCGTCGAGAAACAGCGTGCCGCCGTCGGCCTGCACAATCTTCCCGACGCTGCCGCGCTTCTTCGCGCCTGTGAACGCGCCATCTTCATAGCCGAACAGCTCGGCTTCGATCAGCGTGTCGGGAAGTGACGCGCAGTTCACCGCGACGAACGGCGCGTCGCGACGCGGCGAGTCGTTGTGAATGGCTCGCGCAAGCCACTCCTTGCCGGTGCCCGTATGCCCGAGCACCAGAATCGGGATGTCCCGGCCGCGCACTTTTTCGACGCGCCGAAGTACCGCCGACATCTGCGCATCGCCGGTATCGAGCGTCGCGAAGGTGACGTTATGCGACGGAGAGGGCGCTGAACGTGTCGACCGCGCGGGTCGCGCGCCACCGTCGAAACCTTCATCGGACGAAGAGCGGAACACGGGTCGTGCGCCCGCTGCATATTCACTACGCGCGACGACCCGCACGCCGCTCGGCAACGTCAGCGTCACGCATTCGCCTGGCTTGTACGTCGTGTGTTGCAGAAGCGCCGGCAACGCCATGCCGAACAGCTCGGGAAACGTTTGCGCTTGCAGCGTCGCGAGCGGACGTCCGAACTGGAACAGCGCGCTGCGATTCGCTGACAGAAACCGGCCATCCGGCCCAAACGCGGCGAGTCCTTCGAACAGCGTGCCGATGAATTCGGCGTGAGCATGGAAGTGAATGCGGATGGCGTCCGCAAACTGGTTCGTGAACAGATGATTTTCGATCATCTGTGCGGACATGCGCACGAGCGCCAGCGTGTGCTTATGAAAGCCGCGCGTATCGCCGCTCACATCGAGCGCGCCGATTATGCGCCCGAACGGATCGGCGATCGGCGCGCACGAGCAGGTGAGGATGTGATTGGCGTGGAGAAAATGTTCGCCGGCATGAACGACCGTCGGCTGGCCGTCGACCAGCGCCGTGCCGATGGCATTCGTGCCGCGCTCCGATTCGGCCCATGAGACACCCGCGCACAGCGCAACGCGATTCGCTTTCTCGATGAAATCGCTGTCGCCGAAACTGTGCAGGATGACGCCGTCGCTATCGGTGAGCAGCACCATGCTCTCCGTATTGACGATCTGCGTGTGTAGCGTCTGCATCACGGGCAACGCGTGCGTGTACAGCGAATGATTGCGTTCGACGAGTTCGCGCAACGCGGGGCGATGCAACGGATGGAAATCGGGCGTCTCCGATTCGCGCAGGCCCACGCCTAACGAGCGCGCGTGCGCCGTTGCGATCACGTCCGGCAGAGCCGTTACGGGCGTCGTCGAAAAACGTTGCGTCACTGCGTGTCTCCGGTTCGTCTCGCATGCGCTAAGGAGGTACGTAGCCTCGCCGGTCGCCGCGGCTGTCATGGCGCACTGCAGCATGACAGCGGATGAGATCCCCATCATACAAGATGCATTCCAGTCGCGACATGCGGAGAAAACGGGGTATTTTCGCGAAGCCCACGACGGGCCTGGGTCGGAGCCGATCGGCAAGATGCACCACAGCGGTGTGCGGAGCAGGGAAAACTTGCAGCCCGGCAGAAGTCGTCTACAGTGAATAAAATCAGCCGCGCGGCGTGTCACGTTCCGTGATCGTACGGCTGTCATCCACGCATGCAACCCGGTCAGGAGGCGCTTTTAGCAGACATGTGTGGCCCCCATTGATTGTTCGTCACCCGAAAGGCGATTCCCATGCAGATCATTTTCCTGAACGAAACCCCTGAATACTCGGGACAAGAACTTACCCTGGCATTCCCGGCAATGGTCGATGGGGAGAGGGTGGAGTGCATGATTACCGCCGAAACGCTCGAAGATCACTACGGGGCTGCGTCGACGCGCATCGAAGATATGGTCGGTGCATTCTCCACGCATCGTGAACGTATCGAAGCCGCGACCCGGCGGCTGCTGTCGG
This sequence comes from Paraburkholderia sp. GAS334, assembly GCF_050436625.1. Lineage (NCBI taxonomy): Bacteria > Pseudomonadati > Pseudomonadota > Betaproteobacteria > Burkholderiales > Burkholderiaceae > Paraburkholderia > Paraburkholderia sp. GAS334. Next base: position 234,789 of record NZ_JBNDMO010000004.1, on the reverse strand, counting down.
AGACGCGCGCCCAGTGCGTCGTGCTGCGCAGCGGTTACGTGCGCTTTTACGAGGCGAACTGGCGCACCTGAACTGAGGTCGCGATCGGGCGACCAGCCGGTCGGGACAAGGTGGCTTATTCCGCGCCGAGATAGAAGTAGCGGAACAGGAACACGGCCGCGATGATCCAGACGACGAGCTTCACCTCGCGCGCCTGTCCAGTCAGCAGTTTCAGGCCCGCGTACGAGATAAAGCCGAACGCAACGCCGTTCGCGATCGAGTAGGTGAACGGCATCAGCAGTGCGGTCAATGCCGCCGGCACGACTTCGGTGGCGTCGTCCCACGGCAGGTCGGCCATTTCGCGCAGCATCAGGCACGAAACGTAGAGCAGCGCGGGCGCAGTCGCGTAGCCCGGCACGACACCCGCGAGCGGCGCGAAAAACAGCGCCGCAAGAAACAGCACGCCGACGGTAATCGCCGTCACGCCCGTGCGGCCACCTGCCTGCACGCCGGACGCGCTTTCGATATACGCCGTAGTCGATGACGTGCCCAGCAGCGAGCCCGCGAGAATCGCCGTGCTATCGGCGAGCAGCGCCCTGTTCAGACGATGCATCTTGCCTTTGACCAGCAGCCCCGCGCGGTTCGCGACGCCCATCAACGTACCGGTTGCGTCGAACAGTTCGACGAGGAAGAACACGAGAATCACATTGAGTACGCCGCCCGAGAGCGCAGCGCGGATATCGAGGTGAAAGAGCGTCAGGTCGATCGACGGCGGCGCCGACACGATGCCGTTGAAGTGATTGCCGCCAAAGAAAAAGCTGAGCACCGTCACGCCGACGATACCGATCAGGATCGCACCGCGCACGCGCAGAAAGTCGAGCGTCACGATCGTGAAAAAGCCGATGATCGCGAGAATCACATGCGGTTCATGCAGATTGCCGAGCGTGACGAGCGTTGCCGGATTACCGACCACCACACCGGCCGACTTCAGCGAAATGATTGCGAGAAAGAGGCCAATGCCGCCTGTGATTGCAATACGGATCGAATGTGGAATGCCGTTCACGATGACCTCACGCACGCGGAACAGCGTGACGATCATGAACAGGCATCCGGAGATGAACACCGCGCCAAGCGCGGCCTGCCATGTAAAACCCATGCCCTTCACAACGGTGTACGCGAAATACGCGTTGAGTCCCATGCCCGGTGCGCAGGCGATCGGATAGTTCGCGTACAGCCCCATTATCAGCGTGGCGAGCGCGGCGACCAGACACGTCGCGACGAACACTGCATCTTTCGGCATGCCTGCATCGCCGAGAATCGCCGGATTCACGAAGATGATGTAGGCCATCGTGAGGAAGGTGGTCACGCCTGCCAGCACTTCCGTGCGCAGATTGGTACCGGCTTCGTCGAAGCCGAAATAGCGGTTTGCCGAGTCCATGAGTCGCGTCCCTCGTTGTTTCCTGATGGTTTTCTTGTGATGACGGGCCAGCGTCGCTGTGACGTCATAGCAGATGAGGGCAAAAGAAGGCCGATCAGCCGCTACCGTGGGGCCACGGGCGGATTGTAAACACGATTGATCACGAAGTACCGGATCGTCGCGCACGCCGTGGAGACGTCGCAACACCGGTTGACGGGCCTCATCCGTCGTGCGCGTCCGGCGGATCCTTCGGTGTGGAAACTTCCGGAGATGTAGCGGGCAAAGGAACAGCGCGAGGCGCGTGACGCGCAAGCCAGCGGTCGAGTTCGCCCGCAAAGGTCTTCGTATCGCGTGCGCTGAATGCGGACGGACCGCCGGTATCGACGCCGCTGCTGCGCAACTGGTCGAGCATCGCGCGCATGCGCAGACGTTCTTCGATGGTGCCGGGGCTGTACCAGTTGCCGCGCGGATCCAGCGCGTGCGCGTTTTTCTGCAGCACAGCGGCGGCGAGCGGGATATCGGCGGTGATGACGAGGTCGCCCGTGACGACGCGTTCGGCGATCAGATCATCGGCTGCATCGAAGCCGGCTGGCACCTGGATCGTGCGGATCAACGGGGAAGGCGGGACGCGCAGGAACTGGTTCGCGACCAGCGTGACGGTCACGCCGACGCGCCGCGCGGCGCGGAACAGCATGTCCTTGATGACGACCGGACAGGCGTCCGCGTCTACCCAGATTTGCATCGTGTCGGCTTCCGGAGTCGAAGGGGCGTGATGATACCCGGCTCAGGATAGCGCGACCGATGCTACGTGGCGTGGTTTATTGCTGCGTGGTGGCCGGCGTTGCCTGCGCGCGCTGCGCGGCAACGATGCTGCCAGCCCGTTGAGCGTTCTCTGGATAGTTGATCCAGTCGAGCGGATCGTAGCCAGCCGCGCGCCAGGCCTTGAGATCGGCTTTCACTTCGGCGCGGGTTTTCGGTGCCGAAGGATCATAAGTCTGTGCGGTGGTCTGCGCGAATACGGAAGGCGCGAGCAACGCACCGAGCAGGGCGCCAGCTGCGATGCGGGAGATGATGTTCATGGTAGCGGTTGTATTTATAAGGGATAACCCTCGAATTCTAGTGGGACGTCAAGCGAGCGGTAAGGCAGCATTCAGCAATTGATTGTTGCGCGCTCCGATGTGAAAGCACGGTCCGATTGCCTTCATAACGCTTTCATTTCAGGCGTTTGAAGGCTTGTTCATCCTGTCGATCACCGCGCTTAGCAGGTCGATCGGCAGCGGGAAAACGATCGTCGAGTTCTTGTCGGCGGCGATGGTGGTGAGCGTCTGCAGGTAACGCAGCTGCATCGCCTGCGGCTGGCGCGCGAGCATCTGCGCGGCCTCCAGCAGATGCGCCGACGCCTGCAACTCGCCCTGCGCATGAATCACCTTCGCGCGCCGTTCGCGCTCGGCTTCTGCCTGCCGCGCGATCGCGCGGATCATCGTTTCGTTGATATCGACATGCTTGATCTCGACGTTCGACACCTTGATGCCCCACGCGTCGGTCTGCGCATCGAGGACTTTCTGGATGTCAGCGTTAAGTTGTTCGCGTTCGGCGAGCAGGTCGTCGAGTTCGTGCTTACCGAGTACGGCGCGCAGTGTCGTCTGCGAAAGCTGGCTCGTAGCTTCGAAGAAGCGCGCGACCTGAATCACCGCGCGTTCGGGATCGACGACGCGAAAATAGATCACCGCGTTGACCTTCACCGACACGTTGTCGCGCGTGATGACGTCCTGCGGCGGCACATCGAACACGACGGTGCGCAGATCCATGCGCACCACCTGTTGCACGATCGGGATGATCAGCACGAGTCCCGGTCCCTTGACCTTCCAGAACCGCCCGAGCATGAACACGACGCCGCGTTCGTACTCGCGGAAAATGCGCACCGATGAAGCAATCAGCACGACGACCAGCAGAATCAGGATGCTGCCAAAGCCGAAGGTGAAACCGATCATGAGGGTTCTCCCTGTTGTGATGGATTACCGGCGAGCGGGACGACCGTGAGCAGCAGGCCGCGTCGGCCGGTGACGCGTACTTCGCGGCCGGCGGCCAGCGGTTGCGCGCTCATCACGCGCCAGCGCTCCCCGCGTACGCGCGCCCAGCCTTCATTCGTGAATTCCCCACTGGATGGCACAACGACTTCGTCCAGCACGATGCCGATGCTGCCCAGCATCGCTTCCGAACCCGTAACGACTGGCCTTTGACGCGCGCGTAACGCTACGCTGGATACCGCGAAGATAAAGAGCGCGCTGAAGATCGTGAGCGCTGCGATCAGTGGAATCGGCACGCCATAGCCGGGCACGTCGGTATCGATCAGCATCAGCGCGCCGATCACGAACGCGATGATCCCGCCGAAACCGAGCGTGCCGAACGTCGGCAGAAAGGCTTCTGCGATCAGGAATGCGATGCCCAGAAAGATCAAACCGAGACCGACGAAGTTCACCGGCAGCAACTGCAACGCAAAGAGACCGATGAGCAGACTGATTGCGCCCGCGACGCCCGGCAACACGAAGCCCGGGTTGGCGAATTCGAAGAAGAGCCCGTACATGCCGATCATCATCAGGATCAGCGCGACGTTCGGGTCGGTGATGACCGCAAGGAAATGGCTGCGCCAGTCCGGTTCGAGCGACACGATCGGTGCGCCGGTCGTCGAGAGATGCTGGTCGCCGGTGGCGGTGTTGATGGTGCGGCCGTCGAGTTGACGCAGCAGGTCGGGTACATCGCGCGCGTTCAGATCGACCACATGCTGGTCGAGCGCCTCACGTGCCGACAGGCTGACGGCTTCGCGCACCGCACGCTCGGCCCAGTCCTGATTGCGTCCGCGTAGCTGCGCGAGTCCGCGGATATAGGCGGCGGCATCGTGTACCTGCTTGCGGATTTCGGTTGACTGCGCGTCGAGTGCGGTCGAAGCGGACGCTGCATCCGAAGGCGCACCTGCTTTCTTTTCGCCGGAAGCAGGGGGTGAAAGCGGCGCGCCTGGTTGTTGCGGCGCAGCGCTACCGAGGCCGAGCTGAACGGGCGTTGCCGCGCCGAGATTGGTGCCGGGCGCCATCGCCGCGATGTGGCTTGCGTACACGATGTATGTGCCGGCGCTCGCGGCCCGCGCGCCGCCAGGCGCGATATACGAAGCGACGGGTACCGGCGAGGACAGGATCGCCTTGATGATCTGCCGCATCGACGTATCGAGGCCGCCGGGGGTGTCGAGCTGGATCACGGCGAGCTGCGCGTGATCCTGTGCAGCGTGGGCGAGCCCGCGAACGATAAAGTCAGCGGTGGCGGGGCCAATCGCCCCGTTGACCGGAATCACGACGACGCGTGCCGCTCCGGCGGCCGCAAATGAGGCCGAATGCTGAAGTAAGGCCGCGAAAACCAGCAGGAATCCCGACGCGGCTGCATCGCGCAGAAACCGGAAACACCGGGCCGCAAAGCCGTCGCGGGTCGATGGACGGCGCGGACCAGACTGCCGGAACAGGAGAAGCGGGTACGTTCTCATCGCGGACAGCCGGCGCACCTTGTCGGCAAGCGCCGGCCCAAAAGGACTGGCCTGATACCTATAGCTTAGTCCGGAACCGCTGGCTGCGTGAGCGACGTGATGCGGTAGTCGGTCGGACGCATGCCCGTCCATTTGCGAAAAGCGCGGTAGAACGCGCTGGGTTCGGCAAAACCCACGCTCGTCGCGATGTCGGCGATCGTGCGGTCCGTGTCCTGCAGTTCGCCGATTGCGATGTCGCGCCGCAGGTCGTCCTTGATCGACTGGTACGTATAGCCTTCCTGCCGGAGCCGGCGCCGCATCGTTGCTTCTGCAACATGCAGGCGCAACGCCATCTCGTCGGAGCCGGGCCATGCGGACATCGGCAGCGCACGCAGCAGCCTGCGCACGCGCGCCGCAAGCGAGCCGGGGTTGCGGTACTTCACGACGAAGCTCCCGGGCGCATCGCGCAGGAAGGCCTTCACCGATTGTGTGGTCTGTACCACCGGCAGGTCCAGAAAACCCGGTGCGAGATCGACGAAGGATGCGTCCTGATCGAACGCCATGTCGTCGCAGAACATCAGCCGGTATTCGTGCGCGGCCGGTGGTTCGGCGCAGCGAAAGCGTGCCTGTAGCAGCGGAATGCGTCGCCCGACAAGCCAGCAAACGAGGCCGTAGACCAGGATGAAGTACGTCGCACAGGCGAACATGGTGGGTGCCGGTGTGCCTTCACGATGCGTGAATTCGAGTCGTACACGCGTGGCATCCGGCACGATCCGTACGTGGAGATCGTCCAGCACCAGCCGCATGAAGCCGACGGCGCGCGCGAGTGCGTGCGCACCGGTGCGCGCCGTCAGCGCTGCCTGTGTCATCGCGATGAAACTGCCGCTTTTCATCGGATGCGAATCCTGGCCGAAGAACTCATCGTCGAGCGCGCGGGCGATGCCGGCCCACAACGCGCCGTATTGCGCCGACGTCACGCGGCTTTTCGGCGAAGCGAGCACCTGTGGCGCGATGCCGGCCGCTTCGATCACAGGTTGCACGTCGAGCCCGCGCGAGCGCGCCAGCGCGAGCGTTTCTTCGACGAGGCTGACGGAGATGGTGCCCTTTTCGTTTTTCATTCTGACTATGGTAAATGCGCTCACCGAGATTGAGCGGGCTGAGCATCGAACCCGGGCGCCGGACTACCTACACTTTTCCCGGCGGATGGCGTTGTTCGCACGTTGCGCCGCTGCAGCGCAACAAGACGACACCGTGCAGGCCAACCCTTCGCGGCGCGTCATGCACAGCGAAACGGCCGGGCATCGAATACGCCGGATGCAACACACACGCAACATTAGCGCACCACGCAAGGCGGATCCGATGCACGATTTCTACACCGACGAACAACGGATGATCCGCGATGCAGCACGCGACTTCGCGGTCCACAGTCTCGCGCCGCATGCGGGCGAGTGGGACCGCGTCGGCGCACTGCCACCGGAAGTCGTCACGCAGATGGGCGAGCTCGGCTTTCTCGGCATGATCGTGCCCGCCGAATGGGGCGGCTCCTACACCGATTATGTGGCTTATGCGCTCGCGCTCGAAGAAATCGCCGCGGGCTGCGCGGCATGCGCGACGCTGATGAGCGTGCATAACTCCGTCGGCTGCGGTCCGATCCTGAACTTCGGCACCGACGCGCAGAAAGACCGTTATCTGCACGACCTCGCAACCGGACGACGTATCGGCGCGTTCTGTCTGACCGAACCGCAGGCCGGCTCTGAGGCGAATAACCTGCGCACGCGCGCCATGTTGAGCGACGGCCGGTGGATCATCAACGGCAGCAAGCAGTTCGTGACGAATGGCTCGCGCGCCGATGTCGCGATCGTATTCGCCGTCACCGATCCGGATCGCGGCAAGCGTGGACTCTCGGCCTTTATCGTGCCGACTGGGACGCCGGGTTTCAACGTCGGCAAGCCGGAAAGCAAACTCGGCATCCGCGCGTCGGATACGTGCCCGATCTCGCTCGACGACTGCGCCGTGCCTGAAGCGAATCTGCTGGGCGCACCGGGAGAAGGCCTGCGGATCGCGCTGTCGAACCTGGAAGGCGGGCGTATCGGCATTGCGGCGCAGGCAATCGGTATCGCGCGCGCGGCCTTCGACGCGGCGCGCGCCTACGCGAACGAGCGCATCCAGTTCGGCAAGGCGCTGAAAGACCATCAGACCATCGCAAACATGCTTGCCGACATGGCGACACGTCTGAACGCCGCACGCCTGCTCGTGCATCACGCTGCGCGGCTGCGCAGCGAAGGGCTGCCTTGTCTGTCGGAAGCGTCTCAGGCGAAACTCTACGCGTCCGAACTCGCCGAAGAGGTGTGCTCGAAGGCGATCCAGATTCACGGTGGTTACGGCTACCTCGAAGACTATGCGGTCGAGCGCCACTATCGGGATGCCCGCATTACCCAGATTTACGAAGGAACCAGCGAAGTACAAAGAATGGTGATCGCGCGACACGTTTAAGTGCAGAATGACCCGACATAGAGCGCCTGTGCGCCAATCAGGAGACGACGATGACTGCAGCGAAAAGCTATCTGGCGGCGCGCGACCTGTTGTTTCGCCATCGCACGGACTATGACAGCGCGTATCGCGAGTTCGCGTGGCCCGTGCTCGGCGAGTTCAACTGGGCGCTCGACTATTTCGACTTGATCGCGCGTGGGAACGACAACCCGGCGCTGATGATCGTCGATGGCGCGGGGAGCGAGGGCACGCGTTACTCGTATGCGCAGATGTCGGAGCGCTCGGCGCGGATGGCGAACTTTCTGCGTGGCATCGGCGTTGGGCGCGGCGACCGTCTGTTGCTGATGCTGCCGAATCGCATCGAACTCTGGGACGTGATGCTCGCGGCGATGAAGCTCGGCGCGATCGTCCTGCCCGCTGCCACGCAACTATCGCCCGATGACGTGCGCGATCGCGTGCAGATCGGCGGCGCGCGGTACGTGGTGGTCGATAGCGGCGAGCTCGCCAAATTCGACACCATCGATGCGGGTGTCGAGCGCATTTCTGTCGGCACGCCGCGCGAAGGCTGGATCGATCTCGGCGGTGCCTATGATGCGTCGCCGTCATTCGAGCCCGATGGCCCGACGCACGCCAGCGATCCGATGCTCCTCTATTTCACCTCCGGCACGACGTCGAAGCCGAAGCTCGTCGAGCATACGTATCAGAGCTACCCGGCAGGCCATCTGTCGACGATGTACTGGATCGGTCTGCAACCGGGCGACATTCACTGGAACATCAGTTCGCCGGGCTGGGCGAAGCACGCGTGGAGCTGCTTCTTTGCGCCCTGGACTGCGCAGGCCTGCGTGTTCATTTTCAACAATCCGCGCTTCGTGCCGAAGGAAGCGCTCGATGCACTGGTGCGTTTCAACGTCACGACGCTATGCGCGCCGCCGACTGTCTGGCGCATGCTCGTGCAGGAGCCGCTTGCGTCGTATCCCGTGAAGCTGCGCGAGATTGTCGGCGCGGGCGAGCCGCTCAATCCCGAGGTCATCGAGCGGGTGCGTCACGCGTGGGGCGTGACGATTCGCGATGGTTTCGGTCAGACGGAATCGACCTGCCAGATCGGCAACTCGCCGGGTCAACCGGTCGTGCCGGGGTCAATGGGAAGACCACTGCCGGGCTACCGGATCGAACTCGTCGATGCAGACGATCAGCCCGCTACCGAAGGCGAAATCGCGTTGCCGCTCGCACAACGTCCGCTCGGCCTGATGACCGGCTACGCGAACAACGAAAAGGCCACCGCGCAGGCGATGCGCAACGGTTTCTATCACACGTCCGATGTCGCGATGCGGCGCGACGATGGCTACTACGTCTATGTCGGCCGCGCGGATGACGTGTTCAAGTCGTCCGATTACCGGCTGAGCCCTTTCGAACTGGAAAGCATACTGATCGAACACGAGGCGATTGCCGAAGCGGCGGTCGTGCCGAGTGCCGATGCGCTGCGACTGTCGGTGCCGAAGGCGTTCGTGACCGTGCGTCAGGGCTACGAAGCTGGCCCCGAACTGGCGCGCGCCGTGTTCGCGTTCTCGCGCGAAAAACTCGCGCCATACAAACGGATTCGCCGGCTCCAGTTCAGCGAATTGCCGAAGACCATCTCGGGCAAGATCCGCCGCGTTGAACTGCGGCGTCGCGAGCTGGAGCGCGAGGCCGAACCCGCGCGTCTACCCGACGAATACTGGGAAGAGGATTTTCCCGATCTGCGCTAGACACGTTTAGCCCGCTAAACAGGATACTTTTCGCGGCTTGACCGCCGCCCGTCATTTTTTGCATTGCTGTCCGGCTGCGTTTGCAGCCATCGCACAGGAGATCCAGCATGAGCGCAATTTCTTCGACCATCGCCAGCAAACCGGCAAACGTGGCCACTGTCAAACTGCTGATCAACGGCGAATTCGTCGAATCGAAATCCAGCGAATGGCGCGACATCGTCAACCCGGCGACGCAGGACGTGCTCGCACGCGTGCCGTTTTCGACTGCCGACGAAGTCGACGCGGCGATCCGCGCAGCGCATGACGCGTTCAAGACGTGGAAGAACACGCCGATCGGCGCGCGCATGCGCATCATGTTGAAGTATCAGGCGCTGATTCGCGAGCATATGCCGCGCATCGCGAAGACGTTGAGCAGAGAGCAGGGCAAGACGATTCCGGATGCCGAAGGCGATATCTTCCGCGGCCTCGAAGTCGTCGAGCATGCATGTTCGATCGGCACCTTGCAGCAGGGCGAATTCGCGGAGAACGTCGCGGGCAGCGTCGATACGTACACGCTGCGTCAACCGGTCGGCGTCTGCGCGGGTATCACGCCATTCAACTTTCCGGCGATGATTCCGCTGTGGATGTTTCCGATGGCGATCGTCTGCGGCAATACGTTTGTGCTGAAGCCTTCCGAACAGGATCCGATGTCGACGATGGAACTCGTCGAACTCGCACTCGAAGCCGGTGTGCCGAAGGGCGTGCTGAACGTCGTGCATGGTGGCAAGGAAGTCGTCGATGCGCTGTGTACGCATGAACTGGTCAAGGCGATTTCGTTCGTCGGCTCGACAGCCGTCGGCACGCATGTGTATCGCCTCGGCAGCGAGCATGGCAAGCGCGTCCAGTCGATGATGGGCGCGAAGAATCACGCAGTTGTGTTGCCCGACGCGAACCGCGAGCAGACCCTCAACGCACTGGCTGGCGCAGGGTTTGGCGCGGCGGGGCAGCGTTGCATGGCGACGTCGGCTGTCGTGCTGGTGGGCGCGTCGCAGCAATGGTTGCCGGATCTCGTAGAAAAAGCGAAGACGCTGAAGGTCAACGCAGGCAGCGAAGCGAACACGGATATCGGTCCGGTCGTCTCGCGCGCAGCGAAGCAGCGCATTCTCGGGTTGATCGAAGCAGGTGTGAAGGAGGGCGCGACGCTGGCGCTCGACGGCCGCGGCATTGAGGTGCCCGGCTACGAGGACGGCAACTTTATCGGCCCGACGATCTTCACCGACGTCACAACCGACATGGAAATCTACCGCACCGAAATCTTTGGACCGGTACTGGTCGTCCTGAGTGTGGCGACGCTCGATGAAGCGATCGAACTCGTCAACCGCAATCCGTTTGGCAACGGCGTGGGTCTCTTCACGCAGAGCGGCGCGGCGGCGCGCAAGTTCCAGAGCGACATCGATATTGGCCAGGTCGGTATCAACATTCCGATTCCGGTGCCCGTGCCTTCGTTTAGCTTCACAGGTTCACGCGGCTCGAAGCTTGGCGATCTCGGCCCTTACGGCAAACAGGTGGTGCAGTTCTACACGCAGACGAAAACCGTTACCGCGCGCTGGTTCGATGACGCGACCGTGAACGATGGCGTCAACACGACGATCAGCCTGCGCTAAACCACGATCTTTCCGGAGACAGCACCATGAAAATCGGTTTTATCGGACTCGGCAATATGGGCGCGCCGATGGCGCTCAATCTGCTGAAGGCGGGGCATACGGTCAACGTATTCGACCTGAACGCGCAGGCCGTGCAGACGCTGGTCGACGCAGGCGCGAAGGCGGCCGGTTCGGCGAAAGCAGCCGTGACTGACGTCGAATGCGTGGTGACGATGCTGCCTGCCGCGGCCCATGTGCAGAGCGTACTCACCGCCGAAGACGGCGTGCTCGCCGGCATCACGAAAGGCGTGACGATCATCGATTCGAGCACGATCGATCCGGCGACCGTCAAGACGTGCGCTGAGCTTGCCGCGAAGCACGGCAACACGTTCGTCGATGCACCCGTGTCGGGCGGCACGGGCGGCGCGGCAGCGGGCACGCTGACGTTCATGGTCGGCGGCAGCGTCGCGGCGTATGAGCAGGTGAAACCGGTACTCCTGGCGATGGGGAAAAACATCGTCCATTGCGGCGATACGGGCACGGGGCAGGTCGCGAAGATCTGTAATAACCTCCTGCTCGGTATCACGATGGCTGGCGTGGCGGAAGCAATGTCGCTAGGCGTTGCGCTAGGCATCGATCCGAACGTGCTGGGCGGCATCATCAATACGTCGACGGGGCGCTGCTGGAGTTCAGACACATATAACCCGTTTCCTGGCGTGATCGAAACGGCGCCTTCATCGCGCGGCTATACGGGCGGCTTCGGCACGGACCTGATGCTGAAAGACCTGGGCCTTGCCACCGATGCCGCGAAGTTCGCGCGCCAGCCGGTCTATCTCGGCGCGCTCGCGCAACAGCTGTATCAGACGATGAGTACGAAAGGCGCGGGCCGGCTCGACTTCTCGGCGGTGATCAAGCTTTATCGTCAGGACAAGGACGCGTGACGAAGGGCGTCGGCTGGCACGTTGCAGCGGTGCATTGATGATGTCTGCAAGCGTCCCGCTGCGCCTGCGCGCTTTCTACCGGCTCGCTGGCACCTCCGCGCTGCCCGGATCCAGAGTCGAAGCCGGCTCGTCCGCGGCTTTCACACGGTTGATCCACACAAGCGCCACCAGCACGAGCGCGACCGCCCCCCAGCCGTTCATGCCGTAACCATCGATATGCCCCGCCGGCGTGACCGACAGCATCAATCCGCCAAGCCATGCACCGCAGCCCGTGCCGAGCGCCAGCACGGCGCTGTTGGCGCTGAGAAATGCGCCGCGATGCCCGGGCGCGGGAACGGTCGTCATCAGTGCCTGCATCGGTATCATGCGGCCCGATACCGCAACCATGAAGAACGGGAAGAAGAGCACAACTAGCAGGAATGGCATCGCTGGCAGATGCGTCACGAACAGCACGGGCAGCACAGAGAGCACGGCAAAAATTCGAAATACCCGGCGTCGGCCATAGCGGTCCGCGAAGCGGCCGATTGCCCGCGACGTGAAGAACGTCGCCGCGCCGCCCGCCATATAGATCCACGACAGCTGCTGCGGCTCGACGCCGTGGTTCGCGACCAGCATCGGCGAAATAAACGGGATCACGAGCATCTGCGAGACCATCATGACGAACGTCAGCGCGAAGGCGTTCAGGTGTCGCGGAAAAACGAGCAGCCGGCCGAGATCGGGCAGCACTTCTTTCAGCGGTGGCGCCTGACGCGCCAGATGTTCGGAGAGCGAAGGCACGATGCGCATGCACGCAAACCAGATCGCGAGCGACAGCGCGACCAGCAGCACAAACGGCGCGGCCCAGCTGAAGTGCGCACCGAGCATCACGCCTGCGGGTACGCCGGCGATCGCGGCCAGCGAGAACGCGGTCATGATCGTGCCGGTCGCAGCGCCGCGTCGCGCGGGCGGGATCACGTCGGTGACGATGGCCATGATCACGGAGCCCAGCACGCCGCCCGTCAGACCCGCAAAGGCACGCGCGACCAGCAGCAGCGAAAAGCTGCCGGCCAGTGCACACCCCAGATTCGACAGCGCGAACAGCGCATAGACAGCCAGCAACAGACGACGCCGGTCGAAGCGATCGATATACGTCGCGGCGAACAGGCCGGACAATCCCGAACACCACGAATACGCCGATACGGCAGTCGCGAATGCGGCTGGCGTGATGGTGAACGCATGCATGATCTGCGGGCCGAGTGGCATCATCACCATGAAGTCCATGATGACGGTGAACTGCGTCAACGCCAGAAGCCACAGCAGATTGCGTTCACGGGTCGGATTCAAGGCGTACATCGATGGCATCCTGGTTGTTCTTTTCGATAGCGACGGACGTCGCCATCGTTTCTTTCCTGAGAATGGCTGGACACATTAATCGTCGATCGATTCGTGCACGGCTGCCGCGCCGCGCTTCCAGTAACTGGCCGCACGGATACGCGATTTTTCGATGCCGCACTCAGCGGTGAGGTGCTGGCGCACCGCGCGAATCGTCGCGGATTCGCCGGCTGCCCAGACGTAACCTTCGCCTTCCGGCAGGAACGTTTCGCGCACGGCTTTCAACAGACCGCTTTCGTTCGCGCTGCTTTCGGCCTGCCCGGCCTGCTCGTTCTGATAACACCAGACCGCGTACAGATCGGCCTTTGTATCGAACTCGATGCGCGCCGACGGATCGCGCACTTCGAGCACGGCCGCGACGCGCGTGCCGGCCGGCAGTTCTTCCAGACGACGGCTGATGGCGGGCAACGCCGTTTCATCGCCGATCAGCAGATGCCAGTCGTACCCTTGCGGGATGACGAACGAACCGCGCGGGCCGCCGACCCCGAGATACTGCCCGACGCGTGCCTCTGCGGCCCACGTCGAAGCCGGCCCGACCGCGTGAATCACGAAATCGATGACGAGTTCGCCCGCTTCACGATCAAAGCGCCGCGGCGTGTAATCACGCGCGACCGGGCGCGGCTGGCCTTCGGCGAACACCGGGCCGTCCGGGCCCGCTACCGGCAGCACGGGTTTGTCTTCGCCGGGGGCGGGGAAAAACACCTTGATGTGATCGTCGAACGAGGTAGACGTGAAGTCGCGCAGGTCGTCGCCGGTCAGCGTAACGCGCACCAGATGCGGCGTCAGCGGTTCGACGCGCGACACCTGAAGCAGACGGAATTTCAGCGGATGGCGCACGCGCACCACCGCCAGATCAGAACGCGTATTCAGCATGCGGTGTTCTCCAGATAAACGAGGGGCTCAGGGCGCATCGCCGGTTTTGCCTTCGATCTCGGCCGTGGCGCGCGCGAGGATCGCGGCGATGCGACGCTGCTCGTCAGGCGATGCACTGGTGCGCAGAACCAGCGCGTTTTTCAGCGCGCGACGCGCTTCGATCAATTCAGGCACCCAGCCGCCTTCGCTCGGATCAGCCGGTTCTTCGCCGGCGAACGCGCGGCGCACCGAATCCATCTTGCGCCCGATATGGATGAGCTTCGCGAGCATCAGATCGACGCGCTCGCGATTGGCCGCGAGGTACTGCTGGCCGCTTTCCGAAAGCGCGTAACGCTTGCGGTTGCCTTCGACTTCGACCGTGACGTGCCCGACTTCTTCGAGATACGTCAGCGCCGGATACACCATGCCCGGGCTCGGCGAGTAGAAACCGTTCGAGCGCGCGTCGAGCGCGCGAATGAGTTCGTAGCCGTGGCTCGGCCGTTCGGCGAGCAGCGCGAGCAGAAGCAGCTGCAGGTCCTCGGACGTGAACCGGCGGCCGCGCGGAAACCCATCGCCTTCGCCGCTGAAGCCACCGGGGCCGCCGCCAAAGGGACCGCCACCGAACGGCCCGCCGCCGCGCCGGTGAGGGTGACGCCCGATCGCATGCCACAGCGAGTGAAGCGAAGACAGTGAAAAGCGCTCAGCGTAGGCCCAGCGGTCGTGCCAGGACGAATGATCGTGATGATGCGGGTGGTGATGACGCATGGTCGACACTCCGTTTGTCGTAAAACATATCTTAAGATATATATCGAAAGATAGAGTGTCAAGATCAAATTTGAGAAAGACGGCGTGGTGCCGCATCGCAAAACGCTTTGCGATGCCGTGGGCAAGGGAAGGGAAAAGCCGCCGCAGCCAGACCAGCCGCGGCGTCCGGTCAGAAGATCGACTGCTCGGTGTAAGTGGTGAGCCATTCCAGCGCGAGCGTGCCGGCGAGCGAATTTCCGTTCGCGTCAAGTCCCGGCGACCACACGCACACGGCCATCTCGCCGGGCAGCACCGCCACGATGCCGCCACCGACGCCGCTTTTCGCCGGCAAGCCGACGCGGTAGACGAAGTCGCCTGCGGCGTCGTAGGTGCCGCAGGTCAGCATCAACGCGGAAAGGCGTTTGGCGGAACTGGCGTCGACAACGTGTTCGCCGGTCGACGGCACCACGCCGCGGTTGCTCAAAAACAGCGCCGCGCGCGCGAGTTCGACGCAGCTCATCGAAATTGCGCACTGGCGGGTGTATGCATCGACCACCATGTCCGGCGGCATTTCCAGATTGCCGAAGCTCGCCATGAAGTGCGCCATCGCGCGATTGCGATGCGCGTGCTGCAACTCCGACTGTGCGACGGCCAGGTCGTAACCGATGCTGCGCTCGCCCGTCAGGCGCCGGATAAATTCGACCAGCGCCGTTTCTGCTTTCACAAACCGGCGGCACAGCACATCGGTAACGACCAGCGCACCGGCATTGATAAACGGATTGCGCGGCTTGCCCTGTTCGGCTTCGAGCTGCACGAGCGAGTTGAACGCGGTGCCCGACGGCTCGCGGCCGACGCGCTGCCAGAGCGCATCGCCGAGCAGCTGGAATGCCAGCGTGCAGGCAAACAGCTTCGAGATGCTCTGAATCGAAAAGCGCGTATCGGCTTCGCCGGTGCGAAAGACCTCGCCTGAGGTTCTGACGATCGCCATGCCGAAGCGGTCGGCGGAAACGCTCGCCAGTTCGGGGATGTAACTGGCAACGCGTCCCGTTCCCAGCCAGGGCTTGAGATCACGATGAATCTGGTCGAGGATGCCTGAATAGTTCATGGATGAGAGCGGTTGAATGTCGCGATTCTAGCGGCAATGCGCGGCCGGCGGCTCGCTGGCGGTCGCACTGCACGCGTTCGCTTTGCATGCTAGATTTGCTCCGTTTTAATGGGCAACAGGGCAAAACGGACAGTCATGAACGTGATCAATCCGGAACTGGCCGGCGGCGCCATCTTCGTGATGGCGGAGCGATGTCTGGCCGGCGAGGGCATATGGCACACGGATGCGCGTGCGCGGCTGGTCGGCGCGCGCGACCGCGTCCTGACCGTGCGCACGGAAGCCGGCATGTGGGTCGCGCCGCCGAAATGCGCGGTGTGGGTGCCGGCGGGCGTGTTGCATCGGGTGTCGTGCGCGATGGACGCCGCGCTGCGTACGTTATATGTCGACGGCGACGCGGCGCCGGTTCCGGCGCAATGCTGCGTGGTCGCGATCGATCCGCTGACCGACGCGTTACTGACGGCCGCGGCGGAATTCGGCGCCGACTATCCCGCGGAAGGTCCGCAGGCGCGCATTGTCAGCGTCATTCTGGACCGGCTGCCCGAACTGGCGCCCGTGCCGCTGGCGCTCAACTGGCCGAAGGATCTGCGCATCCAGCATATGGCCAACGCACTGCTGGCGAACCCGGCACGACCCGACGTGCTCGACGATCTCGCCGAGGATGCAAGCGTGACCGCGCGTACGGCGGCGCGTCTTTTCGTCAAGGAAACGGGTTTGACGTTCGGCCAGTGGCGGCAGCAGATGCGTCTCTTGTGCGCGCTCACCCGGCTGGGTCATGGCGCGAGTGTCACGCAGGTGGCGCTGGAAGTGGGTTACAACGACGTGTCGTCGTTTATCGCGGTGTTCCGGCAGGCGCTGGGCGAGACACCTGCACGGTATTTCCGCTAGCCCGCGACGCGGCTTATCCTGGCCACCCCAGGCCGCCTCAATGCGCCCCAGACGCGCCGCCACCGCCGCCACCTTTGGCCGGCCGCGTGATCCAGATCAGCGGAATGATCAGAATGAAAATAATCGCTGATACAAAGAAGATGTCGTTCAGCCCCATCATCGCGGCCTGCGTATTCAGCTGAAAATCGAACAGTGCGTGCGCCGACTGCGTATTCAGATGCAGTATCGATTGCGTCGAATCGATCTGCTGGCTGAAAAGCGGATTGTTGATGCTGGCGCGCTCGGTCAGTCGCTCGTGATGCAGCACCGTGCGGTTATTCCACGCGTTGCCGGCAATCGACGTCCCGACTGCGCCGCAAAATACCCGCGCGAAATTCGACAACCCCGCTGCAGCCGGTATCTTCTGCGGCGGCTGGCCGGACAGGATGATCGCCGTCAGCGGCACGAAGAACATCGCCATCGGAATGCCCTGCAACAGCGTCGGCATCACCAGATGCCAGGTGTCGATTTCGATCACATATTTCGAGCGCATATAGAAGACGATGGCAAAGCCGACAAACGCGAGCGTCGCGATGATGCGCGCATCGGAGCGCGGCAGCACGCGCCCCATGACGGGCGCGAGAATCACCGCGAAGATGCCGAGCGGCGCGGTGACAAGGCCGGCATCGACCGAACGGTAATTCAGGTACACCTGCATCCATTGCGGCAGCAGCACGAGATTGCCGAAGAACACACCGTACGCAACCGAAATTGCGATCGTCCCGCCAAGAAAATTGCGCTGCGTGAAGAGCCGTAGATCGACGATCGGATTCTCTTCGGTCAGCTCCCAGACGAGAAAAAACGCGAAAGTGATCAGCGCCGTGACCGCGAGCACGACGATCACCGGCGACGAGAACCAGTCGAGGTCCTTGCCCTTGTCGAGCATGATCTGCAGCGAGGCGACCCACGCGACCAGCAGGCCGAGGCCGACCACATCGATGGGTAGCTTGCGGGTAGCGCTTTCTCGATTGCGGTAGATCATCCACGTGACGCCCGCCGCGAAAATGCCGACCGGGATATTGATGTAGAAGATCCACGCCCACGAATAGCTGTCGGTGATCCAGCCACCGAGCGCAGGGCCGGCAATCGGACCGACCGTCGCGGTCATCGCCCAGAGCGCCAGCGCCGTCGACGATTTTTCCTTCGGCCACGAACTGAGCAGGATCGCCTGCGAGAGCGGAATCAGTGGCCCGGCCACTGCGCCCTGCAACACGCGGGCGCAGAGCAGCACCGGGAGCGTCGGCGCAATCCCGCACAGCCAGGACGCGAGTACGAACATCAGGATCGCGCCCACGAACAGCCTGATCTGCCCGAGCCGCTGCGTGAGCCAGCCGGTCAGCGGAATCGACACGGCGTTGGCGGCGGCGAACACAGTGATGACCCACGTGCCTTCGTCGACCGAGACGCCGAGGTTGCCCGAGATCGTCGGTATCGCGACGTTCGCAATCGACGAATCGAGCACGTTCATGAACGTCGCCAGCGCGACGGCGAGCGTTGCGAGCGCCAGCTGGCCGCCCTGTAGCGGCGCGGGCGCGGTCGCAGCCGGTCTGGCTGGTCCGGCGGGCGCGCCCGGCGAACCCGGTGCGGCGGGTGGCTGGCTCAAGCGATTCTCCAGTGAAGGCTTCCATGTCGCGCATGGAGCAGCAGTAGAAAAGGGCCTGAAAAGGATACCTGCAATCGTGCGCTGATGTGGTCCAGTCCGACAGTTGCCCCGCATGCTGCGCCGCTGGCAGCGTGGCCCGCGTTACAGCGGATGTTCACCGCCGAACTAAAAAAAGCATTCGCGAAACGCCCATGTAGAGCATTTAGCCAACCGGTAATAATTTAATTCGAAGTGTAATTTTGTGTAAAATCGCGCGCCCCCTAAAGTTTTTTGAGCGGGGTGCCGTTAATGGGTTAATAGCCCGAAAAAGCACCCGACGCGCGATCGCGGTTTCGCCTGCCAAGGCTCACTGCATTGCCGACGGACATCTGGCCGCTCCGGCAGCGGACGGCCGCCTACACCAGTAGAGCCTGCCCATGGCCAGAGCGATGCCGCAACAATCCTTCTTCAAACGGTTCTTCAGCCCCGACGTGGCGGTGGACCTCGGCACGGCCAACACGCTGATCTACACGCAGGACAATGGCGTGGTGCTCAATCAGCCTTCCGTGGTGTGCTTTCAGAAGCATGCAGCGGCCGGTCAGGAGCGCGTGGCGGCGGTGGGCAAGGAAGCGAAACAGCTGCTCGGGCGCGTACCCGGCAATCTCGAAGCGGTGCGACCGATGCGCCACGGTGTGATCGCCAATTTCGCCGCGGCTGAACACATGATTCGCCAGTTCGTCGACATGTCGAGCACGATGCCGCGTTTCGGGCGACGTGCATCGTTCACGATCTGCGTGCCGGCGGGCGCGACCCAGGTCGAACGTCGCGCGATCCGCGAAGCTGCCACGGCGGCCGGCGCATGGAAAGTGAACCTGATCGGCGAATCGCTGGCTTCGGCGGTGGGCGCGGGGTTGCCGGTGTCGGAAGCGACGGGTTCGATGGTCGTCGATATCGGCGGCGGCACGACCGAAGTCGGCGTGATCGCGCTGGGCGGCATGGCGTATAGCGGCTCGATCCGCGTCGGCGGCGACCAGTTCGACCTGGCGATCGTCAACTACGTGCGCAGCGTCTACGGCGTGGTGCTCGGCGACCAGACCGCCGAGCACGTGAAAAAGACCATCGGCACTGCGATGCGCGACGTGCCGACCGAACGCATGAACGCGACCGGCCGCAGCCTCGACGACGGCCTGCCGCGCACGGTCCAGCTGACCAGCCAGGATATCGCCGATGCGATCGTCTCGCCGCTCGGGCATGTGATCGGCGCGGTGAAGACGGCGCTCGAATGCGCGCCGCCGGAGCTTGTCACGGATATCGCCAACAGCGGCATCGTGCTGACGGGCGGCGGTTCGCTGCTCGCCAATCTCGACCGTTGGCTCGCGAACCAGCTTGGCCTCGATGTGCGGGTCGCCGACGAACCGCTGACGTGTGCCGTGCGCGGCGCGGGCGCGGCGTCTACACTGCTCCATTCGCACGCTTTCGACTGAGCGCCTGCTGCAGGCGGCGCGCTTTTCAAAAGCGCGCCGCTTTCATTTCCCTTCCGTGAATTCTCCTGATCCCACTTTGTCGCCGTCGTTCATCGAATTGAAGAACGGCTTGCGTATGCCTTACGTCGCGCGCGGCGAGGGCGAACTGGTGCTGTTCGTGCATGGCTCGCTGTGTGATTACCGGTACTGGCAGCCGCAGCTCGGCGGCCTGTCGGCACGCTATCGATGCGTCGCGGTCAGCCTCACGCACTACTGGCCGGCCACCGGGACACCCGCCGGCATACCGTTCAGCTGGAGCCAGCACGCCGACGAAGTCGCGGAATTCATCGATCGCTTCGGCGCGGGTCCGGCACACGTCGTGGGACATTCGCGCGGCGGCTGCGTGACGTTTCATTGCGCGCGACGCCATCCGCAGCAGGTCCGCACAGTGACACTCGCCGATCCGGGCGGGCCGTTGCAGATCGCCGGCCGTCCCCCTGCCAGCCTGCCGGAGCCGGTCAACGCCTTGCGCGCCCGTGCGGCACACCTGATCGAAGCAGGCGAAGTGGAAGCGGGGCTGCAACTCTTCGTCGATTCGGTGAGCCGTCCTGGCTTCTGGGCAAAGAGCACGGCGGGTTTTCGCCGGATGGCGACCGATAACGCGCACACGCTTGCGCCGCAGTTCCGCGATCCGTTGCCGCCCTACACACCCGAAGACGCCGCCGAAGTCCGCTGCCCGGTGCTGCTGATCGACGGCGAGAAAAGCCCCGGCATGTTCCATCGCACGGTCGACGCGCTCGCCGCGTGGCTGCCCGACGCGCGACGCGAAACGGTGATGGGCGCATCGCACGGCATGAATCTCGCGCACCCGGCGGCGTTCAATCGCTACGTCGATGCATTCATCGGCGACGTGAGCGAAGCGCGCTAAAGCCGCCGCGTTTCCAGCGAATCGCAGATTCCCTGCGCAAATAGCGATGATTTATCGCTATCGTCATGGCGAGCCGTTCACCTGGCTAAAACACGCGGGCCTGAAAATGTACGCTTCGCGCGCCGCTTTCGCCGACGCCTGTTGACTCACGCGCGATCCGCCTCGCGCGTCGAAACGTCCTTCCCGCCGTTCAATCCTGACGCAACGCAGGTGTCGTCTATTCGTGTGATTCTCGAAGACCTTCTACAATCGGTACGACGCTAACCGGAAGGAGAGAAGCTGATGCAGGATCCAGAAGCACTCGGTGGACTGTCGCATGCGGGCAAGCCGGACATTTACGCGCCCGAAGCGGATGCCGTTTTCATTCCGCCGGAGAACCTGACCGTCGCGACCGCGAATCAGTACGTGCTGAAATCGGGTGACACGTTTATCGTCAACGACCCGCTCGGCGACATCACGGGCCGCGACGACGGCCTGTTCGTCAACGATATGCGCGTACTGTCCGGCCTGCGGCTCACGTTTGGCGGACGCGCGCCTTCACTGCTGTCGGGCAGCGTCAGCAGCGACAACACTGCGTTCACCGCCCATCTGACGAACCGTCCGCTGCCGCCGCTCGGCGGCACGAGCACGCCCGAAGGCGTGATTCACGTGCAGCGCGTGCGCGTGCTGTCGGGCACCGTGCTGAACGAAGCCATCGAATTGACCAACTACGGCACGAGCGATGCAGTCGTGCCGCTGTCCGTCTCCTTCGCGAGCGATTTCCGCGACATGTTCGAAGTGCGCGGTCTCAAGCGGCCGAAGCAGGGCACGATCGAAGCGCCACGTGTCGAAAATGGCGATGTGCTGCTCGGTTATGTCGGACTCGACGACGTCGCGCGCCGCGTGCGCATCGCGTTTTCTCCGGCACCGACCAAACTGTTCGCCGACCGCGCTGACTTTTCGGTGCAGTTGCCGGCCCAGGCGTGCGTGTCGATTTATCTGTCGGTGGCGGTGAAGGTCGAAGCGCAAGGAGCGGCCGCGCCCGGCGCCCAGATATCGGCGCCGACACACGGCGTGAGCGACGCGCATCTGTCCCAGATCGACGCCGCACGTCCGCGCGTAGGGCGCGCTGCGGTACGCGCCGCGCTCGTCGACGCTCACCTGGTGATGCGTGAGCGACGCCGTGTCACCGCGCGCGTGCGTTCCAGCAACCCGCTTTTCAACGCATGGATCGATCGCTCGCTCGCCGACCTCGGTCTGCTCACCACCGATCTCGCGACGGGGCCGTATCCGTATGCAGGCATTCCGTGGTTCTCGACGCCATTTGGTCGCGATGCAGTCATCACGTCGCTGCAAGCGCTGTGGCTGCAACCAGGCCTCGCGCGCGGCGTGCTGCGTTTTCTCGCCGAACATCAGGCGCGCGAAGATTCCGCGTTCCGCGATGCCGCGGTCGGCAAGATCATGCATGAGATGCGCAAGGGCGAGATGGCCGCGACCGGCGAAGTGCCGTTCGCGCTGTACTACGGCGGCGTCGACACCACGCCGCTCTTTATCGTGCTGGCCGGCGCTTACGTGGCGCGCACTGGCGATCACGGTCTGATCGACGAACTGTGGCCCGCGCTGGTGCGGGCCGCGGCGTGGGTCTCCGGCGTCTGTGACAAGAACCGCTACGGTCTGCTCGACTATCAGCGCGCATCCGATGGCGGCCTCGCCAACCAGGGCTGGAAAGACAGCCACGACTCCGTCTTTCACGCGGATGGCCGCTTCCCCGATGGCCCGATCGCGCTCGTCGAAGTGCAGGCGTATGCGAGCGCCGCGTTCGACACGATGGCGCATTTCGCCACGCTGCGCGGTCAGACCGACGATGCCGCGGGCTACGCGAAACGCGCGGCGTCGATTCGCGCGTGCGTTGAAGAGAAGTACTGGATGGAAGACATGGGCTTCTACGGTATTGCGCTCGACGGTCAGGGCGACCTGTGCCGCGTGATGGCATCGAATGCCGGGCATCTGCTCGCGTTCGGGCTGGCTGCAAAGGAGCGCGGCGAAGCGGTCGCGCGTGGACTCGAATCGGCGCTGTTTCACACCGGCTGGGGCGTGCGCACGCTTGCCGCCGACCAGGCCCGTTTCAATCCGATGGCGTATCACAACGGCTCCGTCTGGCCGCACGACAACGCCTTGTGCGCGCGCGGCCTCGCGCGCTATGGCGCGAAGGGCGCGGCGGTGCGATTGCTGCAGGCGCTGTTCCAGGCGGCGGTCAACTTTGATATGCGCCTGCCGGAGCTCTTCTGCGGGTTCCCGCGCCGTCGCGGCGAGCCGCCGACCGCATATCCGGTCGCGTGTCTGCCGCAGGCGTGGGCTGCCGGCTCGCCGTTCATGATGCTCGAAGCGTGTCTCGGCATCACAATTGACGCGGAAAAGCGCGAGGTGCTGATCGAGCAACCGATGCTGCCGGAAGGTATCGACTGGCTCGAAGTCAGCGATCTGAAGGTGGGCGACTCGTCGGTGTCGATCACGTTCCGGCGCGTGGCCGGCAAGGTGGTGGCGTCGGCGGAGCAGGGCGACGTGCGGGTGGTCGCGTTGCTGTAGAAAGTGGCGTCGCGTGCGATGCACCGGGTGGTAACATTTGTTGTCAACCCCTTCCCCGGTACATCGCATGCCCGACAGTTTCGACCAGCTCGCCGCCCTGATCCGGGCGCGCTTCTCCGAACTGAGCCCGCAATTCCAGATGGGCGCGGCATTTCTGCTCGATCATCCTGACGAAGTCGCGGTTTCGTCGATGCGCAAGGTGGCCGAGCGCGCGCAGGTGCAACCGGCGTCGCTCGTGCGGCTCTCACAGCAGCTGGGTTTTCCTGGCTGGAACGAACTGCGCGATCTGTTCGTGGCGCGTGTACGCACGCGGCCGGAGCCGCTCACGAGCCGCGCACGATCGCTCGTCAAGGGGAATGCCAAAGACGCGCTCGCGCACGATCTGCTCGTCGCGCAGCAGCACAATCTCGAACTGACCGCCGCGCACAACGCGCGCATCACCGTGGAGGCCGCGCGCGTGCTGCGTCGCGCACCGCACGTCCATGTCGCGGGTTTTCGCTCCTGTTATGCCGTGGCGTTCGGGCTTGTGTATGGCTACAGGCTGTTCCGTTCATCCGTGTCTTTGCTGACCGGCGAAGCGGGCACGCTGGAAATGCAGTTGCGCGGCATCGATCGCGATAGCGCGACCATCGTTGTCAGCTTCGCGCCGTATTCGGTCGAAGCGGTGCGCGTCGCGGAAGCCGCGCTCGAAAAAGGCAGCAAGCTGATCGCGATTACCGACAGCGCCGTCTCCCCAATCGCGCTGAACGCCGACAAGGTGCTGATCTTTTCACACGAAAGCCCGTCGTTTTTTCCGTCGCTCGTCGCGGCGACGGCGATCGCCGAATCGCTGGTCGCGCATCTGCTCGCGCTCGAAGGCGCGGGCGCCGTCGAGCAGCTCGAGCAGGCCGAACGCTCGCTGCACGCGAAGGGCGCTTACGTGGTGTGATGTGCTTTCTTTCTGAGTCGCCCGTCAGGCGGCTCGCGCTTGTGCGGTCGCATCCGTTTTGACAACATATGTTGCGTTGATGTATAAATGCACATCGCATGTTGAATCGCATCGATCGTCAAAAGGAATCGCATGTCCACCGTATTTCACCGGATGCCGAAGAAGGCGTTGCCCGTGGCCGTCGCCGGCGACGGCATCGAAATCATCGATTCGACCGGCAAGCGTTATATCGATGCGTCCGGCGGCGCAGCCGTCTCGTGTCTTGGTCACAGCAACCAGCGGGTAATCGATGCAATGAAGCGGCAGGCGCAACAACTGCCTTACGCGCATACGTCGTTCTTCACGACTGAGGTGGCCGAAGAACTCGCCGACCGTCTGGTTGCCGATGCACCTGAAGGCCTCGAACATGTGTATTTCGTGTCGGGTGGATCGGAGGCAATCGAAGCGGCGCTCAAGCTCGCGCGGCAATATTTCGTCGAGAAGGGCGAGTTGCAGCGTCGACATTTCATTGCGCGTCGGCAGAGCTATCACGGCAATACACTCGGCGCGCTGGCGATCGGCGGTAATGCATGGCGTCGCGAGCCGTTTTTGCCGCTGCTGATCGAGGCGCATCACGTGAGCCCGTGCTACGCCTATCGTGAGCAGCGTGCCGACGAAAGCGAAGAAGCGTTCGCGCAGCGTCTCGCGGACGAACTCGAGCAGAAGATCCTCGAACTGGGCCCGGAGACGGTTGCCGCTTTCGTCGCCGAAACGGTGGTGGGTGCGACCGCGGGCGCTGTGCCGCCGGTGCGCGAATATTTCCGCAAGATCCGCGCGGTGTGCGACCGGTACGGCGTGCTGCTGATCCTCGACGAGATCATGTCGGGCATGGGCCGCACCGGCCATCTGTACGCATGCGAGGAAGACGGCGTCGCGCCCGATCTGCTGACAATCGCAAAGGGCCTCGGCGCCGGCTATCAACCGATCGGCGCGACGCTTGTGAGCGACAGGATTTACCAGACCATCACTGGCGGCTCGGGATTCTTTCAGCACGGCCACACCTATATCGGCCACGCGGTGGCTTGCGCAGCCGCGCTGGAAGTCCAGCGCGTGATCGCCGACGACAACCTGCTCGTCAACGTGCTGGCGCGCGGCGAACAGCTGCGTGCGCTGCTGCGCGAACGCTACGCCGGACATCCGCATATCGGCGACGTGCGCGGGCGCGGGCTCTTTGTCGGCGTCGAACTGGTGCGCGACCGCGAGACGAAAACGCCTTTCGATGCGACACTCAAGCTTCACGCAAAGATCAAGGCGGAAGCGTTTGAGCGCGGCCTGATGGTGTATCCGATGGGCGGCACGGTCGATGGAAGGAACGGCGACCATGTGCTGCTCGCGCCGCCGTTCATCTGCACGGCGCGCGACATCGGCAATATCGTCAGCCGGCTGGCCGATGCGATCGATGCCGCGTTGCCCGCGCAGTGACCTGGCGCACCGGACGGCGGTCCCCGACCGCACGCTGGACCGACGCACTCCCGACACCCGTTAATTCGCACTGACCGATGACCAACCGTCTACCCGACTTCGACCCATCGCGCGCGACGCCCGAACAGAAAGCCGTTCTCGACGAAATCCTGTCGGGCCCACGTGGCAATCTGAATGGACCGTTTCTCGGCTGGATTCACAGCCCGGAGCTCGCGCAGCACGCGCAACGTCTCGGTGCATTCTGCCGCTATCAGACCGGGTTGTCGTTGCGTCTTTCCGAGCTCGCGATTCTGGTAACGGCCCAGCGCTGGCAGGCGCAGGCCGAGTGGTACATTCACTATCCGATCGCGCTGAAAGCGGGCTTGCCGGAACCGGTCGCCGAGATGATCCGTCAGGGGCAACGTCCTGCGTTCGACGATCCCGACGACGCGCTCATCTTCGATTTTGCCAACGAACTGTACGACGCGAAGCGCGTATCCGATGCGACGTATGCGAAGGCCGTCGAGCGTTTCGGTCACGAGGTGACGATCAACCTCGTGGGTCTGCTCGGCTATTACGCGCTTGTGGCAATGACGCTGAACGTATTTGGCATGCGCGCGCAAGGGCAGGACAGTCTGCCGTTCGCGGAGTAAACCGACCGCGCCGCACGCGCTTCCTGCAAGACACAACGCCCCGACTGGCATTTGCCAGTCGGGGCGTTTCTGTTCCTGCTACTGCTGCAACCAGAAGCTTGAGGCTTAATTCCCGCGATAAGTCGCGAAGATGCCGCTTTCAGGCGCCGGACGGTCGCCCGATTGCGATGCCGACGTCTTCACGCCACCCACGGCCTCATTCTGCTGCGGCGTCACCGAAGCGGGCGTCGCCGTTTGTGCCGAATACAGCTTCGGATAAGTCGTGTCGTTCTGGTTCAGCAGACCGGCCCTCTGTGCGGCGACCACTTCGGCGCGAACCTGCGCGCGGGTCAGCGGCGCATTGGCCTGCTGTGCGAACGAGACAGCCGGAATAGCGAGAACCGATGCCACGAGTACTGCGGAAAGAAGGGATTTCATGACAACCTCCAGAGTTTGATTATGGGTTCTTTGTGGCTTAATCGCCCTGCCTGAACCGTTGAATCAAGTCTATTCCCCGACGTCTGCGTGAAAAAGCGCGAATCCGGATAATAATTGTTACGGATTTTGATAAAATAAAGGGGCGTCGAAAAACGCCTGGCCGCGTCACGGCGCTTACATCGGGAAGCGCCTATGATGAAAGTCGGTTTACGCCCGCGCCTGTCTGACGCATGGCGCACGTGACATCTGCCGATCCGCAAAACCCGTGGGCGAAGCCGTTGCGGAACGCAGGAAAGCGACGTCACGGCCGTGCAGGCAGCGCACTACAGGAGAGAAGCGATGAAGCGCAAGGCATCAGCAGTCTGGCAAGGCGGCCTGCAGGACGGCAAGGGCTCAATCTCTACTGAAAGTACGGTTCTCAAAGAAACGCAATATTCCTTCGCAACGCGCTTCGAAAGTGGCGTGGGCACCAATCCTGAAGAGCTGATTGCGGCCGCGCATGCGGGCTGCTTTTCGATGGCACTCTCGGCGGAACTCGGCAAGGCGAACCTCAAGGCCGAGCGCATCGACACCACGGCGACCGTCACGCTCGACAAGGTCGACGGCGGTTTTGCGATTACGGCGTCCCATCTCGACGTCAAGGTAAAGATTCCAGGTGCCGACAAGGCGGCCTTCGAAAAAGCTGCCGCGGATGCCGAGAAGGGCTGCCCTGTATCGAAGGTGTTGAACGCGAAGGTCTCGATGAGCGCGACGCTCGAAAGCTGAGCGCTGGCCTTCGTTCGCTATTGACGCCAAACTGCGCGGATGTCCGGATCGCTTCCAGTTCGTCCGCGCCCACTGGCGGTATTCACGAATCTTTCCCGGTTTTCCTGAGTCTTCCCGATTTTCCCGAATTCGTGCGGGCCCGGATCGCGTGCATTATCTGCATGGACCTGGCCACCGACCTTCAACGGAATCCGCGATGAAATCCCAGACAGAAAAAGCACAGCTTCTCAAGACGTATCACGAGAACAAGGAGACGTTTGTCATTCCCAACCCGTGGGACATCGGCAGCGCACGGCTGCTGGCGCTCGCGGGCTTCAAGGCGCTCGCGACGAGCAGCGCCGGCTACGCGTTCACGCGCGGCCTGCCGGACAACTCGATCGGTCGCGAACAGATGATGGTGCATCTGGCGGAGATCGCCTCGGCGACCGATCTGCCGGTGAGTGCCGACCTCGAAAACGGCTTTGGCGATGCGCCGGAAGAGGCCGCCGAAACGATCCGCCAGGCTGCGGCAACCGGGGTGGTGGGCGGCTCGATCGAAGACGCAACGGGTCGTGCAGATGATCCGCTGTACGCGATCGATTTCGCTGCTGAACGTGTACGGGCTGCAGTCGAAGCAGCAAAAGCGCTGCCGTTTCCCTTCACGCTGACCGCGCGCGCGGAGAACTACCTGGTTGGCCGCGCCGATCTGGCAGACACGATCCGGCGGCTCCAGGCGTATCAGGAAGCCGGCGCCGACGTGCTCTACGCACCGGGTCTGAAAACGCGGGACGAAATCGCGGAAGTGGTGCGTTCCGTCGATCGTCCGGTCAACGTGCTGATGGGGTTGCAGGGCGCGCTGCTCAGCGTGGATGATCTTGCTGCGTTAGGTGTGCGGCGCATCAGCGTCGGTGGATCGCTGGCGCGCGCCGCGCTAGGCGCACTGCTGCGCGCGGCCGGCGAGATCCAGGAGCACGGCACGTTCACCTATTCCAGCGACGCAGCCAACAACAAGGACATCAACGCGCTCTTCGCCGCGGCGTCTAGAACGTGGGGTGGGCAGTAGCACGGTGACGGACAGCAGCGGCCGCTGCGCGGGATCTCGCGGCGGGCCACCGTCAGCAGAACTTTTCCGCCCTTCTCGGCATGGACGATCGCAGCACCGATTTCCTCGAGTCCGTATTCCGTCGCGATGGGAACTGACATCTCGCCCGATCCCACCATCTCCGCGGCCGACACAATGGCATTGGTGATTTGGTAGTACGCGCCACAACGCGACAAGACTGTTCAGAACACAGGCTCAGTCCGTGCGCCATGCAACCGAACGAAAATCGATGGACACGAGGAGCGGGTCATCGATCTTTTGTCCTGCCGTGTCGTGGGCATAGACGCGACGCGACATCGGGACGATGATGCCGCCAACGTTCTGATAGTTCGATGCGTAGTTGGCAGCGGGTGCGCCGCCCATCACATCCACTGTGAAATCGTGGCGGCGCAGCAGGCCATCTTTGCCGAAATAGGAGATCTGCTCCCGGCTATGGCTCGCAATCGAGTCCGGGAAGGTCACCTTCAGCCGCTGCCACACCTCTCCGTTCTCTTCCCATTCGGGCAACACTTCTGTACGGAAGCCGGGGTATGTATAGAGAAACGGTATGGTCAGGTAGCTCCAGAGGGCATAGCTGCCAAAGTACAACGCATGCAGGCGGTCCCATTGGGTCTGCACGGTATGGCCTTCATACGACGTCCTTGGCGCGTGGCGCTCTTCGATCCAATCTCCTTTCAACGATTCGATTCGCACCAGGTCCGGCGTGAAATGGCCTTTCCAACCGGCAGTCTGCGACGTCATCGCAAGGCGTTGCGTTCGCAGGTCCGCCTCCAGTTCGACGTCCCGGAACATATCGGGTTGCCCCTTGACCTGCCATATGGCACCGCCGATATCCAGTCTGGCGGAAACGGCGCGGAGCTTCCTCCAGTTCTCGATCCCCCCGTGGGCCTCGACTGCTTGTTCAAGTAATGCGCTCATCAATTGCTCTCCTTTTACTGATATGCCTTGCCGCCAATTCACGCGGCTCATCCTGTCCGGCGGGTTATAATGTGCCGGTCCATCGTACTGCAGAAACAGTATTGCGACCGTACTGCAGATTGTCAAGCAACTCTTTGTTGAAACTATTGAAACAATGGGACATTCACGAGCAGAGAAGGCGGCCAGCCGAGAGCGCATCCTGGACGCGGCCGCAGGTCAGATAAGCGAACGAGGGCTTGATAGCGTTGCTGTGGCGGAGTTGATGCAGAACGCGGGCCTCACTAAAGGGGCCTTCTACGGACATTTTGAATCGCGCGACGCAATGATTGCCGAGGCGGCCAGGCGCGCCATGGATAAAGGTCAGACGAGGCTCGATGCGCTTTTTTCGCGCAAGAAGAAACCCACTCTTGAGCAAGTGGTGGACGCGTGGCTTGATCCAGCGCATGTGGCCGATCCGACGAGCGGCTGCGGTATTTGCACGCTCGCCGGAGAAGCCCGCTACGCAGGACCGCAGGTCCAGCAGGTCATTGCCGAACAGTTCAACAGAAACGTGCAGCAGATTGCGCAGACCATCGGCAGCGGCGAGGCGGCGACTGCCCGCGCAACGGCGATTCTCACCGCCATCGTCGGCGCGGTGAGTATGTCGCGTGCGGTGGGTGACGCCGTCCTTGCACGGCAGATTCTCGCAAACACAATGGTGCTGATCATGCAGGCCAACCCTACTGCGATTTGAAGCAAGCACGTCGTTGTGAATGCTTGGACTGCGACAGTCTCGTTCAAGCCAGAAGCCGCCGTTGACCCGAGGACTGTGCGAACGGCGGAGATGGGTCGAGTACGGTCAACTGAATGGGGCAGTGCTCGGCCGGTTTCGACCGATCGATATCGATAGTGCGATTCGATGAGGCGGCCGCTCGACTGACTCGTGCGTTGGGGCGCAAAACATCAGAGACCAGGCCGACCTACCCAAACGCCAGGCGTATCGCTGTGCATCCGTTCCACTGTGCCTGTCACTTTTCGGGCCGGACTCAGATCCATCAGTCGTCTTTTGAAGCAAGTGTGCCGTCGACCCAGCAAGTTGAGAATATCCCGCGCCCGCCAGCGAACGCAGCGACGCGAAAAAGACCAGTGGAAACTGGACTCGCACAACAGATTTGCGCAACCAGCGTGTGCCCAGTCTTTCCGTCGCTTTCACTAGTCCGCCGGCGTCGCGCGCAAACGGTGTGTGGTCTTCGGCGCAGCAGATGCAGACGCTGCTGCCTCGGATACGCCGCGCGGACCTGAAGGCACATCGACAGGCCGCGTGGATTTCCCGACCGCGGTCGGGTACATGGCCATTAGCGTGCGCAATACGCCGTTCGTCCAGCCGAAACCATCCTGCAACGGGTACTCGCCGCCGCCAGCGGACGTCGCGCCGGCCTGCGCATCGACGTCGTATTTTTCGACCAGCTTTCCCGTGTGCTGGTAGTACGCGACGTTCGTCTGTATCCATCGTGTGGCGATCTGGTTGGCGACGACCGTCTCTCCGTAGCGTCGTAGGCCTGTCACTGCAAGATACTGCAATGGAGCCCAGCCATTCGGTTCGTCCCACTGTTGTCCCGTTTGGACGGTTGTGGTCGCGAGGCCGCCAGGTCGAAGCATCCGGTCGCGCAACGTCACAGCGACGGCCATCGCCTGTGCCTTTGTCGCGATGCCGGTGTACAGCGGATAGACAGTGGCCGCGCTCAGCCGGTGCGTGAGCCGTTGTGCGACGAAGTTGTAGTCGCCGAACGCGCTGAGTTGCGGGTCCCACAGTACCCTGCGGATAGCGTCGGCACGTACTGCCGCGCGCTGTTCGAAGTTCTCCGCGTGCGTCGCGTCGCCCTGTACGCGGTAGGCCTTCGCGAGCGTGCGTTCGAGGTCGACGAGCAGGCTATTCAGATCGACAGGAATCAGTGACGTCACTTCGACAGTGGCAAGCGTTCTACCGTCGGCGAACCAGCGTGAACTGAAGTCCCAGCCGGTTTCGCCCGCCGCGCGAAGGTTGCGCCACAGGTCTTCCGGGTTGCGCTGCGGTGTCTGCTGCGCGGCGACGACGTCTTCCTTAAAGGACTCATCGCGCGGCGCTGCGCGATCGTCCCAATAGCGGTTCAACAGCGTCCCATCGGGAAGGCGCACAAGATGACGATAAGCGCCGCCAGGCGCGATCCGGTCCCGGCCGTCCATCCAGTACGCGTATTCCTTAAGCAGTTCTGGCAGATAGCGCAGATAGGCCTGATCCCCTTCGTGATCTGCGGCTAGCCGCACCATCTGTGCGAAGAATGGCGGCTGCGAGCGGCTGAGGTAATAAGTACGGTTGCCGTTCGGGATGTGCCCGTAACGGTCGATCAACGTCGCAAAGTTGTTCAGTTCGTCTCTCAGTAAGTCCTGCCGGCCGCTCTGCTGAAGACCGAGCATGATGAAGTAGGAGTCCCAGTAATAGATCTCATCGAAGCGGTCACCCGGCACGATGTACGGGTAAGGAAGCGGCAACAACGACGACCAGGGGCTCGCGCTCGCGTCGGGATCGCGTCGAAGGACGGTCCACAGTGTGTCGATATGCGCGGTGACGCTCTGGTTGGGATCGGACACGTAGTCTATCGTTTGGCGTGCGGGCAACGTAAAGCGCGTCGCGACAAACTGTTCCAGGTCGAACGGCGCTACCGCCTTCTGGTTCACATAATCGGCGACGATTTTTTGTGGCGGGCCGTTTGGCAACATGTCGGCGAATGTCTTGCTGTCGGGATAGAGATGAGCGAGTTCGACGTCGCGATACAGCGCACCGTACAGATCGGATGGCGGCACGGGTACGACGGGCGATGCGGATTGCACTGCCGGGGCGCTTGCATGGGCAGAATTGACCGGTGCGGAGGCTGCGGCTATCGACGCATCCGCTGGTAAGGTTTGCGCAGCGACGGACAGCAATTGGAAAGAAAGCAGGACAGCGGTGAAGGCGGCGGTCCACGTTCGACGGATAGTGGCTTGCGGCATCGGAATATCGCTCCCGGCAATCAAAGGGCAGTGCAGACGGAACACGTCGCATCAGCAAGTAGCGTTCCTCGTTGAGCCTGCATGGACCCGACGACGCAGATGCGCGGCGTCATCAGCACTTCGTTCGATCTTCTCTAACAACCGGTTCTATCGGATGCAAGACGGATGGCCTTTCGACAGCAACGATGGATAAAAGCTCTGATGCACGTGCCCTAAGCGCGCCGTTTCGCGCACACGCTGACCGGCTGCATACCCAGCTACGGCGCAGCCCGCCTTGCTATGCCGCCTGAAGGGTATTGGGCATCGATCACGACGCTCGTCGTCTTCGCTCAACCAAGCCTGACCCAGGCGCTCAGCACCGCTCGGGATCAGATCGTTAGCGCGTGCACCGGTGCCGCGGTCGACGGGCTTGACGTTCGTCATTCGACGTTCCAACCAGGATTGCCGGCAATTCATTTCATGCGACAAGAATTTCTTGTGTGGACTCGCGTCGACCGTTCAAGTGCCTCATATTCGTGCCGATAAAAACGTTACGTGGGTTACCTTTGCATCGAGATAAATATAGAACATCGACTGGAGTCCGCCCTTCAAGATGCATGCTGATCAAACTAAATCGTCTTCGCGGCAAACCCTTGTTATCAGTTGGGCAGCTCGGGCTATCGGGAGCATTCTTGTCGCAGCCTATCATTGGGCTGCAGGCGTCGCGTCACATGCCTGTGAGCTTCCTTTAACTCTAGAACCTCATAGATCTGCTCAAGTCCGCGTCGTCAGCCTATTCGGACACGCGATCGAAGCTGCGTTGATCTTCCAGCGCGAGGGAAGCGACCGGAGAGCTAACGAACTTGGTGAATGGAGAACCTTAGCGTCACGTGACGACGCGCTGGTCTTCCTGAACCCAGGAAAGCGCATAGCTTTGACTGTTTCAGGTCCGAAGTCCGTGAGGCCGGCGACAAACCGCTCGTGCTTCACAACGGTCTTGTAGTAGAAGCGGATCGTCGACATGACGAGTTTCTTCGTTTGGATAAGCGGACAGCAAGCCGATGTGTTCGACTTGCCCACCAGGTATAACTGTAGAAGCCACGCGGGTGAGAGCTGAGGCGTCGTAGACTCCAACTGGTGTCTAACGATCCCAGCGGGTTCGCACGAACCCAAGCAAGCTGATGGTCGCCGCCACGACGATGCTGACTGCCACTAGTACGAAAGCAGTGTGCAGGCTCGCGTAGCCTTGCAGGACCAGCACCATCGCCGCCAGCGCAAATACGAAACGCACCACGCTCGCGGTCATCGGCCAGAAAATGCGGCGTGCCCCCTGGCCTGCGAAGTAGAGTTCGAAAATCACGCCGATCAACGCATAGAAAGGCGCGACCAAATGTAGGTATTGCGCGCCGACCGCCATAGCGGCGCTATCGTTGGTAAAGAGGCCCATCCAGAGCTGCGGAAAGAGCGAGACAACGAGTCCGACCAGGCCAGCCACGCCGGCAACGAACAGTACGTTCACGATCGCCGCGCGCCGCGCACGCACCACGTTGCCTGCGCCCAGGTTCGTGCCCACCAGCGTGATCGCGGCAGTGCCGAATCCGAACATCACCGGCACCAGCAGCATGTCGAGGCGGGAGGCAATGCCGTAACCGGCGATCGCGACAACGCTCACGGCACCGGCGGCAGCCGTCAGCGCGGTGACTGACATAGCCGACATGACGGCGTTGATCGCCGACAGCAAGCCGACGCCGAGAATCGCACTGAAATGCTTGCGCTGCAGTGGATAGCGGCGCAGGCGCAGCGTCGACGAGGGCGAACGCATGTAGACGACCACCACGCCCAGCGCCGCGATGTTGCACAGGACCTGGGCGACGCCGGCGCCTGGCACACCCATGCGCGGCGCACCCAACCAGCCGTTGATCAGCATCGGTGACAGTATCAGGCCAGCGACCGCGCCGCCCAGTATGATCATCGCCGGCACCTTGACATTACCGGCGCCGCGCAGCGACGCCTGCAGCAGCAACAAAATCCAGAACGGGATCGCGCCTCCGAACAGGATGTTCGAGTAGCGTATCGCTTGGTTCAGCGATGGCCCGCTGCCGCCAAGGCTGCGGTACAGCGCCGGGCCGGCCAGCAACAGCATCAAGGAGAACAGTCCGCCGGCTATGACGGCGATGACCACCGCATGCCAGACCAGGCTTTCCGCTTCGTCCTGGCGGCGGGCGCCTGTGGCGCGGGCGATGGCCGACGACACGCCGCCGCCAATGCCGGCACTCGATACTGTGGTCATCATTATCATGACGGGAACCACCAGCGATGCGGCGGCGATCGCTTTCAGACCCAGTGAGCTGACAAAATAGGTCTCGGCGACACCTAGCAAGGTCGTCATGAACAGCACGGCGACTGTCGGCAAGGCAAGGCGGATCAAGTTTGACAACAGCGGACCGTGGAACAGTTCGTTGGCCGGCAGGTTGACAGGAGGAGAAGAAATTTTCTCAGCCTGATTGGCAAGAGTAGCGGGCATGATCTTATGGGCACCTACGCACGGATGATCGGCAGGACCGGGATCACTTCCGTGTATCCGGCCGATGAGCTGGGGCTAAGTTCGGCCCAATGCAAAGCCTCTGCCTGCGTCTCGACATTGATCGCCACAAAGCCGCCGAACAGTGCGTGCGCCTCCGGGGATGGGCCGTCCTGGACCTGGCGCTGGCCGTGCCGCATCCGCACCGTGCTGGCGTTACGCGGATCGAGTTGCGTGCCGGCCCGCATGACGCCAGCGGCCGTCAAGGCGCCCATGTACTGTTTCCACGCGAGCGAGACTTGCTGCCCTTTGAGCAGATCGGCGTAGGTTTCATAGACGTTTGGTGGCTGTTGAAAGGCGAGAACGAATTCCATTATTGTTTCCCTTTAATAGCGAGGATCAGGCAGGGGTGAACGCGGGCGCGTGGCGGCGAGCGAATTCGGCAGCGGAAATCGGCGCGCGGCCGACCAACTGCTCGAAGCTGTCGGTCATGCGGTCGTAGCGGTTCTCGCGATGCAACTGGGCCATGACGACCAGGTGTGCGGTCAGATGCGCCGGCTGTTGAACCTCCTGAAGCTTGGCCTCCCAGATCTGCGGTGGCACGTTGACGTATTGGATGGTGCGGCCCAGAGCGCCGCTGAACTCCTGTGCGAGCTCGGCCATCGTCAGAGACTGGGGACCAGTCAGTTCGTAGACCTTGCCAATATGCGGCTCCGGGTTGGCAAGCACAGCAGCGGCGACTGCCCCCACGTCGGCGGCGGCGATCGGCGAGGTCTT
The DNA here is from genome assembly GCF_050436625.1 of Paraburkholderia sp. GAS334. NCBI lineage: Bacteria > Pseudomonadati > Pseudomonadota > Betaproteobacteria > Burkholderiales > Burkholderiaceae > Paraburkholderia > Paraburkholderia sp. GAS334. Next base: position 199,068 of record NZ_JBNDMO010000004.1, on the reverse strand, counting down.
GCCGTCAGCGAACGGCAGGCGGATGGCGTTGTCGTCGCGGATGCTTTTGGCCGCCTGTAGCAGGAACATGCCGTCGAAGAAAGCGGTTGGACGCAGGTAGACCACCGGCAGGCCGGACCAGCGCAGCATCTGTTCTGCGAGCCAGTGCTGCCTCTGTTGCGGGCTACTGGTAGTCTCCGTCTCGCTCATCTGCGATACCGTCATCTGCGACAGATTGACGAAGGCCTTCACACCCAGGCTTTTGGCTGTGACCGCGACGTTGGTGGCCGCTTCCAGATAGTCGGGCGAAACTGACATCGTGAAATACACCATTGAGCAGCCTTGCATAGCTGCGCGCACAGCGACAATGTCAAGCATGTCGGCGACCACGACTTCGGCGCCCAGCTCACCCAGCATGTCAGCGCGTGCGTCCAGCTTGCGCACCATGGCGCGTACGCGATGGCCCTGTTCCAGCAGGATGGCGATGGCCGCGCGCGCGGTTGAGCCGACGCTGCCGGCGGCGCCGGTGACGAGAATGGTTTCCTGAGGCATGCTTTTCTTCCTTGTACGAATGAGCAAAATGACTAACGAACATGAGCCACGGACCTCAGGAATCGCCCGCGTCAGGAGGATTTGACACGGTGGACCGGACGCATGCGGTCAACGCTGCGGCGGTTAGCGCGATCGCTGCTTGGGCGAAACGAGGGCCGCATTCCTGATAAAATCATCTATGTGGAAAAATACATAGTGGCATCGTTCTTTTACTATGTCAAAAAAAACATAGTCAAAGAATGATGGGCGTTGACGGAATCAAGGAGCAATGCGAGTGAGCGATCAGAAGGAAGCCGCGGCAAGCAAGGAAAAGCCTCTGAAGTATGTCCTTCTTGCCGGCATACATAACCAGCCGCGTTCCGGCTATGAACTAACGAAATGGCTGCAGATGGCGGGCCAACATTGCTGGTCGGTTGAACACAGCTCGGTGTACCCTGCTTTGCGCGAACTGGAGAAGGATGAACTCATCACATCGGAGCGCTTGCCGGGAATGCGAGGGCCGGAGCGCTCGATCTACACCATGACAGTTGCCGGACTAGAGAAGCTGACGGCCTGGGTGGCGAGTGGTTCGCCGCGCCCGGCCATCAAGGACGAGCAGATACTGCGGGTGCTGTGCTTTGATCTGCTGCCGCGCCAGACAGCGTTGCAGCAGATCCGTGAGGTGCGTGCGGACCACCAGGCCCAGCTTGAATTCTTTCTCGAAAGGCAGGCCGTGCTGACCGAGCACCAGCTGGGACCGCTTTTGGTGACGCGCCGCGGTGTGCTGGCGGAACAGGCCTATATCGCGTGGTGTGACGAGGTGGCGGAAATGATCGCTCACAGGCCAGCCTGATGCCCGGCCAAATTCAGGCCGGGTGCACGGCTTGAATTTTCCCCGTAGAGGTACCGAGCGGAGTAGGCGCCACAATCACGAACGCCGAGATGACTGCTGCGCAACTGGTCTGCAACTAGTTTCCGCTAGCGAACTGAGCGGATTCTGCAGCATTCGCTGCCTTGAGCGAAAACACGCTGCCAGGCAACAACGCCGATGTGAGACATATCTTCAACAGACTCTTCATGACGGAAATCCCCTCAGACGTGTAGGGTGGCTCGTAAGCATTTCAGGCAGCCCGCGCGGAACGGTATCGGTCAAATGACCGACGCCACAGCTGTTTTCGCAGAGCCGCCAGGTCAAATGTCTTTAAGGCGCAACACGTGGTCGCTTAGTAGCTGGCAACCTCGATCACTGCGTCTGCAAAGGCCTTGGGCGCCTCCTGCGGCAGATTGTGGCCGATTCCACCTGTGACGGTGCGGTGCCCGTATTTGCCGACGAACTTCTTCGCATACGCCGCAGGCTCCGGATGGGGCGCGCCGTTCGCGTCGCCTTCGAGGGTGATCGTCGGCACGGTGATGACCGGCGCGGCCGCGAGACGCGCTTCCAGCGCGTCGTATTGCGGCTCTCCGTTCGAGAGACTCAATCGCCAGCGGTAGTTGTCGACCACGATCGCAACGTGATCCGGGTTCTGGAAAGCACCTGCAGATCGCTCGAACGTCGCATCGTCGAAGTTCCATTTCGGCGATGCAAGTTGCCAGATGAGCTTCGCGAAGTCGTGCCGATTAGCTTCATAGCCCTGCCTGCCGCGCTCCGTCGCGAAGTAGAACTGATACCACCATGCGAGTTCCGCCTTCGGCGGCAAGGGCGCCTTGTTGCCCGCCTGGCTACCGATCAGATAGCCACTCACCGAGACCAATGCCTTGCAGCGTTCTGGCCACAGCGCGGCGACGACATCGGCTGTGCGCGGGCCCCAGTCGAAGCCGCCGAGTATCGCCTTCTGAATCTTCAGCGCATCCATCAGCGCGATGAGGTCGACGGCGAGTACCGACTGCTGGCCATTGCGGACCGTATTGCCGGAAAGAAAACGCGTCGTGCCATAGCCGCGGAGGTACGGAACGATTACCCGATAGCCTGCGGACGCGAGCCGAGGCGCGACGTCGGCGAAGCTGTGGACGTCATAAGGCCAGCCATGGAGCAAGATCACGACCGGGCCATTGGCCGGCCCGACTTCAGCATATCCGACGTTCAGCACGCCGGCATCGATCTGCTTGATGTTGGTGAACGATGCAGTCGACACCAGCGTGTTTGCATCTGCAGCGGGCACTTCCGCATGACCGGACTGCGCGTGCGCAACCCCGCACAGGACCATTTCCATTGCGCCGACGCTGACGGCGGCGGTCCCAAGAAAGCGCCGGCGACGGATGTTGATCGGATTCGACATCGGGATTTTTCCTCTTCAAGTTGGTTCAACGTGCGCGTCCCGCGCTTCCTTCTTTCCGCTGAACACGAATGTTTCGCCGATCGCGTATCCGTTGCGATGAGCGGCGAAACAGACGACGCGACACGGCCAGAGGGCTAACGACCGATGAGCAATGCGACACAGAGAGCCACCCCGAACGCGTAGGTTCCCAACGCCCCGATAGCCCGGGCCGGATTGGGCTTCGACATGGTGGGCCATGCAAGTAGCGCAACCACCAGGAGCAGGCGGCAGGCCGTTGCGCCTTCCATGCACCAGAGCTGCCAGTCAGGCGGATTCCTTGAGCCGAGGAACAGAAAAAGCACTGTGAAGAAGGGCGCGTACTCGGCAGTGTTGCCGTGAGCGCGAGCCAGTTTGGTGAGCAGCCGGTCAGGCTCAGGCGGGTAGCCGCTCAGCTGGCCGACGCGACTGCGCACGACCGAGATGGCGAATCCAAGCGAGAACAGGAGCAGACCGAGGGCAGCGGTGCAGGCTAGGGCAGTGCTGTTCATTCAATACCCCTTGCTTGGCAGTTGAATCCAGCGATGCTGGGGTGACTGCCCCGGTGTCGGGTCAGCGCGGCGACGTTCAGATGAACCACATTTGCCTTCGAATTGCAGATAAAACTCATTGGTAATCCTAATGTAAAGTAGTCTGACAGGTTCATGAGAGATTCCATCCATTGGACCTGAATGACAAAAGCCCCTCATTTTCGGACAAGAAGAGGTAATCGCGCATTCGGAGCGCCTGAGCGGCCGTCGCGCTCCGCGAACCGGTACACGCCACCGAGTACTGTGACGATGCCCGGGGTCTGCCTCCGGATGCCCAAACGTGGCAGACTCCGCGATGAAGATCGTGTCCGCACGCACCGTCAATTCGAGGCTTCCTCCGAATCTCGGGCCCCGCACCGACCTTTGAGTTCAGCGCAGAGACCGGAAGCTCGTGCGAACCTCGTCCGAGAAGGCTTGCGGTTGCTCCCAGGCCGCAAAGTGCCCCCCTTTGGGGAGACGGTTGTAATGAATCAGTTTGGGATACGCTTTCTCTGCCCAGCTCTGCGGGGCAGCGTAGATCTCATCTGGAAAAACGCTAACGGCAACCGGGATGGCAACGTGCTTCGGGGCAAAAAAGTTGAGCTTGTTTTCCCAATACAGTCGAGCCGACGAGACTGCCGTGTTTGTTAGCCAATAGAGCGTCACGTTGTCGAGGATGTCGTCTCGCGTAAGCCCCTCGGACTGACCGTCAAACACCCGTGCAATAAGTGCCTGGCTGCCGGCGTCGTGGTCGAGCATCCAAGCGGCGAGGCCGATAGGTGAGTCTTCAATCCCGTACAGCGTCTGCGGGCGGTTCGCCATTTCCTGGGCGTAGCCAAGGCCGTGCTTGTAGAAAGAGTCGAGTTGATCGTACGCGTGCCTCTCGTCGGCTGAGAGGTCGGCCGGCGCCGGCTTGCCGAACTTGAGTGCTTCCGCAATGTTGTCGGGTACGGTGGCCGGCATGTTGGTGTGAATGCCAAGCAGTTCCGGCGGTGCGAGCAGGGCCATCTGCTCCGTGACAGCATTCCCCCAATCGCCGCCTTGCGCAACATATCGCGTGTATCCGAGACGCTTCATCAGTACGACCCAGGCGCGGGCGATGCGAACAGGATCCCAGCCGGTCGTAGTCGGCTTGCCTGAAAACCCGTGACCTGGGAGCGACGGAATCACGACATCGAAAGCGTCCGATGAAGTCCCGCCATGGGCGGTCGGATTGGTCAGTGGATCGATAATCTTCAACTGCTCGATGATCGAACCGGGCCACCCGTGCGTGACGATGACCGGCAATGCATTCGCGTCTTTTGAACGAACGTGGATGAAATGAATATCGAGCCCATCGATCTCGGTGACGAATTGGGGCAGGGCGTTCAGCCTCGCTTCGACCTTGCGCCAGTCATAATCTGTGTCCCAATAACGCGCGAGTTTCTGCATCGTCGCGAGCTGCACCCCTTGCGACGCATCCGCTACCGTTTCACGCTCAGGCCACCTTGTCGCCTTGATACGCCTTTTCAAATCGATGAGTTGCGATTCCGGCGCATGCACACGAAGTGGACGAATAGCGGTCTTGTCACCGCCGGTCGATTGTGCAATTTCAGTGATAGCCTGATTCGTTTCTGCGGAAGCAAGCCGGCTCAATGAGGCCGCAGCAACTGTCCCCGCCGCCACTCCAATAAAACGACGGCGCGACCGGGTCTTGGGTGAGATATCGTTTGGCATGAAACTCCTACTTGTAATAAACCTTGGTAGCACTCCTAGGCATATGGACATTGCCGCACCACTCGCTGATATTCCTGATTTCGATCACGACCCGACCAGCTAAAGTGCGCATTGCTCCAGTTATCGCGGGAGCTTGAGGTCGTAACCACTGAAGCGGACGACACTCGTTGTCGTTTTGTCCTCCCTTTCACCGACGCAAGTCTGTTGACAATTCATTGGCCGAAGCGACCCACGACCACCCCTCAGCCATGACAGTAGGCCAATCGCAGTTCCAAGTGACAACCAGCGTAAGGAATGGCCAACAAGTGACTGCGCTTCAATGCCTCTGAATCAATCCCGCGTTCAACCCGAACAGCCGCCACTCCGAAAGCGCGTACGTTTCGAGCACGCCCTCTGCGTGGTACGGGTCCTCTAGTACCAGCGCCATCGCTTCGTCTTTCGACTGCGCCCGATAAATGGACAGCGCGCCCGAGTCGTCCGCAAAAGAACCCGCCATGATCAGCTTGCCGTTTGCCTTGATCGTCCGCGCATACGACCGGTGCGCCGGCCTCACCCGCGCGACGTGTGAGCGATCAGAAACGTATTTCACGTAATTGACGTAGGTTCGCGCGGCGTGCGCGTCTGAATCGACTGGCGTAGCGCCAGATGCACGCGGTTCTTTGAGCAGAACACGCCGATCCGTCGCGACGAGCGCGGCAGCGAGCAACTCGACGTTGCTGTTCAGCACGGTCCACTCGGCCAGGCGATAGTCCGCAATCGCACCATTCAGAACGAACGGATCTCTTTGCACCAACATTTCGGCTTCCTCTTTCGACGCAACCTCATAAACGAGCAGCACGCCGCGGGGCCGCCCGTCGTCGTCGAGCAGCGGGCCGCCGATCACCAGCCGGTCGTGCTCGCGGAGCGCATCCGCATAAGCCTGATGCTCGGCTCGGGACGCGTCCACCCTGTGCCGGTCCTGAACGTACGTCGCGTAGTTCACGACTTTCATTGAGCCTGGATTCCCTGCGAGGACTTCAGGAAGCGTGGGAAGTGGAGACCCTTGCACGGCAGCGCCTTTGGAGAACGAGGACACTGCCATGGCCGGGGACATGTCGGCAAGCGCGAGGCTTGCAACGCCTGCGGCGGCGGATACGAGGAAGCGGCGGCGCGACAGATCTTGTGACACGATGTTGCTCTTGAGTTCGAGTACCGTTGATGAGGGTTGGTTAGTGTTCTTCAATCCGACCATGAGCTCGCTGGCAGGCCACCCCGCGACGAACGCCCGGCGCATTGTCGGGTGACGTTGCGCAGCCAGATGTCGGATGTCGCCTTACTGCCCCTTCGATGCTTTCAACAGCACGGCATGCACCGCCTTCAATATTTCATCGGATAACGAAGGGTCGCTCTTGGCGACGGCACGGGCGGCGGCCATAGCCCCGATTTCCGCTGCGACGATGGTCATCGCCAGACGGCGCCGTTCGGCCCCGGGGATCGCTTCGTCCAGCACGGCCTCGAATGCACTCGCCTTGTCCTGAAACCCTTTGGCAAACCGCGCACTGATGTCATTTCCGTGCCGCCCGATTTCGCTCGCCGACGCCGTCATCGGACAACTCATGCCGGGCTCGTCGCGTCTTAGCGGCGAAAGCAGATAGTCGAGATACCCCAACACGCTGTGCTTGCGACGCGCTGCCTTGCCCCGGAACGCTTCGCGGCTCAGCGCCAGGCCCTGCGAAAAGGCTTCCGTCGCAAGATCGTCCTTCGAGCGGAAATGCGCGTACAGCGCCCCATGTGTCAGCCCGGCTTCGCGCGCGATTTCCGCGACGCCCACGCCATCGATACCTCGTTCGCGAAACAGCCGGCTAGCCGTGGCCAGCAGCGCTTCGCGGTTTTCGTCGGATTGCTCGCGTTTTACATACACCACGGTGTTCTCCAGAAACGGGGACAGCGAATAACTCACGAATATCGCGCCTGATTGATGCCGTCTTACTTCAACCTTCGATCAAGCTTCATCCGCGGCCGCCGGGCGGCGCAAAGCCGCCTGCGACGGTGACACGGGCGAAGCTCAGCGCTCCGCGAACACTAGCAGCGGTTTGGCGTCGTGTGCGGCGCTCTCCGCGGCCGTGAAGGCTTCGAGTGCGCGATCGACGTGGTAGCGGCGCGCTGCCGGCGGCTTCAAGCTGCCCTCGGCCATGCGATCGAGCAGGCTGCGCAGCGTCTGGCTGCCTTCACTCACCCCTTTGCGTGCGAGCCACGAGAAGATGAGCCAGCCGCGCACCTCGGCACTCGAGTAGATAAGCGCCGGGGCGAAAATCGGCATCTCGAAGGCCGCCGGGTCGTTCTGACGGTGCGACGACAAGGCTCCGTAGACGAGCAGGCATCCGTTCGGGGCCAGCTGACGCGCAAGCGTGGCGCCCGTGCGGCCGGCGACGCAGTCAATCGCGTTCACGATGCCATTGCCGCCAGTGGCCTTCTTCAGCTGCTCGGGCCAGCTTTCGTCCGCGGTGCATAGCACGACGTCACCGCCAAGCGCCTGGATCTCGGCGACCTGCTCTTCACGGCGTACGAGGTTGATGGTGCGGAACCCCTGCGCTTTCGCGATCTGCAGCACGAGGCGACCAACCGTCGAACCCGCCGCGCTCTGGACAAGCCAGTCGCCGCGTCCAAGCTGGTGCTCGCACATCGTCATTGCCCATGCCGTCATCGGGTTGATGAGAGCCTGTGCGGCGTCCTCGTCGGAAATCGCCGCCGGTACGGGTATAGCGCGGGCGGCCGGACTGATGACCTGCTCTCTCCAGGTTCCGGGCACGTCCAGCAAAACCACACGCTCTCCGACCCGCGTGCGCGGCACGTCGCTGCCCACGGCGTCGATGATTCCGACGCCTTCGGACCCGGGCGAGGCCGGCAGTTCGGGCTGACGCTGACGGGCGAAACGTCCACGGATGACGTGCAAATCGGACGGGTGCACCGGCGCCAGCAGCATCCTCACGCGGACTTCGCCTGGCCCGGGCGTGGGCTCGGGCAAATCAAGCCAGTGGACTACCTCTGACGGCTCGCCGTTGTGTTCGATGACCAGGGCCTTCATGTGCTTTCTCCTTCGCTCGAGTTGCGGTGTGAATCATGCCCCCGCGGGCGCGACGCGATGCCAGGGCTGCGGGCTCTCGCATAGTCGAACTTCGAAACTTGATTATGATAGCAATCAAGTATGGACACAAGCCCCACGGAAAACCATTGTCTAAAGGTATGAACGCGCGATGTCCGCCGATGACTGGAGCGACCGTTCGTAGAATGTCTCGCGCGCTTGTGGCAACGATTGGTGCTGATGCCAGGCACTTCCAGAGCGGACGGCAACGCGCTGCATCGCGCCGCGTCGTGAGAGAGACGGGAAACCAGAAGGTTGGGACTGCAGTGAAAGCCCGGCTTTCACCGCAGTCGGTTGAGTTCAGCCTCCGAGTCGTTTCAGACGTAACTGATCGATTCAACCTTCGCTCGGATCATATGGCGACGCCCGGTTTTCAAGCTTCCATTTCTTCTCAGCTTGCGTATCAGGCCGAGGTGGTCGAATGCTGTCGATCAACCACAGTTCTCGCGGCGTTTCGCCGACATGCAACTCGAAGTGGTAGCCTCGATCCTGGACAAATGGCGCAATCGCAGCGTTCGCCTTGCGCAGCCAGGACTCCGTCCACTCAACGTCCTTGGAGATATGTCTGGCGAATTGGTCTAATCTGATTCTGACAAAGTCACCTCGCGACTCACCCCCCATGAAGAAGGAGTCTTTCGGCTGTTCATGAAACAGAACGCCTACGTAGAAGCGAGGAATGATGTAAATGTCGGCGATTCGCTTTGCCATCTCCTGCTTGTCATCTGCCGTGTAGGCGCCGACCGGATGATAGATATTCCACAAAGGCATTTTTGTCTCCTTGCATCAATAGATGCCGCGTTTCTTATGTCAGAACATCCAGGACTCTTGCAGGAAAAGGATGAACCAGACATGAGTGAGGCGGCGGTATAGGTAGCCCCGGGATAGGCTACCGGTTAAAACCGATGCGCTTCGCAACGTAGCGTTCTTAGGGAAGGCGGTCCCGCTGTCCATCGGCTCCCTTTAGAACCAGGCCGGATTCACAACCATCAATTGCGACTCATCGGACAGAAGCGCGCAGTCACATCGTCGCTCCAACACCGGCGTCCTCGACCCTGAACCGCACCGATGATCGGTACCGTAGCACGCTCTCCACCTGTTCTATTGGCGACGGGGAAGGCAGAGTTTGCTGCGAGCCTCGTCAGGCGTTGCCACGTCTGCGCCGATGCTTTTGACGATACTGACCGCACGTTTGACCAGCGCTGCGTTGCCTGGCGCCAGTTCCCCTTTGGCAAGATAAAGATTGTCCTCGAGGCCGACGCGGACATGCCCGCCAAGAATCACGCTTTGTGCCACGATCGGAAATTGGGCGCGCGAGATGCCGAACGCCGACCAATGCGCGTTCTCGGGCAGATACCGCTTCATCTGAAGAAGGCTTTCGGTGTCGGCGGCCGCTCCCCATGGAACACCAAGACACAACTGGAACAGCGGAGCCTGCAGAATCCCCTGCGTTTCGATCAGGTGGCGCGCGAGGCGCAAGTGCCCGAGATCGAATACCTCGATTTCCGGCTTCACGCCTGCTTCCTCGATCAAGGTTGCCATCTTGACCAGGTGGTCGGGCACGTTCACGAATGCGCGATTGCCGAAGTTCATGGTCGCTACGTCCAGCGTGCAGATTTCCGGACGCAACTCGAGCACATGCCGGACGCGAGCCTCAGGCGTCATCATCGTACTCAATTCACTTCCCCGGTTCGGGTCTTCGTCGCTTGGAACGAAACGTGCGCCCGGGCCCGTCGTGAGATTGATCAATATCGGGCACCCACTATCGCGGATACGAGAAACGACTTCTGTGTAGAGCGACAGCTCAGTGCTTGGAACGCCAGTTCTGGGGTCACGAACATGAATGTGAGCGATGCTCGCACCGGCTTCACATGCAGCAATGGCCTCATTTGCGATCTGCTCGGGCGTCACGGGCACGGCAGGGCTCAGCCGCGGGGTATCGTCGCTTCCAGTGAGCGCGCAACTGATAATCGTCTTGCTTGTCATAGTGTTCGTTCAAAGGAAAAAAGAATGAAGCGCCACAATCGCGCCCCTCGCCATGTGACCAGCGTCGGGCGCCCGTCGACGGAAATGACAATGAGTGGACGGCGCGCCGAGGTACGTTCAGGCGGCCCGCGCGGGGCCGAACGGTGCCGCCCCGACGGGGGCAACCCTGATCAGCTTTTTGTTGACGAATTCGTCGAAGCCCAGCTGAGAAAGCTCTCGGCCGAAACCTGAACGCTTGACGCCACCGAACGGCAGTTCCGCCGCCGTGCCGAACGGCTGATTGATGAACACCATGCCGCTGTCGATCTGCGCGGCAACCCGCTCGCCGCGTTCGGTATCCGCGGTGAACACCGACGCACCGAGACCGTACGGCGTGCCGTTGGCGAGCGCAATCGCGGCGGCTTCGTCCTCGACGACGTGGAAGGCGGCGACCGGGCCGAACAGTTCTTCGGCGAAGACCGGATTTTGCGGCGAGATGTCGGTCAGAACAGTCGGTTGCAAGTAGAAGCCCGGGCGCTCGACGCGCGTGCCGCCACACACGATGCGCGCGCCGTGCGAAGCCGCGCGATCGATCTGCTCAAGCAGCAGCGTCAACGCGCGCTCGGACGAAAGCGGGGCGACGGCGGTCGCCGGATCGGCTGGATCGCCTGTCTCGAGCGCTGCCATCCGGTTCGCGAAGCCTTCGAGGAAAGCGTCGCCGCGCGCCTTGCCGACCACGATGATGCGCTTGGAACCAACACAGCATTGACCCGCATTGAGCATGCGGCCCGCGACCGCGCTCTGGATCGCCCAGTCGAGCGGCGCATCCTCGAGCACGATGAACGGGTCGCTGCCGCCCAGCTCGAGCACGACCTTCTTCAGATTGCGGCCGGCACGCTCGGCGACGGCGGCGCCGGCGCGCTCGCTGCCCGTCAGCGTCACACCCTGGACGCGCGGATCGTCGATGACGCGGCCGGCCTGCTCGATCGAGATAAACAGATTCGTATATACGCCTTCGGGCGCGCCTGCCTCCTCGAACAGTCGAGCGAAGGCCAACGCCGATTGCGGCACGCTTTCCGCATGCTTGAGCAGCAGGACGTTGCCCACCATCAGTTGCGGTCCGGCTACACGCGCAATCTGGTAATACGGGAAATTCCACGGCTCAATGCCGAAGAGCACGCCGATTGGCTCGATATGCACGGCTGCGCCGGGTGCTTCCGCGAGCGGGCGTGATTGCAGATACGCATGCGCATGCTTTGCGTAGTAGTCGAGAATGCTCGCCGACGATTCCACTTCCTTGCGCGCTTCGCCGCTACGTTTGCCCATTTCCAGCGTCAGATAGCCGGCGTATTCGTCGGCCTTTTCCCGCAGCAGCGCCGCGGCGCGCGACACAATGCGTGCCCGATCGCTGACCGGACGGCGGCGCCAGTCGGTTTCAAAAGCGCGATGCGCGGCAGCGAGCTTCGCTTCGAGCAACTGGTCGGATATGTCGTCGTAGGTGGCGAGCAGTTCGCCGGTAGCAGGATTGATAGTCGTGTACGGCATGAGGTTCTCCGCGAAAAGGTTGGCATCGGGTCATCGCATGGCTTCATGTTAACACCGTTATCTCATCCTTTGCACCCGTTTTTGAGGCCAGGAATAACCCTCATAGATTTCAATGTTAACGATGTTACTATAGTCGGGTATTCTTTCAACTGAGGAAGCGAAATGACCAAAGGATATTGGGTGGCAGCGTATCGAGCGATTCATGACGCGAGCAAGCTCGCGGCGTACGGCGCCCGTGCGACAGCAGTGGTAAGAGCGGCGGGCGGAAAGTTCCTGGTGCGAGGCGGCGAGGTCTTTGCGTTCGAAGCGGGTCTGAAGGAGCGGACCGTCGTAGTCGAATTCCCGAGTTTCGAGCAAGCTCTTGCCGCCTATCAGAGCGAGGCCTATCAGGAGGCGTTGGCCGTACTGGGAGATGGTGCCGAAAGGGACGCGCGCGTCGTCGCAGGCGTCGACGAGTGAAATGCTCACTGGAGGCTACCGAGGCCGAGCGCACTGTCGAGTCTCGCCGCAGTCTGATTGTCTTTGCTACGACAGAGAAACGAACCTCTCCACTCCTTACTTTTTGCAGTCAGGGAAAACGCTGGTATCAATGCGTCACTCAAATGTTATTGTTGTTAACATGTAGATCGTTAAACACTTGAACCTGACGAAATGGAGCAAGAATGGACGAAGCAATTGTTCTTAAAGGACTCAAAGGTCATGTGACGGTTCTCACGATGAACCGTCGCCCACATAACCTGATGGGGCCGACGCTGTATCGCGCGCTACTCGATGAATTCGACGAGGCGGTGAAACGCGGCTCGCGCGCGATCCTGCTGCGCAGCGGTCTGCGGCACTTCTCGGCCGGTGCCGAAGTGGCGCTTTTTCCGGATCGCATTGCCAGGCAAGGCAAGGGGCTGATGGATCCGCTTGAAGTGCTTCGCGGCTTCGAGACACTACCGATCCCGATCGTTGCCGCGGTGAACGGTACATGCCTTGGCGGTGGCTTCGAAGTGGCGCTCGCCTGCGACTTCAGCGTGGTCGCCGAATCGGCCAAAATCGGATCAGTCGAGGTCGCGCTCGGCTTGAATCCGCTGCTCGGTGGCATCCAGCGTCAGGTGATGCGGGCCGGCCCGGCGCGCGCGAAGGAGCTCGCGATGCTCGGCCGCCGTTACGACGCAGCGACGCTCGAACGCTGGGGCCTGATCAATCTCGTTGTGCCCGACGACAAACTCGATGAAGTCGCGCTGTCCGTTGCGCAGGAACTGGCGGCCGGCCCGACCATCGCCCATGCCGCAACCAAGCAGCTCGTACGGGTCGCGGTCAACGAGGGTGTCGCTGCTGCCGACGAGGCGATGTTCGAACTGCAAAAGCCGATCTGGGCGTCGCAGGATCTCAAGCGTGGACTGGAGGCCTTCGAAACCTCCGGTCCAGGTACCGCCACTTTCGAAGGAAATTGACATGGCCGGACCACTCGAAGGACTCAAGGTCGTCGATTTTTCCCGGGTGCTGGCAGGTCCGCTGTGCGCCCGGACGCTGGCCGATCTCGGCGCCGACGTCATCAAGATCGAGCCGCCGCGACCCGATGTGTCGCGTGCTGCGTTCCCGAATCGCGACGGCATGTCGGGCTACTACGCGCAGCAAAATAGCGGCAAGCGCAACGTCAGCATCGATCTGAACGCACCGCGCGCACGCGAGCTTGTGCTGCGCCTGTGCGACGAAGCGGACATCATCGTCGAGAATTTTCGGGCAGGCACGCTCAAGGGGTTCGGACTCGACTACTACACGCTCTCCCGGCGCAATCCAAAGCTGGTCTACGTGTCGATCACCGGCTACGGTCAGCGCGGCCCCTGGGCGTCGCGCATGGCCTACGCGCCGACCGTGCAGGCCGAAGCGGGATTTACGCACAACACGCTGCGCCATTTCGACAGCGCGGGCGACGGCCGCAAGTGGACCGATCCGCTGTCGCACGCGGACGTCTATGCGGGCCTGCAAGCGACGATCGCCGTGCTCGCGGCGGTGCGCAAACGTGAAGTAACCGGACGCGGGCAATACATCGACGTCGCGATGGCTGCCGTGATGATGTCGATCAACGAACGCGCCCACCTCGATCTCGCGGGTATCGATACGGGCGCCGAGCCGGGCATCCTCGGCGCATCCGATGGCCCGCATTTCGTTGGCCCCCGCGGCGAAGAGTTCGTGGCGGCGCAAAGCATCATCGGCAGCAACACGTTTCTGAATTACTTGCGCGCCATGCGCCGTATGGACCTTGCGCAGGACCCGCGCTTTAGTACCGCCGAGCGCCGCCTGCAGAACTACAAGACACTGCATGCAGTGATCCAGACGTGGATGCTCTCGTTCCGCGATCTCAGGACGCTCGATGCCCAGCTCGACGAGGCCAAGATCGCGATCGGCCAGATCCGTACCCTGAAGGAACTGGCCGAGACCGATTGGGCGAAGCAGTGGGGTGCGGTGCACGAGATCCCGGATCGCCGCGGCGGCTCCTATCTCATCCACGGCTATCCATGGCGCTTTTCCGATGATGAGCTTGGAATGCGCAGCGAGCCGGCGTTTCGCGGCGAACACAACGAGCAGGTGTTTCGCGGCGCGGGCTTGTCGGAAGGCGAGATTCGTAACGCGATTGACGCGGGCATTCTGGTCGGCGGCCCGCCACCGTCCGTGAAGGAGATCGACGCCGCTGCTCTTGCGGAAGCACGGTCCGACTAAACGCAACTACGTGTTGCGGTGCGCTAACGGGCGGTAGCCCGTGCCCAAGCGCGAACCTTCCCCTCGGCGTATTGCGTACAGAGGCAAATCTTATGCCGCGAATGGGTGTGCGTATCGGCGATGCGGTTCTTGATGTGCATCGATTGCTCGACGCGGATGCAATTGAGCTGCATTCGCCCGAAGACGACGCACTGCGGCAGAACACATTGAATGCATGGATGGCGTTGGGACGGACGTCCTCGTCGGCATTGCGACGCGAACTGTTTGCGCTGCTGCATTCGTCCACGGAACGGGCGGTTCGCGAGACCGTGTCGCAGAAGTGACCGGCGACCTTTGATAGCTGCAGTCCGCCCCGTATTACCGGTATCAACACAACACGTCGGAGAACCGAATGGAAGTGGTGAAGCAATCCTGTGTAGACGGGTCATCATCAGATGACAACGACCTGTTGCGGAAGGCCTACGCTTCGGCGCAATGGAGGATATTGCCGATACTGTTTGGCTTATGGATGCTGGCGTGGGTCAGTCGTTCGAACGTTGCTTTTGCGAAGTTGCAGATGGTCGTGGATCTGCGATTCAGCGAAACGGTATATGGATTGGGCGCCGGGCTTTTCTTCGTCGGCTATGTGCTGTTCGGCGTGCCTACGACCATGTTGCAAAAGAAGTTCGGTGCACGCGCGGTGCTTGCCGGTGTCGCCGGCGGCTGGGGCATCACGAGTGTTGCGATGACGTTCATCAACAGCGCACCGACGTTCTATGCGTTGAGGTTCCTGCTCGGTGTGTTCGAGGCCGGCTTCTACCCAGGCGTTGTGTTGTACTTCAATGCGTGGTTTCCGGGGAAAAGGCGTACCCGCAATTTCAGCATTTTCCACTCAGGGTCGCTCTTCTCGACGGTCGCGATTGGCTTGACAGGGGGATTCGTGCTCGAGCACATAAACGGACTGGCCGGCTTTCAGGGCTGGCGATGGATGTTCTTCACTCAGGCTATCCCTACGATCGTGTTGGCGTGCGTCGCGTTCGTGATACTTCCGGATCTGCCCGGCGGCGCGAAGTGGCTTTCGGCGCGACAGCGTATGCTCATCGAGGACGATCTCAGGAAGAATGCCGAAACGATAGATGACATCGACGTAGACGAGCGTCCCCTGTTACTCAACCCCGCTGTCTGGATCCTGAGCGCCGCCTACTTCTGCCTCCTTGCCGCCACGGCGGCACTGTTTTTCTTCTCCCCGACGATACTTCGCGAGGCGGGATTCGGCGGGTACAAGGAGATTGGCCGCGCAGTTGCGGGTGCCTGCATCCTGGGAGCATTGGGCAATGTGCTCATCTGCAGCATCGGGGGCGCCCCGCATCGCCGCCGGCTCTTCTGTGCGCTGGCGTCGGTCTTCACCGCGGTAAGCCTCTCGGCGCTCGTTTTTGTCTGGCACAGTAGTGCCACCGCGACTTTCTTCCTGCTTGTTCTTGGCTTCGCGGGAACGGGGGCGGGTATAACGCTCTTCTGGCAGATGTCTGTCGGCCTGCTCAGCGGTAAGTCGCTGATGGTTGGCGTGCCGTTAATCAGTTCCGTCGCCAACGTCGCTGGCTTCGTTACGCCCTTTCTGATCGGGTATGTTCGCGACGCAACGGGAACTTATGCGAGTGGATTCATCATGGTGGCCTGTGTCCAGGCACTTGGCGTCGTTGTTCTTCTGTTCGGCGTGCAGCGCATTGCCAGGAGGCGATCGCGCGTTGGCGATATATCGGTTAAAAGCGCAACGTGATTAGTCGATGCCGACGTGGGCGCGGCAGGTGCTCATGGCAAGTGCCCGCGGTGTGCACCGAAAAGCCGCTCCGGGCACTGCGCGCCTCTGAGCGACCAGGCATGCGATGTATCCCGACGCCCAGCCGCGCAACTGAGCCGCTAGAATGCGTATAGCGACACACGCTTGTTTAGCGCGTGATCCGCGATATTGCGTGCCTCTCTGCGCAGAATTTATAATCATTTCCTTGTTTTGCTCCTCGAACGAAGGTCACGTGAGTCCCAAGCCATCTATCGCGAAGAATGCGGATTACCACCACGGCAATCTGCGCAACGCGCTCATCGAAGCGGGGCGCAGCGCGCTCATGGAGGTATCGGCACAAGACTTAAGCCTGCGGTACCTCGCGCGCATGGTGGGCGTATCAGAAGCCGCGCCCTCGCGACATTTTGCGGGTATCGACGAACTACTGGCCACGATCGCTGCAAGCGGTTATCGTGACCTCGCTGCGCTACGCGTTGCGATCCGTGACAGCGAGGATACGGCGCTTGCCAAAGCGTACAGGATGATGCGGGTGTACGTTGAGTTCGCGCAACGCCACAATGGGCTGTTCAGTCTGATGATCGGGCCTCGCATCGTGGCGCATCAGGCGTATCCAGAACTCGCCGAGGAAAGTAACAGGTCTTTTGGGTTGTTTTCCGAGACGATCGAGACGCTGGCTATCGAGAGTGGTTGGGCCCACTCCGATCTCAAGCTTGTGACCCATGCCGCGTGGAGTATGGAGCATGGTCTCGCCACGCTGATCCTGGCGAACCGCGCGCCGCGCGCGGACACGAAAGTGGCGATACCAAAGTTGATCGACTTCGTCGTGATGACGCTACTTGGCGCCATCACGGCGGGTCCGGATCATCTCCAGAGCGTGATTCAGCAATGCGCGCAGTTTCAGAAGCCAGTGGTGACGCGCCCAGCTCGAAAGCGCGTCAAAGCGTAGTCATGATCGCCGTCGAGAACGAGGCACCGATGGCGCGCCCTGGAATATCGTTCTGAACGTGTACGAAATCCCTGCAACTGGTTGCGGGTTTTTTCCAGCCGGCTGAATCGGCTGAAAGCGCCAGGGGGCATGGGTTCCGGCCGCCTAGCTCGAATCGGCTAGAATCCCGATGCTTTGAAGGTCGAAAGGGCCCAAAGCCAATCGTGGCAAGAGATTCCAACGAGATTGAGGGTCGAGGAGTTCGAGCAATTTGTCTGGCCGCATCTGAGCAAGGGCCGTCGCGGCCCGGCGCGAAAGCTCAGCGCGCACACAATCTTCAACTACATCCTGAAGGAGCTCTATCTCTCGGCTGCCAATGGAAGGAGCTGCCCATCGGGAAGGATCGGCACGGCCGCCCCGAGATCCATTACACGCGCATCTATCGAGCCTTCCGGCGCTGGGAAGCGGACGGATGCTTTGATGCCATTTTCGAGAGTTCGGTGTCCCAACTTCATTGCGACGATCGCCTGGATACGCGCATCATCCATGGCGATGGCACTACGAGCGCCGCGAAGAAGGGAGGCGACAACCTCGGCTTCAGCGGCTACAAGAAGGTCAAGGGCTGCAAGGTCGTTGCCCTGTGCGACCGCAACTGCAACGTGATCGCGCCGTTCGTGTCGGCCCCGGGGCAATCGCAATGAATCGCCGCTGTTGCGCGAAGCGCTGCCGCGGCTCACGCGCATCGCCCGGGCGGTAGGGCTCGATCTGCGGGGCAGCGTCGTGAGCCTGGATGGCGTGTACGACTGCCGGCGCAAGCGTAAAGCCATTTTCAATCGCAGCTATTGCGCGTTTTTTGGCTTCTATTGTGCAGGGACAATGGGCATCCACCGGATTGTGCGAAAAGCAGTCTTGAATTCTTGAACGCATAGTCATAATATACGGTCGATGAACAAACCCGACGTCTCCAGAAAACCGGCCGCCACCGGCTGCCGCGGCCGGCCGCGTGAGTTCGATACGCAGGCGGTGCTTGCCAGTGCTGGCCAGGTTTTCTGGAATCACGGCTATCACGCCACCTCGGTCGACGATCTCTGCAAGGCCACCGGCGTGCTGCGAGGAAGCCTCTACGGCGTATTCGGCGACAAGCACGGTCTGCTGCTGGCTGCGCTTGACCACTACGCGGATGGATCGATTGCACGGCTCGCCGAACGTCTGAACGCCAACGTTCCGCCGGAAGAGGCGCTGCGCAATGCCTTGCTGCATCACGTGCGCGCCGCGTCGGCGCTGAATGCGCAGCGCACCTGCTTCATCACGAATGCGACGCTCGAAATGTCTCCAGACGATGTCGCATTGCGCGAACGTATCGAATCCATCCAGCGTCGCACGATCACGCTGCTCTCGGCGGCAGTGATCCGCGGTCAGGCAAGCGGCGTCTTCAACCCCACGCTCGACGAAAAAGCCGTGGGCGAATTCCTGTTGTGTATTACGCAGGGGCTGCGCGTGCTCGGCAAAACGCCGCGTGACGAACAGCAACTGACATCCATCGTCGATCTGGCCATGCGCGCCCTGGTCTGATTTTTTTTCGCTAATTATTGAACGATCGGTCATGAAACATGAGCGTATAGAGTCTTCTGCATCCGGCGCTGCGGTATGCACCGCGGGTGTTGGCGCGATGGGCTCGCCCGTTGCCGCCTCGCCGCCGCGCTTCGAGCGACAGGGGCTCGCGCTCGCCGTGCTGTTCATCGGTGCATTCCTCGCGCCGCTTGACTACTTCATCGTCAACCTTGCGCTGCCCTCGATTCACAGCGGACTGAACGCAACCGATGCGCAGTTGCAACTGATCGTATCGGCTTACGCTTCGGCGTACGCGGTGCTGCTGATCACGGGCGGTCGGCTCGGCGATCTGTTCGGCCGCAAGCGCATGTTCATGGGCGGGATGGCGGCGTTCGTGCTGGCGTCGGCGCTGTGCGGCTTCGCGACGAGCGGCCATATGCTCGTGATTTCGCGCATCGTGCAAGGCATCGCGGCTGCCGTGATGGCGCCGCAGGTGCTCGCGACGATCCGCGCGGTCGTGCCGGCGCATCGGCAGACGAAAGTCATGAGCTTTTACGGCTTCGTGTTCGGACTGTCGTCGATCGTCGGGCAGCTCGGCGGCGGCGCGCTGATCACGTACCACCCGTTCGGGCTCGACTGGCGGATCATCTTCCTGATCAACATCCCGGTCGGCATTCTGGCGTTTTTCGGCACCTGGAAGTTTGTCCCCGAGAGCCAGCCCGCCGTGCGCACGGGCGTCGACCTGAAGGGCGTCGGACTGCTGTCGCTCCTGCTGATGCTGATCATCTATCCGATGACGCATGGCCGCGAAGCCGGCTGGCCCGCGTGGACCTTCGTCATGTTCGCGCTCAGCGTGCCGGTGCTGGCGCTCTTCATCGTCACGGAAAGGCGGATCGACCGCGCGGCAGGCCATCCGCTCGTCGACCTGAAGCTGTTCGGCAATCCGGCCTTTGCGACCGGCCTCGTGCTCGCGTTCCTGTTCTATTGTGAAAGCGCGTTCTTTCTGACGTACGGCATCTATCTGCAAACGGGGCTGCACTGGACGCCGCTCGCCTCCGGCATCGCGATCATGCCGTTCGCGACCGGCTTTATCGTCGGACCGTTTTTCTCACCGGCGATCGTCCGGCGGATCGGCAGCCATGTGCTGACGCTCGGTTTTGCGATGCTGGCAGTGGGCTTTTCGGTGACGACGTGGGCGGCCGGCCAGAGCGCGGTACCGGAGCCGATCTTCTATGTGAGCCTCGTGTGCGCCGGGATCGGACACGGGCTCGTGCTGCCATCGCTGATGCGCATCGTGCTGGCGGAAGTCATATCGGAAAAGGCCGGGCTGGCCTCGGGCGTGGTTTCATCGACGTTGCAGATCGGCGCCGCGTTCGGCACGGCTGCGATCAGCGGGGCTTTTTTCGGGGTACTTGGCCAGCAAACGACCCAAGAAGCGTATGCGCACGCGTTCCAGGTCTGTATCGGCATTACGACCGCGCTGCTGTTCGTGTGTATTGGTTTGAGCGTGCTGCTGGTCCGGCATCAGCGGATGGCGGCTCGGCCCGCCTGATCCGGGCTATCCCGCATTGCAATCAAACCTGGCTAAAGCGCTGAATGGCGTTGATTGAGCGATTGACACACGGATGTCAAAATCGCCAGGGTTATTTATTGCAATGCGGAAAACGTTTTATGGATTTCATGTGAATATTTAATGGCTTGAAAAAATCCATATATGCACCTGGTGTTCAAGGATGGTTTAACCCCTTGCTTCGCGAAGGACATAATAGCGATTTTATTAATCATAAAAAGCCGGCCCGGAAATTGTTGCGCCATCGAGGGGCAAGTCGCGCCGATGAGCACGCAATCTGTGCATCCGGTCGAATGGCTGCAAGCGCCTGTCAGTAAGGGATATGCGGCAGTGCGTCACTGACCGGCATGGCACGCCGCGCATGCGGACCCGCGTGTTTCAAAGTGTTCCCGAAAGTAATAAAGCGCGTTTACCGAAAAAATGCTTGCCTGAAAAAAATTCGATTGTTAATCTTGGCAGGCATTTTAAAATCTAACGTCAATCCGATGATCGGGATTCGCAGATCGGGATTGAAGACGAAGGCTGGTTTTGTGAACGACAGTGCGTAAATCACGGTTCACGTTCAAAGTCGCAAAAGGCCAGGGTAATGGCCACGGCAATTCCGTTTCATCCGTTTCACCGATTCAGCCAGATTGACGTTCAAGACCAGACTGTCGATTCTGCTGCTGCTTGACCGGCGTTCGCCATCGCGCGGCGTCGAGTCGCAAACAGCGACGTATAGTTCGCTGCCGCTTCACGCAGAACAGCACCGACAGCTGGACGCAATCAAAGTTTTCGCACCGGGGATACTTATGCTGAGCGCTACCCTCGACACTACTGATACGCCGCAACCCGACTCGCACCGCGTCGGCGATGTGGTGACCCTGAAGTCAGGCGGCCCGCGCATGACCGTGACCCATGTCGGTCCCGTCGCGCTGGCTGAAGGGGACTGGCTCGTCTGCCAGTGGTTCGACGAGCAGGGCGAATTGCGCCAGGACGTATTCGCTTTCGACCGCGTGCGGCCGGAGCCGCGCTCCATTCCGGCCGGCTCCGTACAACTGCAGCAGTTCGCGCGATTCGGTTACGGACGCTAAGCCTTCGCGCTATCGACGCGCCTCGGTCGCCATCCTGACCGCAAGCCCGGCGAGCACTGTTCCCATCAGCCAGCGCTGAATGACCATCCAGGTCGGACGCTGCGCGAGAAACATCGCGATCGATCCCGCCATCACGGCGGCGATTGCGTTGATGGTGAGGCTCATCGCGATCTGCACGACGCCGAGCGTCAGCGATTGCACGAACACGCTGCCGTGCTGCGGATCGATAAACTGCGGCAGCAGCGACAGATACAGCACCGCGATCTTCGGATTCAGCAGATTCGTGACGAAGCCCATCGCGAAGAGTTTGCGCGGGCTGTCGGCGGGCAGGTCGCGGACCTGAAACGGCGAGCGTCCGCCCGGCTTCACGGCCTGCCATGCGAGCCACAGCAGATACAGCGCGCCGCCGAAACGCAGCGCGTCGTATGCGAAGGGCACAGCGAGCAGCAGCGCGGTAATACCCAACGCCGCGGACAGCATATAAAACACGAAGCCCAGCGCCACGCCGCCAAGCGAAATCAGGCCGGCCGTACGGCCCTGGCAGATCGAGCGCGAGATCAAATAGAGCATGTTCGGGCCAGGCGTAAGCGCCATCCCGAGCGAGACAAGTCCGAAAGTCAACAGACTGGAAAGATGCGGCATTGCATGGCTCCGTAAAAATTAGTCGATAGCGCGGAGTGATCCACAACGATCAGGCAATGCCCAGGCGCGCGGCAAAAACGTGAGGAAAACGCGTGCGGAAACGCGTCATGAAACCCCACGGTCCGCGTTCCCCGATGGTGTCTCCATCTTGCAGCGCCAGTTGCGCGGACCCAGCCATTATTCCATGCGCCAGCGTTTTGTGTAAAAACGCGCGCAGACAGGGCGGCGTTCAGCCCGACTCAACGCCGTAGCGGCCTGAAAAACCGGCGGATTTCCTCAGCCAGCAACGCAGGTTGCTCCATCGCGGCGAAGTGCCCGCCGCGCGGCATGTCGGCCCATTGCGTGAGATCGAACACGCGTTCGATCCACGATTGCGGCGGCCGGCTGATTTCCTTCGGAAAGCGCGCGAAGCCAAGCGGCGGACGCACCCGCTCGCCATGTGCAAAACGAAGCGGCTTCAATCGCATCTCCCAGTAAAAACGCATCGATGACGCGATCGTCTGCGTATACCAGTAGAGCGAGAGATTCGTCAGCAGTTCGTCTTTCGAAAACACGCTTTCGATGTCGCCATTGCAGTCGCTCCACGCGCGAAATTTTTCGATGATCCATGCAGCAAGCCCCGCAGGCGAGTCGTTCAACGACGTGGCAAGTGTCTGTGGCTTCGTACTGTGCACATGCGCGTAGCCGCCTTCGAGCGCGGCCCACATCGCTTTTGCATCGAGAAAAGTCTGTTCACGCGGGGTGATGGGGGGATCGTCGGCGGTGAGCGGTGGCTCATACGAACTCGGCAAATAATTCAGATGGATGCCGTCGACGTGCTGCGGATGCCGGTACGCGAGCGCGATCGACACAGCCGCGCCGAGATCGCCGCCCTGCGCACCGAAGCGCTCGTAGCCGAGCCCGTGCATCAGTTCGGCCCATAGATCCGCAGTCGCGAACGCGGACGTGCCGGGCTTCACGGGTCGCTCCGAAAAGCCAAAGCCGGGCAGCGAGGGCACCACGACGTCGAACGCATCGGCCGGGTCCGCGCCGACCGATGCCGGATCGCACAGGTGCGGCAGCAGTTCCATGAATTCGATGAACGACCCCGGCCAGCCGTGCGTGATAACGAGCGGATACGGTCTCGGTCCGACGCCACGCCGATGCACGTAGTGGATATTCAGCCCGCCGACCTGTGAGACAAACTGCGGCTCGCGGTTCAGGCGCTGCTCGGCGGTACGCCAGTCGTAACCGTTCGCCCAGTGATGCGCGAGTTCGCGCACGTACGCAGGATCGACACCGAGCGCCCACGGCGCGCCGTCGTAGTGATCGGGCCAGCGCGTATGCTGCAGCCGTGCGCTGAGCGCCATGACCTGCGTATCGGGGATCGCAATCAGGAACGGTGTCACCTGCATCGGGCCTCTCCGGTCAGTGCTGCGTGGCTACTTCGTCGACCGGTCGCGCGTCGAGGTGCGCGAAGCGCGCATCTGCACGCGTTCGATCAGATTCTTCGAGAAACCGCGCATGGTCACGATACGCCGTGTCGCGACCACCTCGCCCGCGACGTTGGCCGGCGGATTCGGCTGAAGCGCCCAGTAAAGCGCGAGCAACCAGCCGAACACCGTCCATCCGAGCACGGCATTGAAGAGCGCAATGACGAGCAGGTCATGGCGCTTGCGACGGTCCGCGAGAATCGCCGGCAGGAAATAAACCGCGAGCGCGACGGCGGCCCCGATGATCTGAACGATCAGGCTGATTCCCATGAAGCAGCTCCCGGAAGCGTGACGTATCGAGTCATTGTCGCGCGAACATCGTCATTGTGCAGCGGTTCCGTCGAACGCATGAAGTGCTTTATGAAACGTTTCGTGATCGCCGCGCGAGGACTATCATTGAGACTTTGCACGCGCGGGACTGCCATCATGATTTCTGACGACACCACTCAACAGGCGCAACAGGTCAATCACGACGCGCTCCGGGAATTCGTCGACCGCAAGTGGAACGACGAGATCGTACCGGCGCTGACCGACTACATCGCGGTGCCGGCCAAAAGCCCGGCGTTCGATCCCGACTGGGTCAAGAACGGCTACATCGAGCGCGTGGTGACCGACGCCGCGCAATGGGCCGAACAGCAGCCGGTGCGCGGCCTCAAGCTCGAAATCGTGCGCCTGCCGGGCCGCACGCCGGTGATCTTCTTCGAAACGGCCGCCACGCGTTCGGGTAGCACCGAGACCATCGTGCTGTACGGTCACCTCGACAAGCAGCCGGAATTCGACGGCTGGCGCAACGGCCTCGGCCCGTGGACGCCCAGGTTCGAAGACGGCAAGCTCTACGGTCGCGGCGGCGCTGACGATGGCTACGCGATCTACGCAAGCCTCACCGCGCTTGCGGCGCTCGACGCGCAGGGCGTCGAACGTCCGCGTTGCGTCGGCATCATCGAAACCTGCGAGGAGTCGGGCAGCTACGATCTGCTGCCGTATGTCGACGCGCTGCGTGAACGGCTCGGCAAGGTGGGCCTCGTGGTCTGCCTCGATTCGGGCGCGGGCAATTACGACCAGTTGTGGCTCACCACGTCACTGCGTGGTCTCGTCGCGGGCGATCTGGAAGTTCAGGTGCTCGACGAAGGCATTCACTCGGGCGGCTACGGCGGCATCACGCCGTCCAGCTTTCGCATCATGCGCCAGTTGTTCGAGCGGCTCGAAGATGCATCGAGCGGCAATCTGCTGCCGAAGGGATTTCATTGCGCGATTCCGGCTGAGCGTCTGCGCGAAGCGGAAGCCACGGCCCGGATTCTCGGCGACGACGTCTGGAAAAAAATTCCGTGGGCGTGCGGCCAGGATGGCCGTCAGGTGTTGCCCACCACGACCGATCCGCAGGAAGCGCTGCTCAATTCAACGTGGCGTCCGTCGCTCGCGGTGACCGGTGCATCCGGCCTGCCGTCGCTCGCCGATGCAGGCAATGTGCTGCGTCCGCGCACGGCGTTCAAGTTGTCGCTGCGCCTTCCGCCCTTGATTGACGCGGCGAACGCCGTCGCTGAACTGAAGGCGCTGCTCGAATTCGATCCACCGTACAACGCGAAGGTCACGTTCAAACCGGATCAGGGCGCGGCGACCGGATGGAGCGCGCCCGATCTCGCACCGTGGCTCGCTTCGGCGCTCAATGGCGCGTCGCAGCAGCACTATGGCGCGGACTGCGCGTACATCGGGCAGGGCGGCACGATTCCGTTGATGAACGTGCTGAAGGAAGGCTTCCCGCAGTCGCAGTTCATGGTGTGCGGCGTGCTCGGGCCGAAGTCGAATGCACACGGTCCGAACGAATTTCTACACGTGCCGTATGCGAAGAAATTGACGGCCACCGTCGCGGAAGTGATCTCCGCCGCGCCGTGAATCGTTAGCGACCTTTCAGGCGGGTAGGCGCTGCGCTGAAGCGTTGGCGGCCGCCCGCCGCTTTCGATGACGACGCAACCATCTGGTTCGCTCGTCGGCCCAGACCTCTTCCTTTTCCCGGTCCCTTATCTGTAAAGCGCAATGCCTGCAATGAGGGCAAACGCTTCTTTGCGCAAATTAAATCCGCAATTCGCCACATATAGTCAAATACGTGAACTTTTTACCTATGCGATTTGAATAAACAATGCATGGGATTTCGGCAAAAATAACGCCACACGCTCTCAACCGGCTTTAGTCCATCGTCCGTCTGGAGGAATTCCTCCAGTGCCGCAGAAGCATCGCCGGGGCACAACGGTATACACGAAATCGTTCTCCGGCGGGCTACCCGGCGAGCAGCGCATTCCTTCCGGCCATTCGCAAGTATGGAAATCCATATAAGGATTTGCCACGATCTGTTAGCCCCCGCTCCCCACGGAATTCCGGTCTGTTTTAGGCTCCCATTGCTTTACCTGGATTTAAAAACCTGATGAGGACCAAAATGAATCTCCGTAACCATCACGCCTGCCGTCCCTTCATTGAAGCCGGCAATCTGTCACAAATTTCCGCCTACTACGAAGAAGGCCGCAACGTTATGTGGATGATGTTGCGTGCGCAACCCCGTCCGTGTTTCAACATAGAACTCGTGCACGACATCCTGAGCCTTGCCCGGTCCGCGCGTGAATCCAGACTGCCGATCGACTTCTGGGTGACCGGCTCGCTGATTCCGACGATGTTCAACGTCGGCGGCGATCTGGACTTTTTTGCCGACGCCATCCGCTCGGGCAAGCGCGAGGAACTGATGGCCTATGCGCGATCCTGCGTCGATTGCGTTCACGCTGCCGCACGCGGTTTCGATACCGGCGCGATTTCGATCGCGATGGTGGAGGGCACGGCGCTCGGCGGCGGCTTCGAAGCTGCGCTTGCGCACCATTTCCTGCTCGCGCAGAACGACGCGCGGATGGGCTTTCCGGAAATTGCCTTCAACCTGTTCCCCGGCATGGGCGGCTACTCACTCGTCGCGCGCAAGGCGGGCATGCGTCTCGCGGAGGAACTGATCGGCGTCGGCGAATCGCACACGGCGGAATGGCATTCGGCGCGGGGACTCGTCGACCAGCTGTTCGAACCGGGCGATGCCTACGTCGCCACGCGTACCTTCATCGACACGATGCGCCCGAAGCTGAACGGCATTCGCGCGATGATGCGCGCGCGCCAGCGCGTGCTGCAGCTTTCGCGTGCCGAGCTGATGGAGATCACAGAGGATTGGGTCGAGGCGGCGTTCACGATCGAAGAGAAGGATCTTGCCTTCATGGAGCGCCTCGTGATGCTGCAGAACCGCCGGACGTCGAATCTGCGTGCAAGCCCGGCGCCGAGCGCGAACGTGGCGTAAGGGCCCCTGAATCATTCGTGGCCGCACCAGAAGCCCCGATTAACACGGCCAACAACAGAAAACGGTAAACGGTAATGGCAGTGCAGTAAGCGCGACAGCTGACGTTCAGGCGATGAGTCTGACTTTCTGTCTGTCGCGCAACCACGCTTCGAACTCCGCGGCGGGCATGGGCCGGCCATAACGGTACCCCTGCACGTATTCCACGCCGAGTCCTTTCATGAATACTTCTTCGGCTTCGGTTTCGATCCCTTCGGCGACCACCTTCAGATCCAGTTCCTGCGCGACGGCCACCATCGAGCGCACCAATGCCTGCGCCTTCTTGTCGGCGTTGATCGATCGCACGAAACTGCGATCGAGCTTGATGACATCGAGCGGAATGCGGCCAAGCTGCGACAGCGACGAATAGCCCGTGCCGAAATCGTCCAGATGCACCTGCGCGCCGAGCTGGCGGAACTGCGTGATCAGTTCGATGGCGGCGGCTTCGTCTTCGATCAGGCAACTTTCTGTCAGCTCCAGATCGACGAGACAGGTATCGAGATTCGCACGTTCGAGCGCTTCGCTGAAATGCCGCACCACGGCGGTATCGACCAGTTGCCGTGCCGACACATTGATCGCCACGCGCAGATCCAGCCCTTGTGCCTTCCACGCTGCGGCCTGCATCGCCGCGGTCTGCATGACCCAGCGGCCGAGTGGCCCGATCAGGCCCGATTCTTCCGCGTAACGGATGAACTCGTTCGGCTGGATCTGGCCGCGCTCCGGCGAGTTCCAGCGCACCAGCGCCTCGACGGCCTTTACGACGCCGGTGGCAAGCTCCAGCTTCGGCTGATAGAAGAGGGTGAGCTGACCTTCTTCGAGACCGCGCCGCAGGTTCGTGTCGAGCCACATGTACTCGGCGACCTTGCGGTCCATCTCCGGCGAGAACACGCGGCAGGTGCGTTTGCCTTCGTCTTTCGCGACGTACATCGCGGTGTCGGCGGAGCGGATCACCGATTCGAGGCTGTCGCCATGTTCGGGACACAGCGCGATGCCAATCGAGCAGCCCGTGTACACCTCGACCAGCCCGAGGCTGAACGGCGTGCGCAGGCGCTCGAGAATGCGCTGCGCGGTCGCTTCGAGCGCGGCCCGCGTCGCGCTGGTTGCGAGCACAATGAATTCGTCGCCACCGAGGCGCGCGATCGTGTCGCCTTCATCGAGGCAGCCACGGATCGCCGACGACACGTCCTGGATCAGCCGGTCGCCGAACACATGACCGTAGTGATCGTTGACCTTCTTGAAGTTGTCGAGATCGAGGAAAAGAATGCCGACGGATTCGCCTTCCTTCGCGGACTCGATGGCCTTGCGGATCCTGTCCTGGATGGCATTGCGGTTCGGCAGGCCCGTGAGCGAATCGGTATTCGCCAGTTCCGACAGGCGCGCCTGCGCGCGCCGTTCCTCGGTGATGTCGGTGCCGGAACAGATGAGGAACTGCTCGTCCACGCCGCTACCGCTTTTGACGAACTTGTTGCGGAACAGGAACAGACGTTCGCCGTGAACGGTCTTTACGAGCCGCTCGACCTCATACGACACACCGCGATTGAAAAAGCCGCTGATATTGAAACTGGACGCCGCGCCGTCTTCCGACGACATGAACAGCGCCCAGACGTTTTTACCGATCACGTCCTCTTCTTTCATGCCGGACAGTTCTTCGCCGAGGCGATTGAAACGCTGGATACGTCCGGCCTGATCGAGAATCACGACGAGTGAATTGACCTCCGACACGACCTGTTCGGCAAACGACAGTCCGTGCACGAGATCGCGCGCGACAGATTCGGTATCGGAATAGGCGGAAGCGGTGCCGGCCCACGACATGCCATTCAGCTTCTTGCCGACCAGATGCAGACGCAACGATTCGCCGAACAGGCGAATATCGAGGATCAGACTGGCGGTGATGCCAGTCAGGCGCCGGATCTGGGCGGCCTGCTGGCCGGTGAGGGCGACGGCGACGTCAGCGGGCCCGGACCCTGTTTCTGCGGTCAACTCAAGCGCATTGCTATCCCTCGACAGACGCCAGCATGGGCTGGTCGTGCCGAAGTGCGCAAACAGCACCTGGTGCTCCTGGTCATCCTGCATGGGGTCCCCCGGACAAGCTGCGCCATCGGGCTCGCTGTAAACGCATGCGAGCGGTCGGGCGGCAAACGGTCTTCCGTCGAAGATTGGCTTCATTGTATCCAGGTGGCCGGATGACGGGTTTCGTAACAGGTTAACGACGGGATATTCCCATTTCTTTAACAGATTTGTGGTTTTAAAGCCAGGTGTTGGGGCGGCGCGACTGCTATCGAAGGTCGCATGACCTTGCCATTTCGCCGGCGCTTCAGTAGCGGTGTGCCAGCGCAATACGCATGCGTTCGCGTGCTTCTGCGTCGAAATCGCCGAGATAGCCGAACGAACCCGCCACCAGCGTCGCCACCGGCACGCCATCGCGATACAACACCCGGTTGCCGCTCACCGCAGGCACCTTGTCGCCTGGCAACAACGTGCCGACGAGATTCAGCGGGTCCGTACCCGACACGCATGCAAAAGCACCATCGTTCGCATGACGTCGCACTTCGCGCAGCATCGGAATCGCTTCGGGCAGCGCGAACTGCTCGCCCGCGAGGCCATTGACGAACCGTCCGCCGCGCACCAGTCCGCGCGCTTCGAGCTTTTGCAGCATGCGCAGCAGCTCGCGCCACGGCGGCAGCCAGTCGGCTTCACGCTCGAGCAGACGCCAGAACACGACGCCATAGCGGCGCAGCAGTGTCATGGCGATATGTTCCAGCACCTCGGGGTCAGTGGGTGGCGGCCGGATGGATAGCAGCGGCGACGTCTCCACTGCAGGCGCTACGCGACGCCGCACCAGCGCCCAGCGGCCCGCGTCGTCCATTCCGCCGATCAGCGCGCCGGCACCGCGTGGCCGGCGGCTCCCGTAGTATGCATTGCGTTTGGCAACCGGCTTCAGCAACCCGCGCAAACCCGCGAAGCTATCGGAATTCACAAGACCCGCGGCGACCAGTTCGCCCAGCGCATTTTCCAGTTCGATTTTCAGCACGCGTACATCGGTCAACAATTCGTCGAAGAACATCGCGCCGTGTTCCTTCAACGCGTCGTACACGTGCTGAGCGCGCGGCGACAGGTCCGGCAACTTCGACGTATCGATCAGCGCGCTCCAGACGTTCACGTTCCGGCGCGGCAACAGCACGATCGGCGTGCTGCGCACCGGCGCCGCCGCGACCTTCGAGCGTTCGGTCAGCCGGGTCCACACCACCTTGCCCGAGCGGCACAATTCGTCGAGCGATGTAATCGAATAATCCTTGAGACGTGTGGGCAGAATGTCTTCTTCCCACGCGCCCGCAGCGGCCTGAAATCCTTCGAGCTGGTCGACTACGGCGGCTAGCGCTTCGCGTCCTTCTCCGCGCGTGTCGGGCGTCACGTGTTGCCACGCGAACAGGAAGCGCATGAAATCGTGCCGCTCGACAGGCTCGATCTCGCGACGCAACCGCTTCACCGTATAGCGGTTGATGCGTGCAAGCAGATGACGTTCGCACCATTCTTCTTCGTTTGCACCGGGCGTGAACCGGCCACGCATCACGTAGCCTTCCGCTTCAAGTCGCGTCAACGCCTGCGCCAAGACAGACGCATCCAGCGCAAGCGCACGTGCAATCTGCGGCACGGGTAGCGGACCAAACCCGGTCATACGCGCGCGTACGACGTCGACAATCGCGTCTTCTGCAGTCCATGTTTCCGTATAACCCTTGGGCGCTTTCACGGAGGGATCGATGGGCGCATCGGGATAGATTGCACGCAGACACATCAGGCGTTCGACCGGCAACCACAATGTGTCATGCTGGCCGACCTGCATGCGCGTCGCGCGGCCGCCCGTGGCCAGCGTGTCGAGCCACGCAGGCCAGCCTTCATTGCGCTGCGCCTCCGTCTCAGTGATGCAGGCGAGACCCGTCAGCGCTTCGTGCATTTCATCGACGCTGCGCGCTTCCGGCCACGCTTCGTCACGCACGCTCTCGATCGCTTCGGGATCGAGCGCGCCGAGATCGTCGGCGGAAGCCGGATCGGTATAACGACGATTGAGCACGGCCTGCGTGCGGCGTTCCTCGATCGGCGCGTCGTCGAGATATGCGTAGGGCTTTGCCGTGAGGATTTCGGCGGCAAGTGGCGAGGGCGCGGGCAGATCGCGTGTGACGAGCGTCAGCTTGCCCTGTTCGATGCGTCGGAGCAGGGCGAGCCAGCCATCGGCATCCATCGCTTCGTGCAGACAGTCGTCGATCGTCTGATCGACGAGCGGATGGGCCGGTATATCGCGTTCACCGACGATATTCTCCAGACACGCCGCCTGATCGGGAAATACCGCGGCCAGCAGATCGTCGCTGCGCATGCGCTGGATCTGCGGTGGGGTTTTACGGCCGCCGTTATAGCGCGGCAATGCAAGCGCGGTTGTCGCGTTCCAGCGCCAGCGCACGCCGAAAAGCGGCGCGTCGAGCAGCGCCTGGATCAGCAGATGCCCGGCAGTATTCGAATGCAGATAGCGCCACACCTCATCGAGCACAAAGCTGTGGCTGCCGGTGAGCGACAGGATGATCGCGTCTTCGGTTGCTGCGGCCTGCAGCTCGAAATTGAACGTACGGCAAAAGCGCTTGCGCAGCGCGAGACCCCACGCGCGATTCAACCGGCTGCCGAACGGCGCGTGAATCACGAGCTGCGTGCCGCCGGATTCGTCGAAGAACCGCTCCATCACGAGCGTTTCCTGCGACGGCAAAACACTTAACGCTGAACGCGCCCGCGCGAGATACTCGACGATCTGCCGCGCGGCGGATTCATCGATACCGATGTGTTCGATCAGCCAGTCGACCGCGTGTTCGATCTGCGGCGCGAGCGTAGCGGTTTCGGGTTCGGCGATAGCAATGCCGTCGCCTGCGGGCGCGATGGTTGCACGTTCAACGTTTGCGGTTTCCGGTTTGAACGACAAGAGGCGATCGATGTCGGCACGCAGCCGTGCGACGCCCATCGACAGTTCGTCGCTACGTCCTGGCGCTTCGCCCAGCCAGAATGGAATGTTCGGCGACTGCCCGTGCGCATCTTCCACCCGCACGCGGCCCGTTTCGACACGCAGGATCCGGTATGACGTGTTGCCGAGCTGGAACACGTCGCCCGCGAGACTTTCGACCGCGAAGTCTTCGTTGACCGTGCCGATGTTCACGCCCTGCGGTTCGAGAATCACCGCGTAGTCTGCATTCTCCGGAATCGTGCCGCCTGACGTAACCGCGACCAGCTTGCTACCGCGGCGGCCACGCAGCGTGCCGTTGACCACGTCACGATGCAGCCAGGCACCGCGCGCGCCATGACGCGTTGTATAGCCTTCGGCAAGCATGCGCAGCACGGCGTCGAACTGCTCGCGATCGAGACCGGCATACGGCGCCGCGTGACGGAAGAGATCGAAGAGCGCTTCTTCGTTCCATTCCTGACTCGCGACCTCCGCTGTGATCTGCTGTGCGAGCACATCGAGCGGCGCGCGCGGAATCACGAGCGTATCGAGTTCACCGCGCCGCACGCAGTCGAGGAGCGCGGTGCATTCGATCAGGTCGTCGCGCGAGGTGGGAAAAAGACGCCCTTTAGGCATGCCGCCGACATGGTGTCCCGAGCGCCCGATGCGTTGCAGGAACGGCGCGATGCCGCGCGGCGAACCCATCTGGCAGACGAGATCGACGTCGCCGATATCGATGCCGAGTTCGAGCGAAGCCGTGGCGATCAGAACGCGCAGGTCACCACTTTTCAGGCGCTGCTCAGCGTCGAAACGATGCTCCTTCGACATGCTGCCGTGATGCGCGGCCACCGCTTCCTTGCCGAGCCGCTCGGTCAGATGTCGCGACGCGCGCTCAGCCATGCGCCGCGTGTTGACGAACACGAGCGTCGTGCGATGCATCGCGACGAGTTCTGCGAGCCTGTCATAGACGCGCTCCCACACTTCGTTCGCCATCACGGCTTCGAGTGGCACGGGTGGCATTTCCAGCGCGAGATCGCGCGCGCGAACATGACCGACATCGACGATCGCGCAATCGGCAGGCGCGTCGTCATCGATCGCAGCGCCGCCGGTCAGAAAGCGTGCGACGGCCGTGACCGGTTTTTGTGTCGCAGAGAGGCCGATGCGCGGCAAACGTCGCCCACATAGCGCATCGAGTCGCTCGAGGCTGAGCGACAGATGGCTTCCACGTTTGCCGCCTGCTATCGCGTGGATTTCATCGACGATGACTGTGCGCGTCGTTGCCAGCATGCGGCGGCCCGAATCGGAACCGAGCAGCACGTAAAGCGATTCAGGCGTGGTCACGAGAATGTGCGGCGCGCGCTTCTTCAACGCATTGCGTTCCTGCTGCGTGGTGTCGCCGGTGCGCACGGCGGTGCGAATATCGAGTGCAGGCAGTCCGCGTTCGGCCAGTTCGCTCGCGATGCCTTCAAGCGGCGTCTGCAGGTTGATGCGGATATCGTTCGACAGCGCCTTCAACGGCGATACGTATACGACGAGCGTTTCATCGGGCAGCTCGCCGTCGTTGTCGATGCCCTGTTTGACGAGTTCATTGATCGCCGAGAGAAAGGCCGTGAGCGTCTTGCCGGAACCGGTGGGCGCGGCGACCAGCGTCGAGCGGCCGCGACGGATTTCCGGCCAGGCGGCCGCCTGGGCGTCAGTCGGGGCAGGGAAGGCCTTGAGAAACCAGCCGGCGACGGCCGGATGAAAGCCGGCCAACGCGCCCGCTGCGAAGGAGCCGGGAGTCATGGAGCGGTAGGTGGGGGCGCGACGTGCCATTTCCAGAGGGCGGCGGGCACCGTCCGTTTCGGTGGTCGAACGGAAAGTCTGGCAGGTTTTGGCGGGGCGTGCCAGCGCCGTGAAAATGGCTACCGGCCAGGGCTCGACAGGGAAGGGTGGCGTGGACGAAACACACGTTCGTCGTGTCGAAAAAAAACTCGGGTGTGCGCGGCACGCGGCATGTGCCTACCAGGCCCAGCGCACGCCCGCGTCGCCGAGGATGGTTCGTTGATGCGGGCCACCCAGGTTGGTCAGCCAGCTTGCCGTCGCAAAGACGCTCGCTGACCTGCCGATCTTTCCGACGACTCCCGCTCCAATCTGGCCGGCCGTCTGCCCGACAGTCGTGCCGATCACTGTCGTGCCCGCGAAGGTCGCCTTGTCGTCGGATCCGAACGAGCGCAATACGTTGAAACGCAGCCACGGTTGCCAGCTCGTTCCGATCGTATCGAAGTGGCCCTGCAGCCGTACGCCGATCCGTCCGAGAAATGTGTTGCCGTTGTTGAAGCTGACCGTCGAGACGCCGTCGTTCAGATCGTTGATCGACAGATGCTGCCAGATCAGTTGCGCCTGCGGCTCGACAGTCAGGCCCGCTGCGAGCGGGATCGGCAGACCACCTTCGAGCGACCCGGTCACCGCCGTGCCGTGTGTCGTTGCGTCGAGGTTGTCGCGCGAAACCGGGGTCATCGTCAGTGAACTGCCCATCAGCACGGCGTCGGTGTACCAGCCGCCGGGGCCGATATGCGTCCAGTAGCCGCCGAGGCTGTACGCGTTGATCGAGAGATGTCCCGCGTCGAGATTCGGCATGCCGAGCGCGAAGCCTTCGACATCGCCCGTCGCCCGCGCAAAGCCTGCAAACACGCCGTAGTGATTGCGATGGCCGCTCGCGCGGGTGTCCGCGTAGAGGTCCTGGCCCGCCTGCGCGCCGAACACCGAGCCATCGAAGCCTGGGCTTGCTGCGCATCCTCGCGAAAGTTGCTGTGGCCGCCCCAGATGCGTCCCCAGCTCGCCGGCACCGGGCCTGTTTCGCTCAGCAGTGATTGCTCGCCCTGGCGCTCGTGGAATGTATCGACCTGCAGGATGCCGAGTTGTCGCGCGACCGCGGGCATCACGGCGTAGACCGGCACTTCGGGGCGATAGAGCGGGATGGGATCGGATCCCGCGGGTGGGGCGTCAGGCAGCGGCGGGCTGCCTTCGGCGGCGAGCGGCACGCCGGCTTCGGCGACGGGCGCGGTCGGTGTACTTGTGGCCGGCAGCGGCGCGACCGTATTGCGCAGATACCAGTTACCGGTGCTCCCGCCCGTCACGCCGCCCTTTGCGAGGAAGTACGAAAACGCGCCGGCCTTCACGGGTGCAGCGAGACGGAATGCACTCGCGGCAGTCGTCGCACCGTTGGTTGCCTGGATCACCTCGATACCATCAGCGACAGTTTGAGCGCCCTGGCCCCCGACGTTCGCGATCTGGAGGCTCGTCGTGCCCGCACCCGTCCCGCCGCTCAGCACAAGGCGATCCGAGGCCGCGCCGTCTTCGGCGACCACGGTGTTCAAAGCAAGCGTGCCGTTCTGTCCTGCGTAGTTGCCATTGACGATCAACCGGTTACCCACGCCCTGGCCGCCAATCTGAACGAGCCCGGCATTCACGAGTGAGCCGTTGACCGTAAAACTTCCATTCGCGGCGCTCGAAAACAGAGGCAATGCATTCGCCGTTGCAATCGTCCCGTTGTTCGTGACCGTACCGGTGACGCTGCCGTATCCGCCGAGCGTCGCGCCCGAAGCAACCGTCGTGCTTCCGCCACCGGTCAGCGCAGCGTTGGTGTGTGCCGCATCGCCCAGCGCGAGCGTGCCTGCCGCAACATTCGTCGCGCCGCTGTACGTGCTGACGCCGTTCAAAAGCAGCGTGCCGCTGCCGGCTTTCGTCAGCCCGCCCGTGCCCGTCACCGCCTGCGCAAGCGTCGACGAATACGACTGCGTATCGATCGTGCCGCCACCGGCATTCAACGTAATCGCACGGGTGCCAGCGAGATCGACACGCTGCGTCAACTGCAATGTGCCGCCATCGAATGTGACGCCGCCGCTGGTCGCACCCAGTGCGTTATCCGCGCCGATGGCCAGCGTGCCGCCGTCGATCAGCGTGCCGCCCGAATACGTGTTGCCACCCGTAGCTGAAGGCGCAAGCGTCAACGTCCCTGCGCCGTTTTTTTCGATCACGCCGGCGCCGGAAATCAGGCCCACGTAGGTGCCGTTCGCGGTCTGCGCGAAACGGACAAGCCCATTGTCCGTCACCGTCAGCGGCAGGTTTTGCGCGGTGGCCTGCAACGTCGCGCCGGTGTCGACGAGCGCATTCGTCGAGCTGCCGAGCGTGCCGACCAGATTCAGTGTGCCGCTCTGCACGCGCGCCGTCGTGAAGGTACCCGTGCCTGTCCAGTCCCATTGCGTGCCCTGCATCAGCAGGATCTGGAAGTTCGTGAACGCGTTCGATGCTGTACCCGATCCCTGCAATGTCACCGTATTCGTGCCGCCGCCACCGTCCGCGCCGCCGTTGATCACGGAACCCGTTTGCAGGATCAGCGAGTTGTTGCCGTTGCCCATCGTAATGGCGGTACCAATCCCGCTCTGCACCAGACCTGCATTGATAATGGTGCTGTTGCCGTTCAGCGTCCGGATACCGGAGCCATTCTGGCTGATGATGCTGCCGCCCGCGCGATTCTCGATCTGCACGGTGAAGCTCGACGCCACCGTGTTCGAAAATACGGCGTCCGAACCGGTGCCGCTGGCCGTGATCGAGCCGGTGTTGATCAGCCGGTCGTTGTTGCCCTGCATATAGGCGGTGGGACTTGCCGCGCCCGTGGTCGACAGCGTGCCGCTGTTGTTGATCAAACCGCTGCCACCCACTATCGACGCCGCGCGTGCATTGGTGCCTGACGTCGACACGCTGCCGGTGTTCACGAGCGTGTTGTTCAACTGACCCGAGTTGGTTTGCCCCCACGCCGCGGTCATGCCGTAAGCATTCGGTCCCGCCGTCGTAATCCGGCCGTTGTTGGTGAGCGTGTTGCCGCTGCCGTTGGCGGCCATCGCGTCGTTGAATGCGCCCGTCGTGTTGATCACGCCGCCCGCTGCATTCGTCAACTGGTTGTTGTCGGCTGCGCCGAGCAGTACCGCACCGCGCAATGTACCGGTGCCGCCGCTGCCGGTCAGCGAGAAGGTGCCGTTGTTCGTGATCGAGCTCGCGTGATCGACACTGAACCCCACTGCGTTCAGCGCGTGTGCGAAGGTTGCGGAACTGGTCGAATCGAGATTGATCGTGACGCCTGTGCTGCTGGTCGGCGTGATGACAGCGGTGGTGTTGCTGCCGCTGCAGGTGACGGTGGTGTTACTGGGCGGAGCGTTGTTCGTGCATGCAGCGTTCGCAGGCTGGGCGAATATCTTGACGAGCAATACCACGCCACCGACACTGATCTCGAACGATCTCTTCATCGACACGTCCTTTCCGTACAAATGGGAATGGGTGTGGCATTAGCAGAGTGAGTTATAGACTCCTTTCAAAGCATTACAAAATCTATTTAACAATCTGGCCGCACATCGTTGTGCGCTCATTCAATTGAGGCCGGCTTCTGCGTCAGGATCGGGTCAGACGAACGAAAACGCTGCATTGCCCCTTGTCTGACCAGCAGCTTTCAGCCTGACCGGGCGTCGTGAAGAATCGCGATGTCTGCAGTATCCTCACACGTTGACTCATCCACCCACGGAGCTTTGACGATGCGATACAACCAGCTGGGCCGTACCGGCGTGTTCGTTTCTGAGCTGTGTCTCGGCACGATGACGTTTGGCGGAGGCGGGGGCATATGGAAGCAGATCGGCGATCTGCAGCAGGGCGACGCCGAGCGTCTCATCGGGCGCGCGCTCGATGCCGGCATCAATTTCATCGATACCGCGGACGTCTACGCGGAAGGACTCTCCGAGCAGATCACAGGACAGGCGCTGAAGAATCTCAAGGTGCCGCGCGACAGCGTAGTCGTCGCGACCAAGGTGTTTGGCGCTACTGGCGAGTTTCCGAATGCGCGGGGTGCGTCGCGCTATCACATCATCGACGGTATCAAGGCGAGTCTCCGGCGTCTGCAACTCGATCACGTCGATCTGTATCAGATCCACGGTTTCGATCCGGCTACGCCGATTGAAGAAACGGTGCGGGCGCTCGATACGCTCGTACAGCATGGGCATGTGCGCTATGTCGGCGTGTCGAACTGGGCCGCATGGCAAATCGTGAAAGCGCTTGGAATCGCTGAACGCCTCGGGCTCGCGCGCTTCGAAACGTTGCAGGCGTATTACACGCTCGCTGGCCGCGATCTCGAACGGGAACTGGTGCCGATGCTGCAGAGCGAAGGGTTGGGGCTGATGGTGTGGAGTCCGCTTGCTGGCGGATTGTTGAGCGGCAAGTACGGGCGCGAGCAGCAGGGCGAAGCCGGTAGCCGCCGCACGACATTCGATTTTCCGCCGGTCAATCGTGACCGCGCGTTTGACTGCATCGACGTGATGCGCGGCATCGCGGAAGGCAAAGGCGTATCGGTTGCACAGATCGCGCTGGCCTGGCTGCTGCATCAACGCGCGGTGACGACCGTGATCGTCGGTGCGAAAAAAGTCGAACAGCTCGACGACAACATCGCGGCGACGCAGGTCGAACTGTCCGCCGACGAACTGGCGAAGCTCGATGAGGTGAGCCGCCTGCCATCCGAGTATCCCGGATGGATGTTCGAGCGACAGGGCGAACAGCGACGCGAACAGCTGACGCAGTCAGGGCACGCTGTGCGATCGAAGCGGTAGGGCGGCGGCAATGTGTGGGCAGGTCAGGGCCCGGTTCGGGCCCTCGCCAGCCATCGCGTTTCGATAACTGAAATCAGCCAGCTGATGAACAGGGCGCAGAGTGCGCCGAGTGTGACTTCCCCCAGCCGTATCAGCGCGATTTGCAATGGAGAACCGCTTGCAGGCACGAGCAGCATGATCGTAGCCGTGACGCCGCCGAGGCGCGCCGCGCTGCCGATGTTCAGTCCCCAGCACGCGACGATCGCGACAGCTACCGTGAGTGCGTAGGACGCGAGGTAGCCACCGCCGAACAAGGCGCCAGCCAGCCCGCACACGCCGCCGACGATCGCGCCGATGAACTGGTCGCGCGACAGGTGCTGCGTGTCGATATAGCTGTGCTGCGTCACGGCGATTGCGGTAATGGCGGCCCAGAACGCCTGTTCGGTGTGCAGCATACGGCCAATCACATACGCCATACTGGCACCCCCCACGGCCTGAACGGCCATGATGCCGCCTTCGGCCATCCGCTCGCGCGCCGGCAGTGCCTTGAACATATCGAGCAGTGAACGTGCTGCCTGTTTGCGCTCCGCATGCGTGGTATCGCCGGGTTGCGTCATCGTCTGAACTCTCCTTTTTTGTGGACGCGCTTATCCGAAGTTCTCAGGCACACCTTTTGCGTCCTTCCCTGTGACTCCGTCGTGCGCTGTATGCGCGGGCGGATGCGGCGCAGTGCGCTGCAGCAGGATTTCGATCCCCACTCACCATCAGGTAACAGGGAGAAAACATATGCAGAACACGCTTAAAGGTTGCAAGATCGCGGTACCCGCTGTCGACGGATTCGAGCAGGCCGAACTCGTTGAACCGAAACGTGCGCTGACATTCCAGCATTCACTTCGCGTATCGGCTGTGGCGATCGGCGTTGCGATGATAACGCTCGGCGCCGCGCATGCGCAGACGGGCGAGCCATCGGCTGCGGCGCAAACAAAGCTGTCGGCGGCCGATCAGCAGTTCGTGCAGGATGCTTCGCAGGCCGGCGCGACGGAAATGGCCGCGAGCAAGCTTGCACTGAAAAACTCGAGCGATCCGCAGGTCAAGCAGTTTGCGACACAGATGATTGCCGATCACTCGAAACTTGCCCGCAACCTTGACGTTGTCGCGGCGAAGAAGGGCCTCAAGGCGCCACCGTCAGCGGATTCTGCCGTCGTAGGAAAGTTGCAGGGCCTGAAGGGCGCCGATTTCGATCAGGCGTATGTCGCCGACGTAGCGGTGGGCGGCCATCAGAAGGCGGTCGAACTGTTCCAGAAGGAGAGCGAAAGCGGTACCGATCCGCAACTGAAGGCGGCGGCCACGAAGGCGCTACCGGTGATCCAGCACCATCTTGCTATGGCGCAGCAACTGGGCAACGCGAAGAAGGGCGCATCATGAGTGCGATCCTCTCGAGGGCTGCCTACGAGGATGCCAACATGACCATCACTTTCCCCGACGATGCGCCCGTCTTCGACGGCACAAATCTGACGGTGCTCTTCACGGCGGCCGTCGACGGGCAACCCGTTGTCTGCGTCATCACGGCGGAAGCACTTGAAGACCATTTTGGCGCAGACGCTACTCTGGAAGACACGCTTCTGAAAGCATTCCAGCGCGGACGCGCCCGGATCCGTTCCGTGTGCGCCGAGGCGCTGGATCAGAACGACGGCGAAAGCGTCGTGCTGCACAGCGGACTCTTCCGGGTAGAAGGAATGGAGCCGGATCACGGGCTGAAGGCGTAGCGGGCACGCGTACGCCTGGTGACGCCCGCACGGCAACCGCGCGGACAGCACTCGCGTTATCCGATCGGCGGTGATCAGGGCGTCGATCCAGGCGCGCAGGACACGCCGAAGGGTGCGGGCAAGGGCGTCACGATCGGGGCTGTCATAGGCGCGATTCTGGGTGCTGCGTTGTTTGCGGTCTTCCAGACGCCTTTACTCGTATTGGCCATTTCCGCGGGCCGCTCGCGCGCGCGAACGCCATCAGGCAACTTTTACGCGACGAAACAACGTTCTTCACAACGGCCGGGTGCTGCGCAACAAGCCAGGAGACGGGCACGCCGCGTGCGTCTATCCGAAGGTCCGCAGCTTACCGCGGCAACCGACCAAACCAGACTTAAGGAGCTCTTATATGGCTACGAACGTTGTTTCCGAACTGAATGATCTGGTCGAAACCTCTAAGGACGGAGAAAAGGGCTTTCGCAAGGCAGCCGAAGATGCACACGATGCGCAACTGAAGTCGCTGTTCGTCAGCCGCGCGGATGACTGCGCGCGTGGCGCACGCGAGCTACAGGACACCGTCCAGCGGCTCGGTGGCAAGCCGGATACGGGTGGCTCCATGACGGGTGCACTGCATCGCGGCTGGCTTGACCTCAAGTCGGCCGTCAGCAATCGCAGCGACCACGAGATTCTGGCCGAGTGCGAAAAGGGCGAGGACGTTGCGAAGAAGCGCTATCACGATGCGCTCGAAAAGGAACTGCCAGCCGATGTTCGCGCGGTAGTGGAGCGCCAGTATCAGGGCGTGCTTCAGAACCACGACCGCATCCGCGATCTGCGCGATCAATACGCGGCCCGCTAAAGCAATGGACTAAACGGGTAGGGGATGTCGGGCAGTGAGATGATCTCGCTGCCCGATGCCAGGTTCATCACGCAGGTTCACCACGTAGCGCAGTGCAGCAAAAGAAAAAGCCGTTCACGAAATGCGGACGGCTTTTTTCATTCAGGCCGCGACCGGAATCGCGGCCCGAACGTAAAGCTTATTCTGCGGCGACCTTCAGATGGTTCTTCACGCCCTTTACGCCGCTGACCTGATGCGCGAGCTCTCCTGCAGCGGTCTTGTCTTCGGCTGAAGGCACCGACCCCGTGAGCCATACGACGCTCTTTTGCGTCTTCACATGGATGTGGGTCGACTTGACGTTCTTGTTGGCAAGCAGATCAGCCTTGACCTTGGTGGTGATCGTCGTGTCGTCGACGTGCGCTCCCATCGATTCCGACACACTGGCCGGTGCGGAAGCGGTCGACTGGGCGTTCGCATTCAGGGCGAATGCGACACATGTGATGCTGCCTGCGGCCTTGAGGAACTGGATCGTTTTCATGGACTTCTCCTTTCGGGTTGTTGAAGAGTTTTGCGGTCTTGTTGCCTGTGCGGTCGATCGCGGCCGTTGCCGTTGATGACGCGCGTGGGGGAGGGTTGCCGCGTGACGGTTCCGTCAGCCCCGTGGTCGACATCGAATGCGGGTGTCCGCATCCGTCCACGGCAAGGAAGGCGCAATCCGCGTGCCATTACAGTCCGTTGATCCCTCTTGTCCGGCTGCATCCCTTTCGGGACGGGATTGCAGGGTGGAATCGAAAGCGTGAAGAGGAGATGAAACGGGTTTGTCCGCAGGCGCGGATTTTTCCGGCGGCTTGTAAAAATGGAACGCGACAGCGGTTCGCAGCGGACTAAATTTGCCCGTGTGACATTCATATTGCTGAAAAAACAGTGGTTTGCGAGACCTGGTACGGTGATTGCCTTAATCAGCCAAACGACAGTTTTCCCAAGGGGACTTCCTTCGGGGCGTTTGAACCAGAATCTTCAACAGGATCGCACTACAATGTCGCCTTCAATCGAGCTACGCACACGACAATCGCTTGCGCTGACCCCTCGACTTCAACAGTCAGTGAGGCTTTTGCAACTGTCTTCGCTGGAGTTTCAGCAGGAGTTGCGCACGGCGCTCGACACCAATCCGTTCCTCGAATACGACGCGTCGCAAACGGACGATGTCGCGCTCGCAGGCGAGAGTCCGAGCGAGGGTATCGAAGCGATCGGTGCGCCCGTGCCGACTGCAACAGATGCCGTCGCGGATGTGCCTTCGTCCGATAGCGCCGATGCGTCCTCTCACGACGAACCCGCCAGCGATTACAGCACTGATTACAGCGTCGACTACAGCGGCGACTCATTCGACCGTGGCTCATCGCGTCATAACCGCGACGGTGAAGGAAGCGACCCCGCTGAATGGGCGCGCTCGCAACCGTCGCTGCACGAACAGCTTCACGATGCGCTGCGTCTTTACCCGCTGAACGAGCGCGACCGCGAAGTCGCGCGCCTGATCATCGAGTCGCTCGATGACGACGGCTATCTTCGCCAGGATCTCGCCGATCTCGCCGATGTGTTTGACGTCGAACCGGAACTGACAGAGCAGGAACTGCTCGTCGCGCTGCGACTCGTGCAGGTGCTCGATCGCCCGGGTGTTGGCGCGCGTTCATTGTCGGAATGCCTGAAGCTGCAACTCGAGTGCATGGACGATGACACGCCAGGCCGCGATGTCGCGATAGAGGTCGTCGACCATCATCTTGAACGGCTCGCGCGCCGTGAACAGGCGGAACTGCAAAAGCAGATCGGCTGTAGCGCGGAGGCGCTTCGCATTGCATGCGCGCTGGTTCGCAAACTCGATCCCAAGCCCGGCAATTTTTATGGCAACGCGGAAGACAACTACGTGGTGCCCGATGTGATCGTGCGTCAGGTGCGCAACAAGTGGGTCGTGACGATCAATCCGGCCGTGATGCCGCGCGCGCGGATTCATCGCAAGTACGCGGAGCTGTTTGCGCAATCGGCCGGCGCGAGCCGCTCGCCGCTCGCGCAGCAGTTGCAGGAAGCGCGCTGGCTGATCCGCAATGCGCAGCAGCGCTTCGATACGATCCAGCGCGTTGCCGAATGCATCGTCGCGCACCAGCGCGCGTTCTTCCAGTACGGCGAAATCGCGCTGAAACCGCTCGTGCTACGCGATGTTGCCGACGAACTCGGCCTGCATGAATCGACGATTTCCCGCGCAACGGGCAACAAGTACATGGCCACGCCGCGCGGCATTTTCGAGTTCAAGCACTTCTTCCCACGCGAACTGGGCACGGAAAGCGGCGGAACCTGCTCGGCCGCGGCGGTGCGCGCGTTGCTGAAGGAGATGATCGCAGCGGAAAATGCCAGCGATCCACTTTCAGACGTCACGCTCGCCAGGATGCTGGCCGATCAGGGGGTGCTCGTCGCGCGCCGCACCGTGGCGAAATACCGGCATCTGATGAAGGTGCCGCCCGCGGAATTGCGTCGACAGATCTGAGGTCGCCATCCTGGCTCGCCAAAGGCCTCTCCGTTAGGCCTTTTTCCATGGCCGCCGGCCTCCGGCGCAGCGACGGATTCGACGCGCCGGCGCGAGCCTTCTCATGGTTTATCCTGACCCAGGTTTCTTCTGTTAGCCACCCACTGTATGAGATCCGTGTTTCTGCGTTATGCTGCGCTCGCCCGTCGCTGTCGGCGGGTGATGCCGCGGCCAGCATGTGGGCCGCGTCCGTTGAAGTCACTGGAGCCTAAGGGATGGCACTCATCGGAGTTCTCGGCGGGATGGGCCCGCTTGCGACCGTCGATTTCATGGACAAGGTCGTGCGCCTGACGCGCGCGACCTGCGACCAGGAGCATCTGCCGATGCTGGTCGCGAACCTGCCGTTCATTCCCGATCGTTCGCTCGCGATACTCGATGGCGGTGAAGATCCGCTGCCCGCCATGCTCTCAGGTGTCGATCTGCTGAACCGTAACGAGGTCGGCGTGATCGCAATCCCGTGCAATTCCGCACACCACTGGTATCCGCAGCTGCAGGCGAGAAGTGCAGCGCCGATTCTTCATATCGGCGAAGCGTGCGTGTCGGCTATCCCGGCCGGCGCAGAGCGCGTGGCCATACTCGGCACGAGCGGCATGGTGGCGTCGGGCTTCTATCAGGAGGCGCTCGCGTCGCGGGGCGTCGATCCGATCGTCCCGGACGGGATCACGCAGGCGCACCTCGACGCATGCGTGCGTGCGGCGAAAGCCGGCGACGTCGACGAGGCGACCGTGCAACTCTCCGCAGCGCTTGCGATCCTGATTGCGCAGGGTGTGCGCGCAGCCGTGATGGCCTGCACCGAAATTCCGCTGGCCGCGCACACCCTGTCCGCGCCGACAATCACGCTGATCGACAGCACGCTCGAACTGGCGCGCGCCACCGTCGCGTTCGCGGTTGCGCGTGGCTGGAACGTGCCGCAACAGGTCGCGCTGGATCGCATCTGACCGGCACGCCGCGCCCGCATCCGACGCGCGCATCGACTGACCTCTATCGCCACCAGAGCGCGAAGGCCGGCCGCAACGCCCATTTCCAGCGGATGCGCCGGCGTCGCGCGAGATACATCGTGAGCGTAACGTCGGCATCGCGCTGTGCGCCGATCGTTGCATGCGCATCGACTTCACCCATCACCCACACCTGCTCGCCGCGCGACAGACGCAAGGTCTCACCGGGCTTCAGCCAGTAATCCCATTTGTCGCCGGCGCGCGTCACCCACAGATGCGCGCCAGCGGAA
Source organism: Paraburkholderia sp. GAS334 (assembly GCF_050436625.1). Classification (NCBI taxonomy): domain Bacteria; kingdom Pseudomonadati; phylum Pseudomonadota; class Betaproteobacteria; order Burkholderiales; family Burkholderiaceae; genus Paraburkholderia; species Paraburkholderia sp. GAS334. Next base: position 154,365 of record NZ_JBNDMO010000004.1, on the reverse strand, counting down.
GAGACCACCGCATCGCGGCGAATCTTCAACGACACCGTCTCGCCCGCTGCAACCGCGAACTGCACCACGTACCTGCGCTGCTGCGACTGCTGTTCCTGCGCGTGCTGCGAACCGCTGAATACCGCGCGGTCTTGCTGACTGCTCCCGTCCATCATCATCTCCGTCTGAATGCCGACACGACGGGGGACGTACACAAAGAAAAAGGCCCCGTCGTTTCCGGCGGGGCCTTGGGGAATCTGCGTGAATCGATGAAACTAGCGCACGCGTCCTGACCAAAGCCCGCCATAGATGGCGTGAATTGGGTGATTAATCGCGTTCGCGATAGACAGGAGCATAGGCATGTCGATGAGTGTCATCGGAGGCGAAAGGCTTGTCAAGAATTTATTGACGCGACGTGAAGAGTCCGTGCGCGCCCGTCATGGACGCGCCGCGACTTCGTCGAGATGCAGCAACAGGTCGTGCGGATCTTCGTAGACGCGCAGCGCGCCGGAGCGTTCGAGTTCCTCCAGCCCATAGCCGCCCGATAGCAATCCAACGCCAAGCGCGCGGCAGCGACGGGCGGCAAGCATGTCCCAGATACTGTCGCCAACCACCACTGACTGCTCGATCGGCACGCCAAGCCGCGCGGCCGCCGCGATGAAGAGATCAGGATCGGGCTTCGCATACTTGACGTCATCGCGCGTGACGACCACTTCCTTCGACGGATCGACGCCGAGCGCTTCGAGATTGACCGCCGCCGTCTCCATCCGGCCGCTCGTGGCAATCGCCCAGCGCGTGCCGGTCTCTGTCAGCGTTGCGAGCAGTTCGCGCGCACCGGGCAACGGACACACCTGTGCGCGCAGGCGCTTATACGCTTCGGCGTGCGTGCGGCGCAGCCGGTCGACGCGTTCCTGACTGATGTCGCCGCCCGTCTCGCGCAACAACTGGTTGGTGAACAGGCCGCCGCTCATGCCGATCTTGCGGTGAATACGCCACACCGAGAGTTCGATGCCCTCCGCGTCGAGTGCTTCTTTCCACGCCAGTACATGTTGATAGACGCTATCGACGAGCGTGCCGTCGAGGTCGAACAGGAAGGCCGTTTCCATTCGCATGGGTTTGTCTCCGATGAAAGGAAGAAGATGCCGTGAACTGCGCACAACCGTAGCAGATTGTGTGAAGTGCGATCGAGTATCAAACGGATTGTGCGGCACGGCAAGGAGCGAATGGTGCCTGCGGCGCTTCGCAACTTACACAATGATCGACAGCGTCACGGCGAGCCAGATCGCGCTCACACCAGCGACGAACATCCGTCGCGCGACGCGAATCTTCACGTCGCTTGTATCGGGTTCGACGGGGCTCGTCGCCATCCATGGAACGAGGCCGAGGCAGGCGAAGCCTGCAAGCGCGAAGCCGACCACGAACACGTGCGAGACGGCCCATTTCGTGTCTTCATGGACGCCCCAGTAGCCGAGAAAAACGATGCCGATCGAGAATACTGTCGAGGCTGCTGAACTGAGCGCCACGACTGATCCGGTTGGGCTTGGCATGCGTAATCTCCTTGCGCGAGTGGCTCGGGTTCAGCGATTCTACGTCACACGCAGGCTCACGGATCACACCGTTTTCAGCATGCCGCCGTCGACGAAATACGTCGCGCCTACGCTGTAGCTCGCCCGTTCCGAGCAGAGAAACACGATGAAATCCGCGAGTTCCGCCGGCGTCGCGAAACGGCGGATCGGTGCATGTTCGTCAGCGACCTGTTGCAGATGCGCTTCCCAGTCGCCGCCCGAATCCTGCGTCAGCTGCTTTGCGGTCTTGATCCAGTCAGGCGTCAGCACGAGCCCCGGATTGATCGTGTTGACGCGGATATTGTCTTTCACCAGTTCGTTCGCGAGGTTCTTCGAGAACATCATCAGCGCGGCTTTCGTGACGTTGTAGATTGGCTCGTAACCGAGCGGCTGCACCGCGCAGATCGACGCGTTGTGAAGGATCGCGCCGCCGCCGCGCACTTTCATCGAGGGCGCGAGGCCGCGCGCAAGACGCACCGCCGCCATCACATGCAGGTCCCAGTACGACTGCCATTTGTCGTCGGGCGCGTTCATGATTGTCTCGTTGCTGCCGGTGCCCGCGTTGTTGAACAGGATGTCGGCGCCGCCGAACGCCTGCATCGTGGCGTCGACGAGCCGGTCGACGCCTTCAGCTGTCGCGACGTCGCAGGCGACGGCCACCGCCTGCACGCCATGACTCGCGCTGATCTGCGCGACGGCAGCGTCGAGCCGGTCCTGCTGGCGCGCGGCCAGCACAAGGTTCACGCCCTCGGCCGCAAAGCCTTCCGCCACCGCGAGCCCGATGCCGGCGCTCGCGCCCGTCAGTACCGCGACCTTGCCGCGCAGTTTCAGATCCATGTGATGTCTCCTGAGAACGAACTGCTGCCAGACATGGGTGTGCTGGCGTGCTGGCCTGCTTCCGCGCAGGCGGAAAGGGCTGGGCAGTTTTCGCGATTCTGCTCGCTTTCAGGGTCAAACGGTGCCCTCATAAAAAACGGGCAGTAGGGACGAAGTCCGCGCAGTCCGGTGCCCCCGGCAAAATTTCGCTGTCAACGGGTGCTGTTGCAGCGGCCCGTCATTTTTAATGTAACGTTTGCGCGTAAGCCTGTATGAATGTACAGTGTTGCGACCATATAGCTGGCGTCGCCGTCATCAGGGCGCGGCCGGACCCGCTGGAGACCTTTCTTGCGCACATTCATTCTGCCGGTAGCGTTGTTGGGCATCGCGTCGAGCGCGTATGCGGGGGATCGGTACGTCGAGGTCTGGAATCCGCCTGAAGCGCATACCGCGCCCGCGAAACCCGGCGCGCAGAAAAAGACCAGCCACAAGACAGGCGCCAGAAAGCCATCCCAGACGATCGCGAAGAAAGTCACTGATCCGGCCGCAAGCACTGCGAGTGCGGTGGCCGCTGCGCCGCGCGTGAAGGTTCGCCCGATCGACCCGAATACGGATATCCCGCGCAAGATTGGGCCGGACGGGCACGTGCTGCGCGTCTGATTCCGCGCTGATTCCAGCAGGCTCCGCACCCGATTCCGAATCCAGTTCCGCGCACGATCCCATGTGGCAGATCGACCAGACGACGTTGCGCCTCTTCATCGCCGTGTGTGAGGAAGGCACGATTGCGCGCGCGGCCGAGCGGGAGTTCATTGCCCCTTCGGCGGTGAGCAAACGGCTCGCTGATCTCGAAGCACTCGTCGATGTCGCGCTGCTTTCGCGCAGCCAGCGCGGTGTGCGCGCTACCGCAGCTGGCGAAGCGCTACTCAAGCATGCGCGACTCATCATGCGCAGCCACGAACGGCTGCAGGCCGAACTCGGCGAATACGCCGCAGGCGCGAGCGGACATGTGCGCGTGCTTGCGAACGTGTCGTCGATGGTGGAGTTTTTGCCGGAGACGTTGTCCACGTTTCTGACCGCGCATCCGCGGATTCGCGTCGATGTCGAAGAGCGCGTAAGCGTCGATATCGTGCGTGGCATCGAGGAAGGCGTCGCGGATATCGGTATCTGTCGCGATGTCGTGCCCACCGGCGATCTCGATGTGCTGCCGTATCGTTCGGATCATCTCGCGCTCGTCGTGCCGACATCACATCCGCTTGCCAGCGAGGCCGCCATCAGCTTCGAGCAGACGCTCGCGTTCGATCACCTCGGGCTTGCGTCGAACGCGTCGGTGAATGCATTGATGCAGCGCATCGCGGCGGAAAAAGGCCACGAATTGCGTTATCGCAGCTATGTATCTACCTTTGATGCCGCATGCCGTTTCGTGCAGGCGGGTCTCGCTGTCGCGATCCTGCCGGGCGAAGCGGTTGCGCCGCATATGCGCGAGCAATACGGTCTTGCCGTGGTGCCGCTGCGTGAACCGTGGGTCGAGCGCCGCTTCGTGATCTGTGTACGCGATCGGGCAGCGCTGGCGTTGCCCGCTGCCCGTCTGCTTGATCATCTGCTGCTGACGGCCGCCACGACCGCCTCCACCGCTCCAGACGGCGCGCAGGCGTCTCCTCGATAGCCCTTAGGGGTTTTCCCTCTGTGCCTCGTCAGCGCCGTGCCACAAGGCTTCCCAGCCATCGCGAGGCGCGATGGACTGCATCGTCAAAGCAGTCTTTTCCGCGCGGGCCTTGCGCGGCACGATCGCATCCAGCCCCTCAATCTTCCCGCTGGATACGACGATGACATTCCCCAACGAGCGCGTGACCGTGACGGAAGTCGGCATGCGCGACGGCCTGCAAAGCATCGCGCGAACCATGCCGACGGCCGCCAAGAAGCGCTGGATCGACGCAGCGTATGCCGCCGGCTTGCGTCATATGGAAGTGGCCTCGTTCGTGCCGCCGAAACTGCTGCCGCAGATGGCCGACGCCGATGAAGTCATCGCCCACGCGTTGCGCTATCCCGATCTCGTGGTAACAGCGCTCGTACCGAACGTGAAGGGCGCGCAGCGCGCACTCGACGCCGGCGTGCATCGCATCATCGCGCCGATTTCGGTCAGCACCGCGCACAGCCTCGCGAATGTGCGCAAGACGCCCGTGGAGATGATCGGCGCTTTCGCTGAAATGCGTGCGCTGATCGACAGTGCGTCGCGCGCTTCGAACGTCGAACTGGTCGCGGGATTGTCCACGGTATTCGGCTGCACGCTGCAAGGCGACGTGCAGCGCGCCGATATCGGCAGCATCACGCGCGCGGCCGTCGAAGCAGGCGCCGATGTGATCGCGCTCGGCGACACGACCGGGCAGGCGACACCGCATCAGGTCGGCGACATCATCGACCTCGTGCGCGGCATCGCGGGCGAGCGGCTGCGCTCGCTGCACTTCCACGACACACGCGGTATGGGTCTCGCGAATACGGTGATCGCATTGCAGCACGGCATTCGCGAATTCGATGCATCGCTCGCCGGTCTCGGCGGATGCCCGCATGCGCCTGGCGCGACCGGCAACGTCGCGACCGAGGATCTCGTCTTCATGCTCGACAGCATGGGCTACGACACCGGCATCGATATCGCGAAGCTCATCGCTTCGCGCGTGCTGATCACGGATGCGCTGCCTGATGAGCCGCTGTATGGCTACATCGCTCGCGCCGGTCTGCCGAAACAGTTCTCCGCCATGCATTCTTCCGGACACGAGGTGGTTCAATGACTTCTTCCGCATCCCCGCAAACCGCTAACGGTGCTGCCGCCGTCCACAAGCTGCCGCTCGACGGCATCCGCGTCGTCGAGCTGTCGCATATGGTGATGGGCCCAACGTGCGGGATGATTCTCGGCGACCTTGGTGCGGAAGTCATCAAGGTCGAACCGCCGCGCGGCGATGGCACGCGGCGTCTGCTCGGCACGGGCGCTGGTTTTTTTCGCACGTTCAATCGCAACAAGAAAAGCATCGCGCTCGATCTCGAATCGGAAGCTGGGCGCGACGCACTGCGCAAACTTGTCGATACCGCCGATGTCTTCGTCGAAAATTTCAAGCCGGGCCGCATGGCGAGTCTTGGCCTCGACTACGAGACGCTAAAGAAGCGCAATCCGAAGCTGATCTACGTGTCGCACAAGGGTTTTCTCAACGGCCCGTACGAACATCGCCTCGCACTCGATGAAGTCGTGCAGATGATGGCCGGCCTCGCCTATATGACGGGCCCGGTGGGTCGTCCGTTGCGCGCCGGCAGCTCGGTCAACGACATCATGGGCGGCATGTTCGGGGCAATCGGCGTGCTGGCGGCGTTGCACGAGCGTCATGCCAGCGGCAGGGGTAAGGAGGTGCAAAGCGCGCTGTTCGAGAACTGTGTGCTGCTGTCGGCGCAGCACATGCAGCAGTTTGCGGCGACGGGCGTCGCAGCCGCGCCGATGCCCGAGCGCATCAGCGCATGGGCCGTGTACGACGTGTTCACGCTCGCGAATGGCGAGCAGATGTTCATCGCCGCGACCGGTGACGGCCAGTGGCGCGCGCTCTGCGCGATCCTCAACCGTCCCGATCTGCTGGCCGATCCCCGCCTCGCGACGAACAACGATCGCGTGATGGCACGCACATGGCTGCTGCAGACACTCGGCGAAACGCTGGCGCATCTTGAGGGCACGAAGCTCGTTCCATTGTTCGAGCGCGATCACATTCCGTTCGCGTCGATCACACGTCCAGAAGAGCTGTTCAACGACCGGCATCTGATCGAAAGCGGCGGACTCGCTCCCCTGACGCTCGACGATGGCACCGAAACTGTCATGCCGCTGCTGCCGATCTCGATCGATGGCGAGCGTCTGCAGCCGCGCCGGCCCATCGCGAAGACAGGCGAGCACACCGCTGATGTGCTGCGCGAACTCGGCTACAGCGATACGCAGATCCAGGCGTTGACCCATAGCGGCCACGCACCGCAGGAAGCGGCCTGAAGGGCGCGCGACTGCATCAACGCAACATCACCGCGGCATTCACCTACCCGGCGCGAGACCGGGCTAACAGGAGACAGACGATGAGATCGTCCAATCAGGCTGTTTTTGCAGCACGCGTGGCAACGGTCGGACATGGACCCACAACCGGCTCGGATCTGACCGGGACGCAGGCGCTCGACGAAGCGCGCGACTACGATATCGCCCAGGGCGCCGCAGGAATCTCGGCGCGACTCGACCGTCTGCCCGCGACGCGCGCGATCTGGCAGCTCGTCATGCTGCTGAGCCTCGGCCTGTTCTTTGAGCTCTATGACCTGATGTTCTCCGGCTACATCGCGCCGGGGCTCGTGCGCAGCGGCATCCTGACCGCGACGACGCACGGCCTGTTCGGCACGAGCGGCATCGCAAGCTTTATCGCGGCACTGTTCGCGGGCCTGTTCGTCGGCACGGCGGCATGTGGCTTTCTCGCCGATCGCTTCGGACGGCGCGCGATGTTCACGTATTCGCTGCTGTGGTACACGGTTGCGAACGTGATCATGGCGTTCCAGGATACCGCCTTCGGATTGAACATGTGGCGCTTTATCGCCGGCGTGGGGCTGGGTCTCGAGATCGTGACGATCGGCACGTATATTTCCGAACTGGTGCCAAAGCATATTCGCGGACGCGCCTCCGCCTGCTCACAGGCGGTCGGTTTCTGCGCGGTACCGCTCGTCGCGTTCCTCTCGTATCTGCTCGTGCCGCACAAACCGTTTGGTATCGACGGCTGGCGCTGGGTGGTGTTGACGGGTGTGGTCGGTGCAGGCTTCGTGTGGTGGATCCGTCTGCGCCTGCCGGAAAGCCCGCGGTGGTTGGCGCAAAAAGGGCGCATCGACGAAGCGGATGCGGTGATGACGCGCCTCGAAGCTCGCGTGCAAACCGAATATGGACGCGCATTGCCGGTGCCGTCGATGCCCGAGCCGGTACGCTCGAAAGCACAGTTTCGAGACCTGCTGCGCGCGCCGTATCGTCGTCGCACGCTGATGCTGATCATCTTCCACGTGTTCCAGACGATGGGCTATTACGGCTTCGCTAACTGGATTCCGACGTTGCTTATCAAGCAGGGCATCACGGTGACGACGAGCCTCATGTATGCGTCGATCATCGCTATCGCCGCGCCGCTTGGGCCATTGCTCGGGTTGCTGATTGCCGACCGGTTCGAGCGCAAGACGGTGATCATCTGCATGGCTGCGGTCAATGTGGTGTGCGGTATCGCGTTCAGTCAGGCGCGCGAAACGGTGCTGCTGGTGAGCCTCGGCGTGTGCCTCGTGCTCGCGGGCAATATCATCTCCTACAGCTACCACGCGTACCAGGCCGAACTGTTTCCGACCAGCATCCGGGCGCGGGCGGTGGGATTCGTCTACTCGTGGAGCCGGATCTCGGCAGTATTTTCCGCGTTCCTGATCGCGGCGTGCCTCAGGCTTTTCGGCGTAAATGGTGTGTTCGTGTTTATCTCCGGTGCCATGCTGATTGTGATTCTCGCCATCGCAACGCTTGGACCGCGTACGCGTGACGTCGCGCTGGAAGATATTTCGCGCTGACGAAATCCGCGTCAACCCCTGGTTGTGTTCCGTCTTTTGACCTCTTAGGCTCGTGATTAGCCATGGATCAATCCTCGGGTCAGCGCCGATTGCATCGGTCGTAGTGCTCGTGTCTGATAAAGCCTTGGGTCAAGCAGGCAGCGGCCCGCACGCCATGCGCACGTCTCATATCGCAGACACGACAGCATGGCAATGCATGATATCCGCCGATGGGTGACGCGGACGCGATTTGCCGGGTGCGCATCTTGCATACGCGGCGTCGGTGCATTTTTAAGCGCAGGCGGGAGAAAGGTATGGCGGATCCGGGCGACGGCGACGATGTGGTGTTGTGGCGATCGTTCACGCGAGCGATGGCCGACCATCGTCGTGTGCTCGTCGTCGATGACTATCGTGACGCCGCCGACGCCTTGCAGATGTTGCTGGACGCCGATGGCTTCGAGTGTCGCGCCGTGCATGATCCGCTTGCCGTCTGCGCGATTGCGTGCGACTGGCAGCCCTTTGCCGTCGTACTGGATATCGCGATGCCCGGGCTTGACGGCCTCGAACTGGCGCGCAGGTTGCGTAGCAATCCGCTGACGTCTCACATGCTGCTGATCGCGTGTACCGCGTTTGCCTCAACCGAAGACAAGGCGCGTGCACGTGCCGCAGGCTTCGACGCACACTGCGCGAAGCCGCTTACACCCGATCGCATTATTCGCGTGCTTGAAACCGCTGCTTCGCAGGTTTCGCCGGGTAGTCCGTAATTATTTGCATGTCGTCTGGAAAAGCGGCGCGCGGGTTCTTTTATTGCGCATCGAACGTGCATGGCTTATGCGTGCCATGTAGGCAACGCTGTGCACTGGATTGCATGACTCGACCTGGCAGCAAGGAAAAATTTACGGTCGCTTTGTAATTTCCCCAGGAGATTTTTCCGCATCGCGTGTCTGGATGTCTCGTCGTACCGAAGGCGTTATCAAGGTGCCTTCCGTTGCACGCGCCGCTGGCAGCATCACACGCGGCCCACCGTATTGTCCCGATCAGGAAACGCGCAGGAAGGCACGCCCTTTGCTCTCTTTCACATGTCCTTCAGGAAGCAGAAGGTCAGCCGGCCGGCTCGACCGGTCACCCGACACTACCGCTCCAAAACGGAATCAGGAGAACCACCATGAAACAGACCCTGCGAAATGTTCTGATTGCTGCATCGCTTGTCGTGCTCGCCGCGGGTACGTCCGGCTGCAAGCGCGCCGACACCACCAGCGACTCCGGCAGCGCCGGCATGAGCAACTCAGCCAGCACGCCCGCCGCAGCCGGCGCAATGGCGGCATCGGGCGCCAGCCAGTAACCGCCTTACGCGCGGCGCAGCGCGCCGCATCGCCACTGTGCCGCTGTACATTACAGCGCCCGGTCATGCTGGGCGTTCTCATGTGCCATTTCGCGTTCAGACACGCGTCAGCACGGCCGTGTACGCTCTGTCATCGCCGGTCGCAATCCATCCGGGATTACCCCGAACAAGGGCAGTATCACGCAGTGTGAGATGTATGCTTTGCTTCGGCAATAACTGATATTCCACGCACTATGCCCGCGTCTGACACGCCCGTTCCTTCAAGCCTGATCGCAACCGGCGTGGCGCCCGATGCGTCCGCTGGCGCGTCGGCCGTTCAGGACGCGAGCTTTCGCACCCTGGTTCATGGCATCGAGGATTACGCCATCTTCCTGCTGGATGCCACCGGCCACGTGATCACCTGGAACATCGGCGCCGAGCGCATCAAGGGTTATGCGGCGGAAGAAATCATTGGCGAGCATTTCGCGCGCTTCTACACCGAGGAGGCGGTCGCGCGCGGCTGGCCGGACTATGAATTGCGCCAGGCGGCATTGCAGGGCCGTTTCGAGGACGAAGGCTGGCGCGTGCGCAAGGACGGCTCGCGATTCTGGGCCAACGTCGTCATTACGGCACTGCGCGACGAACATGGCGAGCTGCGCGGTTTCGCCAAGATCACGCGCGACCTCACAGACCAGCGCAGCCACCTCGAAGCGCTGCGTCAAAGTGAAGAGCGGTTCCGGCTGCTCGTCGAAAGCGTCAGGGATCATGCGATCTTCATGCTCGACCCGGACGGCTGCGTCGTCAGCTGGAATCCGGGTGCGCGCAATCTCAAGGGTTACACACGCGATGAGATCATCGGCCGCCATTTCTCCGTGTTCTACCCGGCGGAGGACGTCGCGACAGGCAAGCCTGCCCGCGAACTGGCGACCGCGAAACTGACCGGTCACATTGAAGACGAAGGCTGGCGCGTACGGAAGGACGGCACGATGTTCTGGGCCAGTGTGACGATCACGCCCGTCTACGACGAAACGAACGCACTGCGCGGCTTCGCGAAGGTGACGCGCGACATGACGGAGCGTCGCCGTCGCGAGGAGCTGGAGGTGTCCGGCGAGCGCATGCGACGCTTTCTCGCGATTCTCGCCCACGAACTGCGCAATCCGCTTGCGCCGTTGCGCAACGCGATCGGCGTGATGCGGCTCGAAACCGGGCTCAGTCAGTCGCTGGCGCAGGCACGTGACCTCATTGACCGGCAGGTCACGCATGTCACGCGGCTCGTCGACGATCTGCTCGACGTCGGCCGTATTACGTCGGGCAAGGTCGAACTGCGCCTTGAAGACGTCGAACTCGGCGACGTCATAGCGCGCGCGATCGAGGCGTCGAGGCCCTTCACGGAGGCACGCGGTCAGACGGTCGAGGTGGCTTCGTCGGGCGATCCGGTTCATGTGAATGGCGACCCGACGCGTCTCATGCAGGTGTTGCAGAACCTGCTGCACAACGCGTCTAAATTCTCGCCGGACGCGAGCACGATCGTGATAGGCACGATTGTCGTCGATGGCTGGGCGCTGCTACAGGTGCGCGATTCAGGATGCGGCATCGGCGCGGGGATGCTCGAATCGGTCTTCGACCTGTTCACGCAGGAAGAGCGGTGGCCCTTGCCAGGGCAGGGCGGTCTCGGCATCGGGCTCACGCTGTGCCGGTCCCTGGTCGAACTGCACGGCGGAACGATTTCCGCGGGCAGCGAAGGCGCGGGCAAGGGCGCCACGTTGACTGTTAGTCTGCCGCTGCGAGGCGACCGGCCGGCCGCTGCTCCACTGGCCCCAGCGGACACGCAACAGCCAGCAGCCGCACCGCGACGCGTGCTGATCGTCGACGACAACCGCGATTCCGCCGACAGCCTCGGCATGCTCCTCGAACTGATGGGCCACGACGTGCGCATTGCCTACGACGGCCCGCAGGCGCTCGACATTGCGCGCAGCTTTACGGCACACGCTGCGCTGATCGATATCGCGATGCCGAAGATGGACGGCTTCGCCGTGATCGCCGCGTTACGCGCGCTGCCCGGATTTGACAACACGCTCTACGCGGCGATGACCGGCTTCGGTCACGAGAACGATGTCGAGCAGACCCGCGAAGCGGGCTTCGAAGCGCATCTCGTGAAGCCTGTCGAACTCGCGAAGTTCGAGGAACTGCTGCTACGCGCACAGAACCGGTAAACGAGGCGTCGTCGCCCGTTACTTTCACGCCTGATATGGAGCTGCCATGCACGCTATCGCACCTGCCGCCTGCCTTCCCGATGATCTCGACGACGCGCTGCTGATCGGTCGCGTGTGGCGTCCGGCGCCTGTCGACGGTCCGTCGGTGATCGCCGTGCGGCGCGGCGAAGCGTTTGACATCACGGCAGCAGCACCGACCACGGCGGACCTGTTCGATCGCGATGATGCCGTCGATATCGCGCGCCACGCGCCGGGCGAATCGCTCGGGCCGGTCATCGATCTCATGCGCGCGAGTCTTGCAGCGGATGCCGATGACTCGATGATCCGTCTGCTCGCGCCATGCGACGTGCAGCCCATCAAGGCATGCGGCGTGACGTTCGCCGTCAGCCTGCTGGAGCGTGTGATCGAGGAGCACGCGGGCGGCGACGCGGGCAAGGCGCAGGAAACCCGCGCGATGATCAACGATCTGATTGGCGCCGATCTTTCGAAGATTCGACCCGGTTCGGACGCGGCGATGAAGCTGAAAGCCGAACTCGAACGGCGCGGCGCGTGGTCGCAATATATGGAAGTGGGCATCGGGCCCGATGCCGAAGTGTTTTCGAAGTCGCAGGCGATGTCGTCGGTTGGGCCTGGCGCGGCAGTGGGTCTTTATCCGACGTCGAAGTGGAACAACCCGGAGCCCGAGATCGTGCTCGCCGTGAACGCAGCTGGGAAGATCGCCGGTGCGTCGCTCGGTAACGATGTGAACCTGCGTGACATCGAAGGCCGTTCGGCGCTGCTGCTCGGCAAGGCGAAGGACAACAACGGCTCGTGCGCGATCGGCCCGTTCGTGCGTCTTTTCGACGGCCGCTTCACGCTAGATACGGTGCGCGAAGCGAGCGTGTCACTGCGCATCGAAGGCGCCGACGACGGCTTTTCGCTCGATGGCATCAGTCACATGAGCGAAATCAGTCGCGATCCGGCGGACCTCGTTGCGCAGACGCACGGCGCACATCACCAGTATCCCGACGGCTTCATGCTGTTCCTCGGCACGATGTTTTCGCCGATCAAGGACCGTGACACGCCCGGCGGCGGCTTCACGCACCACCTCGGCGACGTGGTGACCATCGCGACGCCGTCGCTCGGCGCGCTCGTCAATACGGTGCGGCTGTCGACGGAGATCGCGCCGTGGACCTTCGGCGTGCGCGCGTTGTATCGCAATCTGACTTCGCGCGGGTTGCTTCGCTGAGCGTTCGCCGTGGGCACACTGCCAGGCAGCGTCAGGCGCGCAGCGCGGTCACGGTTGCAACCTTGGGCTCTTCGGCTAGAACGGATTCCTCGCGTCGTGCCGCCTGCTCGAAGTGAATCTTCAGATGATCGAGCCACGTGCGCACCTTCGCGTCGAGGAACTGCCGCGACGGAAAGAGTGCGTACAACGTGAGCGGCTGGAGGCGGTAGTGCGGCAGCACCCGCACGAGACGCCCGGCGCTGATCGCTTCGACGGCCACATGCAATGGCAGCGCGCCGATACCGATCCCAAGTTCCAGTGCAGAAGCCGCAGATTCAAGCGTATTCACGCAGAACGCCGGCTTCATCGTTACATTCACGGTCGCGCCGTCCGCGTCGATCAGCGCCAGATCGACCGAATCCGTAAGCGCTGGCGCGAAGCTGACGAACGGATGCGATTCCAGATCGGAGGTCGTCTCGAGCGGCGTATCGCGTCGCGGATAACCCGGCGCCGCGCACAACACGCTATACGTCTCGCGAAGATTCACGCCGATAAACGACGAGTCGCGCAACGCAGACATCGCGACGATCGCGGTATCGTACCCATCTTCGAGCAGGTCTGTCGTTTCGTCGGACAACGACAGCGCCACATGCACGTGTGGATACAACTGCCGGTACTGCCCGATCGCCGGCACCAGGTAATGCCGGCCGATTGCGGGCGACGCATGCACGTGCAGTCGCCCCACCGGCTGAAGATGCACCGCGCGTGCCTCGGCCTTGGCTTCGTCGATTGAAGCGAGAATCGCGCGGCAACGGCCCAGATAGCGCTTGCCCGCCTGCGTCAGCGCGATCTGACGCGTCGTGCGATGCAGCAGACGTGTTTCCAGATGTTGCTCCAGCTCGGTGATGAGCCGTGAAGCAACACCAATACTCATCGTCAGTGAACGTGCGGCGGACGTGAAACTCAGGTCTTCCGCGACGCGCACAAACAGTCGCATATTCCGGTATAGATCCATCGAAGGCTGCCTGAGAAAACGTGCGGGAGCAGAAGCGCGCCCGCACGGCTACTACCCGCCTGCTATTCGCAGTGCGTCGCGAACACGGACTCAGTCGAGCGCCGATGCCGGGCCGAAGAACTCGTAACGGCTCTGCTTTTCGGGAACGCCCAGTGCCTTCAGATGCTTCTTGATTGCCTTCATGAAACCGATCGGGCCGAGGAAATACGCATCGACGTCGCGCGTTTCCGGCAGCCATTCGTTCAGACGTTCCTGATCGAGAAGTCCATAGGCGTGCGCTTCGGCGTCGCCGTGGCGTTGACGCTCGTAGCAGTAGAACTGCTTCAGCTGCGGGTGACGCCTGGCGAGGCCGTCGATCCAGTCGCGGAACGCATGCACGCCGCCGTGACGCGCCGAGTGGATAAAGTGCACCGGCCGGTTCGTCGCGAGCGCAGCTTCGAGCATCGCGAGCGTCGGCGTAATGCCCACGCCGCCGCTGATCAGCACGAGCGGCTTCGCGTTGTGTTCAAGCTTGAAGTCACCTGAGGGCGCGAACAGTTCGATCGTGTCGTTCTCATGCACGTGATCGTGCAGATGGTTCGACACCTTGCCGCCCGGTTCACGCTTCACGCTGATGCGGTACTCATGCGTGCTCGACGCAGCGGAGAGCGAATAGTTGCGACGCAGTTCTTCGCCGTCCACGAACACGCGCATGCCGATGTACTGGCCCGGATGAAACTCGAGCAGATCGCCGCCGTCGACAGGGCGGAAGTGAAACGACGTGATTTCTTCGCTTTCCTGCACCTTGCGTGCGATGCGAAACGTGCGCGCACCGCGCCAGCCGCCACGCGCATTTTCTTTTTCGGCGTAAATGTTTTCTTCGAGTCCGATGAGCAGATCGGCCAGTTGCTGATAGGCTGCTCCCCATGCGTCGATAACGGCATCGGTGGCGATCTCCGGTCCCAGCACTTCGCGGATCGCGCGTAGCAGGCAGCCACCAACAATCGGATAATGCTCAGGCAGGATCTGCAGCGCGACGTGCTTGTTGATGATCTGCGCAACGAGACCGCCGAGCTGTTCGAGTTCGTCGATGTGGCGCGCGTACATCAGCACGCCGTTCGCCAGCGCGCGGGGCTGTGCGCCGCTCGCCTGGTGAGCCTGGTTGAAAAGCGGGCGCACGGACGGGTTCTCGCTCAGCAGCGTGTTGTAGAAATGTGTGATCAGCGCTTCGCCGCCACTTTCGAGAAGAGGGACGGTAGCCTTGACGATGGCACGGTGTTCGGTTGAAAGCATCTGTGGATTCCTTTGCAAGCAGTGGAAGAGGGGAATCGCCGTCGCGGCGATTTGCCGTCGCGGCGGGTCCGTCGTTC
Source organism: Paraburkholderia sp. GAS334 (assembly GCF_050436625.1). NCBI lineage: Bacteria > Pseudomonadati > Pseudomonadota > Betaproteobacteria > Burkholderiales > Burkholderiaceae > Paraburkholderia > Paraburkholderia sp. GAS334. Next base: position 139,335 of record NZ_JBNDMO010000004.1, on the reverse strand, counting down.
GAGCTGTTATATACAGGTTCCGTGCCAGCTAAAAAGTGCTTTAAAATCAGTCGCATCTGAATTGGTGTAGTTGATATGACACGAGTCGAAAAGACTACTGATGTAGTCACTATGACTGTCCATGCGGTACTGGACGCGCTGATTCCACTCGTCGAAGACCTGTCGCGCGAGCTGCCGCCCACCGAGCGTTTCCGCCGTTTGCTGGATACGCTGCGCACCCTCTTTCCCGGCGATGCGGCCGCTTTGCTGCGGCTTGAAGGCGACACGCTGGTGCCGCTCGCAATCAACGGCCTCTCCAGCGACACGCTCGGCCGGCGCTTCCGCGTGAGTGACCATCCGCGCTTTGCACAACTGCTGTCGCAGCGCGAACCGACGCGTTTCGCGGCGGATTCCGGTTTGCCTGATCCTTACGATGGCCTCGTGCAGGGCATCGAAGGCCATCTGGAGGTGCATGACTGCCTCGGGTGCCCGCTCTATCTCGACGGTCGCCTGTGGGGATTGCTGACGCTCGACGCGCTCGATCCGTCGCAGTTCGACGCACTCGATCTGCCGTCGTTGCAGGCGTTTCTCAGCCTCGCGGCCGCGACGGTCAGCGTGGTCGACCGCATCGATACGCTCGCGCGCAGTTCGGAGGAAGAGCGGGCGCGCGCCGAGGCATATCGCCTCGCGAGCAGCGCGAGTCGTCGCGAGATGATTGGCAGCAGTGCGCAGCACAAGCGTCTGATGGACGAAATCGCAGTGGTCGCCAACAGCGATCTGACGGTGCTAATCACGGGCGAAACGGGCGTCGGCAAGGAGCTGGTCGCGAACGCAATCCACGGGCTGTCGCCTCGCGCCGGCAAGCCGATGATCAGCCTGAACTGTGCGGCGTTGCCCGATACGCTCGTCGAAAGCGAACTGTTCGGCCATGTGCGCGGCGCGTTCTCAGGCGCATCGGCGGACCGTCGCGGCAAATTCGAACTTGCCGACGGCGGCACGCTCTTTCTCGACGAAGTCGGCGAATTGCCGCTCGGCGTGCAGGCGAAACTGCTGCGCGTGCTGCAGAACGGGCAGCTCCAGCGGATCGGTTCCGATAACGAACACAAGGTCGATGTACGCCTGATCGCCGCGACCAACCGCGATCTCGCCGAGGAAGTGCGCGAAGGCCGCTTTCGCGCGGACTTCTATCATCGTCTGAGCGTGTATCCGCTGTGGGCACCGCCGCTGCGTGAACGCGGACGGGACGTGCTGCTGCTGGCCGGCTTCTTCCTCGAAGAAAACCGCTCGCGTCTCGGGCTCTTGAGTCTGCGTCTGTCGAGTGAGGCACAGGCCGCGTTGCTCGCGTATCCGTGGCCTGGCAACGTGCGTGAACTGGAGCATCTGATTGGGCGCAGCGCGTTGAAAGCGCTCGCGCGTCATGGTCAAAGGCCGCGCATTCTCACGCTGACGCAGGACGATCTGGCGCTGTCCGAGGCGCGGCGCACGTCGGCTTTGGTTGCGGGCAACGGTGGCGATGGGGATGGCGCCGTGGAAACGCCTGCGGACTTCCGCGCGGCCGTGGAAGGCTACGAGCGCACGCTCATCAGCGAAGCGCTCGCGCGCAACGATCGCAACTGGGCGTCGGCTGCACGCGAGCTCGGCATGGATCGCGCGAATCTGAACCGGCTCGCGAAGCGCCTCGGGCTCAAGTGATCGTGCCGACTCAGGTCGGCATCTTGCGGAACGCGATCGCGAACCGGTTCCACGTGTTGATCGCACCCACGAGCAGCGTCAGGTCGACGATTTCTTCATCGCTGAAATGCGGCTTGACGGCTTCCCATACGGAGTCGGGCACGTGGTCCTGCGAGACGAGCGTCAGCGCTTCGGTCCATTCGAGCGCGGCACGTTCACGATCCGTGAAGAACGGCGTTTCACGCCACACGACGACCGTCGCCAGACGGCGTTCCGTTTCGCCGCCTTTGCGTGCGTCGGTGGTGTGCATGTCGACGCAGAAGGCGCAGCCGTTGATCTGCGAAGCACGCAGACGGACCAGTTCGGCCAGCGATTTTTCGATACCGGATTTGCCGATGCGTTCTTCGAGCGCGAGCACGGCCTTGATGGCATTCGGGTTCGCGGAGTAGAAGTTGAGACGTTCGTTCATGGCGGGTTCCTCTGTCGGGTTAATGTGCGCAACATGGCGCAACAGGACCAAGATTAGGTCATGAGGTGGTTCCTTTAAATGACCGGTTTGCGGTTTTTTGAGGTAACCAGCTGAGCGACGCGCAGACGTGTCGGACACCATTATTGTTGTTTTCTGACAGCCATATATTTTCCAGATTAAAAAAAATATGCGAGATTGTTTCGCTATTAGCCTCGTATCTAATTGAATAGGCACGAGCGAAAGGCTTGTGGTAATTTTCGCTCCAGTTCCCTATAACTCGTATAGCCGTACAGCAGCCTTAGAATGCGCCGGATGTTCGGAAGTCGCGGGAAGTCGCGTGCAGTTACGCGCACTTGCAATTAGCGACGCATATCCGGTGAAAACAAATTGCGCAAAACGGTATGGAAAGCTTCGCCGCGTTACCGGCTGCCGTTTGCGCGACAGACCAATGCATCAGCAACCTGAGAGGGTCGAGGTGGGTAAACGGCGGACACTTTTTGCGATCGCGCTTCTCGCGTGTTCGGGTCTGACGGCGTTCGCCGCGGAGCCTGCGTCTGATCAGGCGCCCGATACGATGCACGCCCGTGTACTTGCCTGCGCCGCCTGCCACGGTCAGCGCGGCGAGGGCACCGATAACGACTACTTCCCGCGTCTGTCCGGCAAGCCCGCCGGTTATCTGTACAACCAGCTGCTGGCGTTCCGCGACGGTCGGCGCAAGTATCCGCCGATGAACTATCTGCTCGCGTATCTTCCCGACGCCTACCTGCAAAAGATCGCCGATTACTTCGCGGCCGAACGTCCGCCATTCCCGCCGCCGGCCACACCGATCGTCGATTCATCCACACTTGCGCTCGGTCAGACGCTCGTCACGCGTGGCGATCCGTCGCGTCAGATCCCGGCCTGCGTCGCGTGCCATGGTGGCGCGCTGACGGGGATGGAACCTGCCATTCCCGGCCTGCTCGGTCTGCATTCGAATTACCTGAGCGCGCAACTTGGCGCATGGCGTTACGGCACGCGCGGCACGGCTGCACCCGATTGCATGAAGGTCGTGGCAACGCACCTGACCGAGCGGGATATCACCGCTGTCGCGGCGTGGCTCGCGTCGCAGAAAGCGCCGGCCGGTTATGCGCCGGTCGCGGCCGGTTCGCTGAAGATGCCGCTCGCCTGCGGCAGCGTCCCTCACTAACCGGAGAACCGAATTGCACGCTCTCCGATATGTCAGAACGCTCAACACGCTGGCGCGTCACGCCGCTTCACTGGTTGCGCTGTCCTGCATCGCTGTGACGCTCGCGCATGCGCAGGCCGCGGCGTCGAAAGACAACGCCAGTGCGGTCGCGCGTGGCGAATATCTCGCGCGCGCCAGCGATTGCATCGCGTGCCACACGATGCCGGCCGGCAAGCTGTTCGCCGGCACGCGTCCGATGGATACGCCATTCGGCACCCTCTACACACCGAACATCACGCCCGACAGGGAAACCGGCATCGGCACCTGGACTGCTGACGACTTCTACAAGATGCTGCATGAGGGCAAGTCGAAGGGCGGCACGATTCTTTACCCTGCAATGCCCTACGCGTCGTACACACGCATGACGCGTGAAGATTCGGATGCGATGTACGCGTATCTGATGTCGGTGCCGGCGGTGCATCAACCGAACCGTCCGCACACGTTGCGCTTCCCGTTCAACAAGCGCGAGCTGCTGCTCGGCTGGCGCACGCTGTATTTCCGCCAGGGCGAATACACGCCGGATCCGACGCAGTCCGTCGAATGGAATCGCGGCGCCTATCTCGTCGAAGGTCCGGGGCATTGCGCGATGTGCCACACGGCGATCAATGCGCTCGGCGGCAGTTCGGCATCGAAGGCGTTCGAAGGTGGTCTGATCCCGATGCAGAACTGGTACGCGCCGTCGCTCACGTCGAACAAGGAAGCCGGTCTCGGCGACTGGAGCATCGAAGAGATCTCCGATCTGCTGCAGACCGGCGTGTCGAAACGTGGTGCGGTATATGGGCCGATGGCGGAAGTCGTCTACGACAGCCTGCAGTACATGTCCGATGAAGATATCCGCGCGATGGCCGTCTATCTGAAGAGCCTGCCGGCACGCAGCGGCCAGACGTCGAGCACGCCGACGGCTGCCGTCACCGAAGAAAAGAACCGTCTCTATCCGCTCGGCAAGAAGATCTACGACGCGCAGTGCGCGGTCTGTCACGGTATCGACGGCAAGGGCAAGGTGCCGCATTTCCCGCCGCTGGCGCAGAACCAGTCGATCCTGATGACGTCGGCGGTAAATCCGGTTCGCATGGTGTTGAACGGCGGCTATCCGCCGGGCACGACGAAGAATTCGTCGCCGTATGGCATGCCGCCGTTCGCGCACACGCTCTCGGATGAAGAAGTGGCGGCTGTCGTCACCTATATCCGCACTGCGTGGGGCAATCGCGGCACGCCGATCAGCGGGAAGGAAGCGAATGAGTTGCGCACCGCGCCGCTTTATTGACGCAGGCAGCTGAAGCGAACTGAAAAGCATGTTGAGCATACCGAGGAAGCCATGAGCGATTCCCCTTCCGGCCACGCGCGCAACGCCGAGGACGAGACCGTCGACGAAATCGTCGGCCGCGGCCCGAGCGGCGCCATCGCGCTCGCGGGCATAGCAACGGCCATTGTCATCGGGCTGTGGTTCGCGTTCTATTTCGTCGTCTTCCTGCCTCGCGGCGTGATCCAGTGAGGCACCTTGCATGGCAATGACTCCCGCACCCCATGGTTCATCGTCGGAAGACGTCGCAGCACGCGTCGAGCGGCGCTGGGCGATTCTCGTCGTCGGCATCGTCACGGTGCTGGTCGCGATGGTGGTCTACACCGGCCTGCACTGGGCCATGATGCCGCCTTCGCGTGTCGAGACCATCAATCCGCTGTCGCTGCACGTGTCCGGCGAATTTATCGAGAGCAATCTGGGCACCGCGGCCGAAGGCGATGGCACGGTCACCGTGCGTCTCGTCGCGCAGCAATATTCGTTCACGCCACAGTGCCTCGTGATACCGGCGAATACGCCCGTCACATTCCGTGCGACCAGCGCGGATGTCGTGCACGGCTTCCTGATTACCCACACCAACATCAACTCGATGCTCGAACCCGGCTACGTCTCGACGTTCAAGACGACATTCGACCAACCCGGCGACCATCTGATGCCGTGCCATGAATTCTGCGGCGTCGGCCACCAGGGCATGTGGGCCCACGTCAAGGTCGTGGACAAGGCAACGTTCGCGCAGATGGCGGCCGGTTCGCGGAGGGTCAGCTGTGTTCAATAGCAAACGGGTCGTTCTCGCGCATTTCTGGCTGGCGTTCGCCGCATTCGGCCTCGCGCTGCTGCTCGGCGCGTGGCAGATGTATGTGCGCAGCCCGCTGCATCCGTGGCTGCAGAATCCAGAGCATTACTACCGCTCGGTGACGGCGCACGGCACCGCGATGGGCTATGTGTTCCCGACATTGATCGCGATGGGCTTCGGCTACGCTGTTTCCGAACTCGCGTTGAAGCGCCCGCTGGTGGGCTTGCGCTGGGCGTGGGCCGGTTTCTGGCTGGTGCTGGTGGGCGCAGTGGCGGCGACGGTGCCGGTCGCGATGGGCCTGGCTTCGGTGCTCTATACGTTCTATCCGCCGATGATCGGCAATGCGTTCTACTACATCGGCGTCGTGCTGGTGGTGGTCGGCTCGTGGATCTGGGTCGCGCTGATGGGCATCAACATGCACGCGTGGAAGCGCGAGAATCCGGGCAAGCCGGTACCGCTCGCGATGTTCGCCACCGTCGCCGGCGCATATCTGTGGGGCTGGACGGCTGTGGGCGCCGCGCTCGAACTGCTGTTCCAGATCCTGCCTGTCGCACTCGGCTTCACGCACACCATCGATGCCGGACTTGCCCGCGTGTTCTTCTCGTGGACGTTGCACGCGATCGTTTATTTCTGGCTGATGCCGGCGTATATCGCGTACTACACGATCATTCCGCGCGCGATCGGCGGCCGGCTCTACAGCGACTCGATGGCGCGTATCTCGTTCATCCTGTTCCTCGTGGTGTCGATGCCGATCGGCATCCACCATCTGTTCACCGATCCGCAGGTCGGCTCGGGCTTCAAGTTCCTGCACTCGGTGTTCACGGCGCTGGTCGCCGTGCCGACGCTGCTGACGGTCTTCACGATCAGCGCATCAGTTGAAATCGCGGCGCGGCTGCGGGGCGGCAAGGGCGCGCTCGGCTGGCTGAAGGCGCTGCCATGGGACAACCCGATGATGCTGGCGGTCGCGTTCTCGTTCGTGATGCTCGGCTTCGGCGGCGCGGGCGGCATCATCAACATGAGCTACCAGATGGACTCGACGATCCACAACACACAGTGGATCACGGGGCACTTCCATCTGATCTTCGCGGGCGCGATCGTCATCATGTACTTCGTGATCGCGTACGACCTGTGGCCGCAACTCACGGGCCGCGCGGTGACGAGCCTCAAGCTGATGCGTCTGCAACTGTGGTTGTGGTTCATCGGCATGATCGTGCTGACGTTCCCGTGGCACTACGTCGGCATTCTCGGCATGCCGCGACGCATGGCGTTTTACGACTACACGAACCCGGAAATCGCGGCGCAGGCGATCTGGGTGACGATGTCGGCGATCGGCGGGCTCATCCTTGTGATCTCGGCGATCCTCTTCTTCGTGATCCTGTATCAGACGCAGCGCGGTCCGCGCGTCGCGCCGCCGGAATATCGTTTCGCGAGAGCCGTGCATGAGCCGGTGCGTCTGCCGGTTGCACTGAACAGCTTCGGCCTCTGGCTCGCACTGATGATCGGCTTGACCGTGGCGAACTACGGCTACCCGATCGGGCAGTTGCTGTCGCAACCGCAGACGTCTGTGCCGGCCGTACCGATCGGAGGCTCGCGATGAGTAACACGGGAAATGAACGCCTGTTCTCGCTGAGCAATCCGTGGTTCAGGACGAGCGTCGGCGCAACGATTGTGATTGCCGTGTGCTCTGCGCTGATTGGTTTCGTGTGGCTGCCGTCCGCGCAGAAGGACGCGCCGTTCCAGGGCATCTGGAATGCGATCTGCAGCGCGGCGGGTGTGCCGCAGAAATGGCTTGCGGCGGGCGAGCCTGTGGAGACGAAAGTTCGCACCAGTACCGCTGAAATCACGCCGCAACTGCTCGCGCATTCGGGCGCGCCTTCGATTGGACGCGGCGCGACGCTCGCGATGCGCTGCACGATGTGTCACGGCGAGCGCGGCATGAGCGAAGCAAATTCGCCGAATCTGGCAGGGCAATACGCGGTTGTGATCTACAAGGAACTGCTCGATTATCAGTCGGGTGCGCGGACCAATGCGGCGATGTCGCCGATGGTCGGCAGCCTGAGCGATCAGGACATGCGCGATCTGGCGGCGTACTACGCGTCGCTACCGCGTCCGGTTCTCGCCGGGACCACACCGAATCCGCCGATGCCCGCGATCGTCGCGCATGGTTCGCCGATGCGTAATATCGTGTCGTGTACCGCGTGTCATGGCGGGATCGATAACAAGGCGGGGAGCCCGTGGCTCGAAGGCATGCCGGCCGCGTATGTGAAGGCGCAGTTGCAGGCGTTTGCTTCGGGCGCGCGTCACAACGATATCAGCGAGCAGATGCGCAACGTCGCACGGCAGATGACGCCCGAAGAGATGGATGCAGCCGCTGCGTACTATGCCGGGGCGAGCCCGGTGCATTGAGTTGAGTGGGCTGCGAGCACACCGGTCGTGAACAATTCCTGATTGCTTCACGCGTCTTTTTTGGCGCTCGCGGTTTTTGGGACTTTCGCGCTGTCAGCGCCCTTTGCTTCTTTGACTTCGTCCACGGTATCAGGCTGGCGAGCCGCTGTGCCATCCATCGGCACGAGCAGGCTGCGGTTCGGATTCGCGATCTGGATGCCGTGTGCCTGAAACGCCATGACGATGCGCCGGTTGAATTCGCGTTGCACCGACCAGCGCGCCGTGTCGCGACACTGCATCTGCCCGGCGAGCGTGATCGCCGCGCCGTCGACCGCATCGACGCCCCAGAAGCTGAAGTCCGACAGGATACCGTCCTTGAATGCATCGTCGTTGCGCAGTGCGGCGCCGGTTTCCTTCAGCGTCTCGATCGCACGATCCACGTCCTGCCCGTACGCAATGCTGACCCTGACCGCCGCGTTGCCGAGCCCGCGATTCGTGTTGTTGACCGTCGACACGGAACTGAACGGCACGGTATAGAGCGAGCCGTCGCCGCCACGCAGACGCACCGTGCGGATCGACAGATATTCGACCGTGCCGGATACGCCCGCAAGCGTGACCGCATCGCCGACCTGCATCGCGTTTTCCATCAGCAGAAAAATGCCGGTGATGAAATCCTGCACGAGTTTCTGCGAGCCGAAGCCGAGCGCGACGCCAAAAATACTCGCGCCCGCGAGCAGCGGTGCTGTGTTGACACCGAGTTCGCTCAGGCCCGTGAGCACGACGACGAGCGCAATCACAACGAAGAGCGCCGTGCGCAGCATCGGCAGCAATGTGCGCAGACGGGCGGCGCGAACAAGATCGCCACCGGTCGTCCACTGATCGAGCCGCCGTTCGATGGCCACGTTGACCGCTTCCCACACGACGAGCGCGACGAAGGCCGCGATCGAGATCGTCACGATGGCCGATGCCAGGCGATCTCCGATCGTGCCGCGCTCGAAGAACTGCGCGACGTTAAAGCCCCAGACCTGCAACAGCACCAGCGCGGTGACGATCACCAGAAGCGCCGAAATCGCGCGCCGCACGAACGGGTAGTAACGATACGCGTGCTGATGGGCGATCGAGCCTTGCGTGTCCTCTTCGATATTGAATGCGCGTCCGAGGGCGCCGAAGATCACGATCGACGCGACGCGCGCGCCCACCAGTACCGCCAGAGAAATGCCGCCGAGATGTAGCAGCGCCTGATAGCCGTTGCGCACGTCGAGCGCCCAGACGAACCATAGTGCCATCACGACGAAAACCGCGACAAAGGCCCACACGTCGGCGAGCCAGTTGCCGGCGATCTCCATCGACGGAATGCTTGCGACGCGCTCGCGAATCCGCGCGGCCACCGGCCGGCGGCATTGCAGGATCAGGATCGACACCATCACATGCGCGATCAGCGAGACGATCTTCGTCACCGCGAGATGCGCATCCTCGTTCATGCCGAGTTGCAACGCAATTTCAGCGAGACCCGCGCCGACACCGATCACGCTGGCGATCGCGATCACCCGTCGATGCGCGAGCGTCGCCCAGCGGTTGCCCATGCGCCACAAACGGAGCGCGGGCGCATCAGGCTGCAGGAAAAAACCGCTGATGATCACCGCGCCGCGGCACGACACGTAGATATCGATCAACGCATCGAGCGCGCGTCCTTCGGGCGTGTTGTCGTCGGTGAGGATCGACATCAGCACCGTCGCGACGATCACGAATACGACAAGCGGAAGGGCCCTGAAGACGGCGAGGAGCAAGGCGCCAGGCACACGTCGCAGCAGCGACCAGTGCCGCGTCGCGTTGTGTTTTCCGCCTGCTGCATCGGGTTTCGCGGCGGTTGTCGATGTTGTCGTTGTTGTGGCTACTGCGCTCTGCCCGGATTCTTCCGCCCGTTCTGCCTCTTCTGCCTCTTCCGCCTCACTTGTGCGTTTCGCGTTGCGTTCGACAGTCAGTTCGCAGGGGCGGCGCAGCAGGCGTCGTGTGAGCCACTCGAACGCGAGTGCGGGCAGCAATCCGACGAGCACTGTCAGGATCATGCGGCCGAGCACGGCGCGGCCCCGCGGGTTCACGAACACGTTATGCCACCACGCGCGCACCGACGATACGTCGAGCAATGCCGCCACCGAATGACGGAGTGCCGCGGCGCCGTTCGCGAGCCAGTGCGCGCCCTGGCGCGCGAGTTGCGACGCGAGACCATTGGTCTGGAGCGCCGCTGGCACGCGGCTTGCGCCGGCAGTTGCGGAAACCGGCTCCGTCGCGGATGCAGGGACCGCACTCAACGCGCCGGCTGCGGCGACGGCGCGCAACGTCTCTTCGATCTGGGTGCGCCGTTTGGGATCGTTCAGGACATCGAGTGCCTGACGGGCCTGATCGGGCGTCAGCCTCACGGGCGGATTGACAGCGGTACTGCTGGCGCTCGGGGGCGTGGCGGGCGCTGCCGACGCGGCAAGCGCGGAGAGCGCAAACGTAACCAGAAAGCAGGCGAGAAGGATTTTGCGCATGGTGGTCCGGTGGACGTTGAAGACGGCGGCAGACGCTGACGCAAATGCAAACGGGACAGTGCGGACGCAAAATGCGGGCCGGTACAACCGCCATTCAAACCGACAGCGACCCGCGTGCACAAGTTCCCGTGTCCCGCCCGTGGCGCAGGCTGGGCTGACGCCTGGCGTTCAGTCGCGCTCAGTTGCACTCAATCAAGGATAGTCACGCCGCTTCGCGTTGCCGCATCAATTCCGCGCGCAGAAAGCGGGCAAATTCCTGCGTGGCCGCATCGCCGCCGTGTGCGGGCAAATGAAGACTGATTGAGAAGTTGGGTAGTGCAGGCAGACCGGCATCGGCGCCGAGGATCTCGAGATCGGCGGGCACTGTCGAAGCCAGCCACGCCGTGATGGCCAGATCGGTGCGGACGGTTGCCGTGGTCGCCTCGATGTTGCCGTTCTCGAATACGGTTCGCCACTCGACACCCTGATCGCGCAACGCGGCCAGCACGACAGGACGAAACGCGCAGGTATCCGTGACCATCGAAACGGGCAGCGGCCGCTTCACGCGCGCGACACCGCCGCGCGCACCGACCCACACCAGCGGCTCGACCCGCAGACACTCGCCGGTTGCCGCGCCCACCGGCGCTTCGACGATGGCGAGGTCGATTTCGCCGTCTGCAAGTGCATCGACGAGTTCGGGCGACGAACCGCATACCAGTGATATCTCGACCTGCGGCCAGGCCTCGGTATACGCCTTGAATACCGGCGCGAGCGTGCTGCCGACGAGGTCATACGGCACACCCAGCCGAACGCGTCCCTCGAGCGCGCTTGCGGTCATCTCGCTCCAGATTTCATCGTTCATGCCAAGGAGCCGGCGCGCCTTGCCCAGCATCCGCTCGCCAGCAGGCGTCAGCCGCAGGCCACGGCGCTCGCGTTCGAACAGCGTGATGCCGAGCGCCTCTTCGAGACGCCTGATCTGCTGGCTTACCGCCCCCTGGGTAAGATGCAGACTGTTCGCGGCAACCGTCATGCTGGCGCTGTCCGCCGCCGTGACGAACGTGCGTACAAGGGTGAGATCGAGGTTTCTGGCCATTTAGACATTATATTTGCTAATGCCTCGCATCCGTAAACATGGTTTCACTAATATCACGCGCGGCCCTACAGTCTGGACTCGTTCAGACAGACGATCGCCACGCCTCCATGATCCTTGCGAGCTCCGTCGCACCTTTGCTGTTGTTTGCGGCCGTTTCCACAGTCACGCCAGGCGGCGCGACGACCCTCGCCACGGCGTCGGGCGCGCAGTTCGGTTTTCGTCGCTCGATTCCGCTGATGGCGGGCATTGCGGTCGGTCTTGCATTGCTGGCGGCGGTTGCCGCGGCCGGGCTCGCTGGCGTGCTGCTCGCTGTGCCCGCGCTCGAACTCGCGATGAAGCTCACGGGCAGCGCTTATCTGCTGTGGCTTGCGTGGAAAATCGGCCGCAGCGGGCCGCCGAGGCTCGACATGCAGCTTGCGGCGCCGACGAGTTTCATCGGCGGTGCGTGTCTGCTGTGGCTAAACCCAAAAGGCTGGGCGATGACGCTCGGCGCGGCGGCTTCGTTTTCCGTGCTGGCAACCGGGCCGCTACGGCTCGCGGCGTTACTCGGCTCAGCCTTCGGGATCGCGGCGGTTGTATCGTTGTCGTTGTGGTGTGTCGCCGGCATGGTGCTCGCGCGGCTTCTGAAAACGCCGCGGCAGTGGCGCGTGCTCAACGTCGCGTTGGGCGTGCTGCTGGCCGCGTCGATTGTTCCAATGTGGAGAGAATGATGAGTCCGTTTGCTGAAACGGTCGACCTTGCCGCGGCCTTCGATGACGTCACCGCGCACTGGTCGCCGAAAGTCGTGGCGCAGGTCAACGATCAATACGTCAAGGTGGCGAAAGTGCAGGGCGAGTTCGCGTGGCACAGCCATGCAGACGAAGATGAACTCTTCTACGTCGTACGCGGGCAACTCGACATCAATTATGAAAACGACCGCACGGTGAAGCTTGCACCGGGATCGATTCATGTCGTGCCGCGCGGCGTGCTGCACAAACCGGTGGCGCACGAAGAATGCTGGATCGTGCTCATCGAAACGGTGAGCACGAAACATACAGGCGATGTCGAGACGCCCTACACGAAGACACTTGCGCAGCAACTCGGCGAGGCATGATGCCCTGAGGCATCGACGTTACTCGTTGACGAACCATCGCATCAACATCGTCGCCGCCATCGCGAGACTCACGATCACGATTGCGGTGAACGCAATCCCGAACAGATGCGCCTTTAACGCCTCGCGTTCATCGAGGCAATTGTGCGCTTCACGGACCGGGCGTTTTGCGCAACAGCCGTCGCTCAACTCGCGGCCTCCTGACGTTGCCGTTGCGCGTGCCGGTTTTGCGGACGCGGCAGGCCCAGATTTTCGCGCAGCGTTTGACCTTCGTATTCCGTGCGGAAAAGGCCGCGTCGCTGCAATTCCGGCACCACGCGTTCAGCGAATTCGGAGAGTCCGCCAGGCAACCACGGCGACATGATGTTGAAGCCATCCGCGCCTTCTTCCTCGAACCATTGCTGCAACTGGTCCGCGATGCTTTCGGGCGTGCCGACCACCTGCTGATGTCCTCGCGCGCCCGCGATGCGCAGATACAGGTCGCGGATCGTCAGATTCTCGCGACGCGCGAGATCGAACAGCAAACGCTGACGGCTCTTGCCGCCGTTCGTTTCCGGCAGCTCGGGCAACGGGCCATCCACCGGATACGTCGACAGATCGACACCGCCCGACATAGTCGACAGCAGCGAGAGTCCGACCGTCGGATGAATCAGGTTCTGCAGTGCGTCGAACTTGCGGCGCGCTTCGTCCTGCGTGCGGCCGATCACCGGGAAGATGCCCGGCATGATCTTCAGATGATCCGGTTGACGGCCGTATTTCGGGAGCCGGCTCTTGATGTCGCGATAGAACGTCTGCGCTTCTTCGAGTGTCTGGTGCGCAACGAAGATGACTTCGGCCGTTTGCGCCGCGAGTTCGCGGCCTGCATCCGATGCGCCTGCCTGGACGACGACCGGCCAGCCCTGTGGTGAACGCGCGACGTTCAACGGCCCACGCACCTGGAAATGCTTGCCGCGATGGTTGAGCACGTGCAGCTTGTCCGGGTCGAAATAGACACCGCTTTCCTTGTCGCGCAGGAACGCGTCGTCTTCCCAGCTATCCCAGAGGCCCGCGACAACGTCGTAGAATTCGCGTGCCCGTTCATAACGTACTGCGTGTTCCGGATGCTTTTCGAAACTGAAGTTGAGCGCCTCCGATTCCGTGCTCGACGTGACGAGGTTCCAGCCCGAACGTCCGCCGCTCAGATGATCGAGCGATGCGAATTTGCGCGCGAGGTTGTACGGTTCGTTGAAGGTCGTCGAAACGGTTGCAATGAGGCCGATGTTCTTCGTCACGACCGATAGCGCGGAGAGCAGCGTCAACGGTTCGAAGTGATCTGCGCGGGCAGTGCGCGAGAGCGACGCGAGGTTCGTATCGCGCACGCTGACGCTGTCGGCGAAAAAGATCGTGTCGAATTTCGCGCGTTCGGCGATCTGCGCGACTTCGGCGTAATGCGCGAAGTCGAGGCCGCCGCCCGCATGCGCGTCTGGATGCCGCCACGCGGCGATGTGATGGCCCGTTTCCATCAGGAACGCGCCCAGTTTGATCTGCCGCTTGTTGTTGCTCATCGTCTGCTCCGTGTGCAATGGGGAGAATCCGGCGTGACTGTGCGGCTGTACCAGCGGTTATTGCGCAACCGGCTTGCGTCCAGCCGCGAACGTCATGCGCCGTTTCAGCTGAATGCCGCGCGGACCCCGCTTCGCTTCGAGCGCATCGCCGAGCAGCTGGCGCACGCGCGCGCTATCCGCCTCGTCCAGCGCGGAGAGGAAATTGCCGAACGAACTGGCGCGGCTGAACGCGATCGCTTCATCGACGGTATCGAAGGCATCGTCGAACTCGCGGATTTCGTTGAGCGTCACGTTGAAGCCGGCGGCGGCAAGCAGCAGCGCGGCGCGTTCCTGCGTGAGCTTGTGCGGGGCGCCGACGCGCGCTGTCTGCCAGCGCGGTTCGCGCGCGAGCAGCTCGCGCAAGACGAGATGCAGGTCGTGCGGCGCCTCCTGCGACATCGTCGTAAAGCCGACGCGACCGCCTGGCTTCAGCACGCGAAACGCGTGCTGAAGCGCGGCCAGCTGGTCGGGTACCCAATGGATGACGCTGTTGAAATAGACGACGTCGTAGTGCGCATCCGGCACGTCGTCGAGCGCTTCGGCGCGGCCGACCCGGGCCTGGAAGCGCCCCTGTGCGCGCTTTTGCGCGAGTTCAACGCGCAGGGCGAGTGGATCGATCCCGAGCACTTCACCGTCCGCGCCCGTGCGCTCAGCGACGGCTTCCGTCAGCAGGCCGGTACCGCAACCGATGTCGAGCACTCTCTCGCCGCTTTGCACAGCGAGCACGTTGAGGAGTTCGAGACCGTGATAAAACTGGCGTGTACCGAGCCGGTCGTATTGTTCGGCGAGCGTGGTGGAATCGAGTTCGAGGCTGGGCGGAGTCGACATAGCGGGTCCATGTAGTGACCATTGAACATGGTAGAGGCCGCCTGTTCGCAACAGAAACGAGAAATCGTGCTATCGATCTGACGTCGGAGCGCATTCGACGTTATGGCGTCAAATACGCGCGAATCACGTCGAAGCGCAGACTGAAAGCATCCCATCGTTATCGCGCGAGGCTTTCCGGAGGAATGCCGAATGTGCCGTTCACCACTTCGGTGAACGTGCGTTCTTCACGCAGGATGAAGCGCTGCGTTTGCGCCATCCGGAAGTTCGCGACCGATTCAGGGTCTGTCTTCAGACGGGCGCGATACGCTTCGTATGCGGCGAGACTCTCGAAGGCGATCAATCCCCAGGCGATATCGTTGGTCCCTTCGTGCGGCAGAAAGTAGCCGACGAGATGGCCACCGCAGCGCGGAATAATGCGGCCCCAGTTTTCTGCATATTCCCTGAAAGCGTCGCGCTGGGATGGGTCGATCTGGTAGCGGATGAAGCAGGTGAGGGTCATGAAATGCGCTCCTGTCGGCACGTCCGGTTGATATCCGGTTCGTGCTCACAGTATGCGTGGCGCGCTGCCTTCAACGTTTCAGGCTGGATCGAAATGTCGCCGCAAGCTCGACCGTCAGTCGCTGTGCGCGGTGGTATCCGATGCAGGGTCTGACGTGGAATCCCGCGCAGCATCGTTGCTCGCGGGCGCGAAGGAGCGCGTGCGGATCATCGCCGCCGAACAGGCCGCGCCGGCGAGCGCGCAGGCTGCGGATACGAGCGCGACGGCGCGCAGTGCATCGTCGATGGCGTCATCGTGCGCGTCGGCGAGCGGCGTGTGCGGCGGAATCCGAACTGTGTTGACAGCCTCTGCCGCGTCGGCTTCCGGTTCGAGCAATTGCCCGCTTCGATGGATATCCGCTGGAATATTCAGCACTTTCAGGCTCGACGCGAGCGCGGCGTTGTGCGACCACACGAACACAATGCCGAGCACCGCGATGGCCAGCAGACCCGCTACACGGGCCACCGCGTTATTGATGCCGGAAGCGACGCCCGAGCGCTCGCTCGACACCGCGCCCATGACGGTGGTCGTCAGCGGCGCAACCGTGATCGTCATCCCCAGCCCGATCACCACCATTGCCGGGAAAAAGCCGCTCCAGTAGGTGCCCTGCACGAACGGCAAGCCGAGCATCGCGAAGCCGACGCCGGCGACAACCGGTCCCACCGTGAGCAGCGCACGCGGCCCGTAGCGATCGGACAAACCACCTGTAAAGCGTGACAGCACACCGATGATGACCGGCACCGGCAGAATGGCCGCGCCGGCTTCGGTTGCGCTGAAATCGTGCGCGCGGATCAGCGTGAACGGCAAAAAGAAGAACAGGCCGCTCAGCCCGAAATACAGCAGCAGCGTGACGATATTCGCGCCGATGAAATCGCGCGAGCGAAACACATCGAGCGGCATCATGGGGTTGCGGCTCTTCATTTCGATGACGACAAACGCGATCAGCACGAGGATGCCGATGCCCATCGAGGCCAGCACAAGCGGGTTCGAAAGCCCGCGTGACGACGCCACGGTCAATCCCCATGTCAACGCGGCTAAACCCGCTGCGGCGGCGAATGCGCCGGCCCAGTCGAGTTGGCGCGGCGCATCGGACCTATGACTGTTGGGCACCGAGACGACGGCCAGCGCCACCGTGATGCACGCGAGCGGCACGTTGACAAAGAAGATCGCGCGCCACGAAAGCACGTCGACGAGCCAGCCGCCCGCAACCGGCCCCGCCGCCGATGTAATCGCGCCGATGCCGGCCCACGTGCCGATCGCGCGGCCACGTTCGCTGTCATCGAACACGGCGCCGATGATCGCCAGACTGCTCGGCACGAGCAGCGCTGCGCCGATGCCTTGCACAGCCCGTGCGGCGATCAGTGTGCCGGATCCGGGCGCAAGGCCGCAGGCAATCGACGCCAGCGTGAAAAGCCCGATACCAGCGATGAAAACCGTGCGTCGGCCAAGCAGGTCGCCCATCGATCCACCGACCAGCACCAGCGAGCCGAGAAAGAGCAGATACGCATTGACGACCCACTGCATGGCCGCAACGCTCGCGCCGAGTTCGCTCTGGATCGACGCCAGCGCGACGTTGACGACCGAGCCGTCGATAAACGCCATGCTGGAGCCAAGAATCGTCGACGCGAGCGCGAGACGCTTGCGCACGCACGGACGATCGACCGTGGAGGGCTGCGCGCGGATGACGAGTTCATCACATGGGCTCGCCTGTGCGGCGACGATATGCAGGGCCGTTGCGGGCCTGCGGGGGCGATCCTGAGCAGCCAAAACGACTCCCGTGCGAGAAGACCAGCTTCCAGCATACCAACGCGAGCCCGCGAGCGACAGGCGATTTGATCCGTATTGCGCAAATCCGGATCAGGCGGGGAAGACGCATTGCGGCACCGCATCACATCGCGCCGGCCCGACAAAGGAGCCCGATCCTGAACGATTCAGGTCAAAATGCGGTTTTCCGCGACGCGCCCGGCAAGCATGACCCTGACCAATCTCCAAAGAAAACTGGATCTCACGACACTGCAGCTTTTTCTCGCGGTGTATGAAGAGCGCACGCTCACGCGCGCGGCCGAACGGGAAGCGATTGCAGTATCGGCTGCGAGCAAGCGTCTGCTCGAACTCGAACATGCGGTCGGTTCCGCGCTCTTCGTGAGAAAGGCGCGCGGCATGGAACTGACCGCCGCGGGCGAGACGCTGCTGCATCACGCGCGACGCGTGCTGCGCGACATCGAGAATATCGGCCTCGAACTCGCCGAGCACGCGAGCGGCGTGATCGGTTATGTGCGGATGATGGCGAACCTGTCCGCGATCGTCGAATTCCTGCCGGAAGATCTGCGCGCATTTCTCGCGGGCAATGAGCGCGTGCGGATCGAACTCGAAGAGCGGCCGAGCGGTGGTGTAATCAGTGGCGTGGCCGACAGCCTCGTCGATCTCGGCATCTGTTCCGGCGACGCCGACACGCGTGGCCTGCACGTTACGCATTACCGTCACGACCGGCTCGTCATCGTGATGTGCGACGATCATCCTTTGGCAACGCGCGAAAGCGTGACGTTCGCCGATACGCTCGACAGCGATCACGTCGGACTGCATGCGGCCAGCTCGATCAACATGCGTACGCATCTCGCCGCGCGCCAGGCGGGCAAACCGCTGCGGCTGCGCATTCATGTGCCCGGTTTCGACGCGGTGTGCCGGATGGTGCAGGCGGGCATGGGCGTGGGCGTGCTGCCGTTGCACGTATATAACGCGATCGGCCGGTCGCTCGGGCTGACGGCGGTGACGCTCGATGAAGAGTGGGCCGCGCGCAGTCTCCTTATCGTCGTGCGTGATGTCGATGCGCTGTCGCCCGTCAGCCGTCTGCTGTTCGATCACCTGAGCACCGTCGAAGCCCGCACGGGCGCCTGATCGTGCCACTTTGCGAGCGTTCGCGTCTGGCGAACGCTCGTTGCCGGATTGCGGTTGGACGCCGCAGCGGCCTCGCCCATAAGCTGTCTTCCATACAAGATCAGGTCAGGAGACAGCATCATGAGTGGACCCTTGAAGGGTATTCGCGTCATCGAGATCGGAACCCTTATCGCCGCGCCGTTTGCCGCCCGGATGCTGGCCGAATTCGGCGCGGAGGTCATCAAGATCGAAGCACCCCGTGACGGCGATCCACTGCGCAAATGGCGCAAGCTGCACGAAGGCACGTCACTGTGGTGGTATCTGCAGTCGCGCAACAAGAAGTCGATCTGCGTGAATCTGAAGTCCGTGGAAGGGATCGAGGTCGTCAAACGCCTCGCTGCCGACGCGGATATCGTCATCGAAAACCTGCGTCCTAGTGCACTCGAACGGCTCGGCCTCGGCTGGGACGTGCTGCACGAAATCAATCCCAAACTCACGATGGTACGCATCTCCGGATACGGCCAGACCGGTCCGTATCGTGACCGTCCGGGCTTTGGCGCGATCGGCGAGGCGATGGGCGGCATCCGCTATACGACGGGCGAAGCCGACGGCGCGCCGGCACGCGTCGGCGTGAGCCTGGGCGATTCGCTCGCGTCGCTGCATGGCGTGATCGGCGCATTGATGTCAGTGCTGCGGGTGAAGACGGGGCAGGGCGACGGACAGGTCGTCGATGTGTCGCTGGTCGAGAGCGTTTTCAACCTGATGGAAAGCCTCGTGCCCGAATACGATCTGCTCGGCCACGTGCGCGAACGCAGCGGTGGCGCATTGCCTGGCATCGCGCCGTCGAATACGTATCGCAGCGAAGACGGTGCGTATGTGGTGATCGCGGGCAACAGCAATCCGATTTTCCGGCGACTGATGCAGGTGATCGGCCGCGCCGATCTCGCCGACGATCCTGCCCTTGCGCACAACGACGGCCGCGCTGCGCAGAGCGCGATGCTCGATGAGGCGATCACCGCGTGGACCTCGCATCATTCGACCGAAGACATCCTTTTCGCGCTGGAACAGGCCCAGGTGCCGGCGGGCCGCATCTATTCGATCGCGGACATCGTCGCTGATCCGCATTATCAGGCGCGCGAGATGCTGCTGCAGGCAAGCCTGCCGGACGGCACGCCAGTGAAGATGCCGGGCATTGTGCCGAAACTGTCGGACACGCCGGGCGAAGTGCATTGGCCTGGGCCTGCGCTCGGTGAACACACGGGTTCGGTGCTGGCGGATCTCGGCTTCAGTCCGCTCGAAATCGAGCAGCTGCGTAGCGAAGGAGCCGTGCAATGAATACCGCCACCGAGGGGTTGAACGACAGACTCATCGTGCAGGAAGTCGCGCCGCGCGATGGGTTGCAGATCGAGCCGACGTGGGTCGAAACGGACGACAAGGTCGCGCTGATCGATCAGCTTTCGACGGCAGGCTTCTCGCGTATCGAGGCGGGCTCGTTCGTTTCGCCGAAAGCGATCCCCGCACTGCGCGACGGCGACGCCGTATTTCACCGCATCAAACGCAATCCCGATGTGATCTATGTCGCGCTGATCCCGAACGTGAAGGGCGCGGAGCGCGCCATGGCCGCGCTCGCCGACGAGCTGAATCTCGTGATGTCCGCGAGCCAGACGCACAACCGCGCGAACATGCGGATGAGCTGCGAGAACTCGTTGACCGGCTTCGGCGATATCGCGAAGCGCGTCAGGGGATCACACGTCACGTTGAATGGCACGGTGGCGACGGCGTTCGGCTGTCCGTTCGAAGGCGCGATCGACGAAGGCCGCGTGCTTGCCATCGTCGATGCGTATCTCGAACTCGGCATGCACGGTGTGACGCTCGCGGATACCACGGGCATGGCGAATCCGCGTCAGGTTGCGCGCATCGTCACGCGCGTGCTGGAGCGCATCGGCCCCGACGCGCTGACGCTGCACTTTCACAACACGCGCGGTCTGGGTCTCGCGAACGTGCTGGCCGCGTATGAAGCGGGCGCACGCCGGTTCGATGCGGCGCTCGGCGGGCTGGGTGGTTGCCCGTTCGCACCGGGCGCGTCCGGCAACATCTGCACGGAAGATCTCGTGAACATGTGCGACGAAATGGGCATTCCGACTGGCATCGATCTCGTGAAGCTGCTCGAACTGTCGCGCGCGTTGCCCGCGTTGCTCGGCCATGACGTGCCGGGACAACTCGCGAAATCCGGCCGCAACTGCGACGTGCATCCCGTGCCGGACTACGTACGCAGCATCGTTTAACCCACGCGCCTACCTTCTATCAACAATCGACCGGACGGTGCACCTGCCCAGTCCGGCAAGGAGACAAACATGAGCGACCTGAGTGCCCTCGGTAACCCGAGCGATCGTGAAGCCGGGCAGATCCCGGAAACGAGTCAGGGAACGCACGCGATCATCCGCAAGGTCGCGTGGCGACTGATGCCGCTGATCATGATCTGCTATCTCTTCGCGTTTTTCGATCGCATCAACATCAGCTTCGCGAAGTTCCAGTTGCAGAGCGACCTCGGTTTCACCGATACCGCGTATGGCCTGGGCGCGAGTCTGTTCGTCATCGGCTATGTGCTGTTCGAGGTGCCGAGCAACATGATGCTGTACAAGGTCGGCGCGCGGCGCTGGATCGCACGCATCATGATCTCGTGGGGACTCGCCACGGCGGCGATGGTGTTCGTCAATAACGAGTGGCAGTTCTACGGGCTGCGTTTCATCATCGGCGCCATGGAAGCGGGTTTCGCGCCCGGCGTTCTCTACTACCTGACGTTGTGGTTTCCAGCGAGCTATCGAGGCCGCATCACGTCGCTGCTGTTTCTCGCGTCGGCGTTTTCCGGGCTGGTCGGTGCGCCGCTTTCCGGGCTCGTGCTCGGGCATCTGAGCGGCGTGTGGGGCATGCCGGGATGGCACTGGCTGTTCCTGCTCGGCGGCCTTCCGTGCGTGCTGCTGGGCGTGCTCGTGCTGAAGTTGTTGAAGGACCGGATCGAAGATGCGGAATGGCTCTCAGGCCCGGAAAAGCAGTACCTGTCCGCGCGAATCGCGCAGCAGCAACCGCGAAACACCGGTGGCCATTCGCTGTCCGGCGCGATAAAGACGCCCGGTTTTCTCACGCTCGGGTTGATCTATTTCCTGATCCAGGTTGCGTCGTATGGGCTGAATTTCTGGGCGCCGCATCTGATCCGCACTGCGGGTACGCAGAATCCGACGATCATCGGCTTGCTGACTGCCGTGCCGTACGTGTGCGGTGCGATCTGCATGGTCGTAGTGGGGCGGATGTCGGACGCGTCGGGCGAGCGGCGGAAGTTTGTATGCGGACTGCTGCTGATGGCCGCGCTCGGATTCTTTGCCGCAGGGTTCTTCGATAAACAGACTACGTTGCTGATTGTCGCGCTCGGCGTCATGGGTGCGGGCGTCGTGGCTTCGATTCCCGCTTTCTGGGCACTGCCGCCGAAGCTGTTGACGGGCGCTGGCGCAGCAGGTGGCATTGCGCTGATCAATACGCTGGGACAACTGGGCGGCATCGTGAGCCCGGTGATGGTGGGGCGAATCAAGGATCTGACCGGGAGCACGACACCTGCGCTGTACGTGATCGGCGCGATGAGTCTGGCGTGTGCGTTGATCCTGCTGTACGGCGTGCCTGCAGCGTTGTGTAGCAAGGATCATCCGGCTTCGCATTGAATCTGACGAAGCACGCATGTCGCGCCGTTGACCGGGATTGTAGCCCGGTCAACGGCGTGCGCCTGAGCGGGGTGTTGCCGCGCTATGCAGGAGCCCGCAAGTGACGGCTGTTCGCGCGTGCCACCGGCTTCACGCCCGCATTCGCCCCGTGCCATCCGTGGTTCGTCTCTGACTGGCCCATGCCAGGCCCGCCCGTACGGAAGCTGACGATCACAGCCTGCAACTGCTGCGCCTGTTCTTCGAGTGAGTGCGCGGCCGCGGCCGCCTGTTCGACGAGCGCGGCGTTTTGCTGCGTCATCGTATCCATCTGCGCGACCGCGCTGTTGACCTGCTCGACGCCCGTGCTCTGTTGCGCCGCAGCCGCTGCGATTTCCCGCACGACATCGGTCACGCGCGCAATTGCAACGCGCGTCTCCTGGATCGTCTCACCTGTGCGTTCGACGAGCGCCGCGCCGGTGCCCACCTTGCCGACCGCGCTCTGGATCAGCGCGCGGATCTCCTTCGCCGCCGTCGCACTACGTTGTGCGAGCGTCCGCACTTCGCCCGCGACGACCGCAAAGCCGCGTCCTTCTTCGCCAGCGCGCGCCGCTTCGACCGCCGCATTGAGCGCGAGGATATTCGTCTGGAACGCGATGCTTTCGATAACGCCGACGATGTCCTCCATCTTGCGCGACTCGTCCGAAATATCGCGCATCGCGGTGACGACTTCCATCACCATCGTTTCGCCGCGATCGGCGATCTTGACGGCGCTGCTGGCGAGGTGGCTGGCCGTGCCCGCGTTGTCGGCGGTCTGGCGGAGCATCGACGTGATTTCTTCCATGCTCGACGCCGCCTCTTCGAGCGACGCCGCCTGGTTTTCCGTGCGCGCGGACAGGTCGGCGTTGCCGGTTGCGATTTCACGCGATGCCGTTGCCACCTGGTCGGCCGAATCGCGGATCTGGCCGATCGTGCGGGCCAGCGCATCGCGCATCCTGCGCATGGCCTGCATGAGGCTCACGGTGTCGTCGGTGCGCGTTTCGATCGCGACCGTGAGATCGCCGGTCGCAATCGCGTCGGCGACGTGCGCGGCGCCGGCCGGATCGCCACCGATCGTGCGCTGGATGCTGCGATTGGTGAACGCGACGAAGGTGGCGAGCAGCGTCGCCAGCACGACGAACACGGCGGCCGCGAACCAGAGCGAGCGCACGAGCGCGGCGTCGATATCGTCGACGTACGCGCCCGTCGCGATGATCCAGTCCCAAGGCGCGTAGCGCACCACGTAACCGATCTTGCCGACCTCAGCCGCCGGGCCTGCCGACGTCGCCCTGGGACGCGCGAACACGTAGTCGACGAAACCGCCCTCGGGCTGCTGCGCGACCGTGGCGAACGTCACGTAGTGGTGACGGCCGTCCGCGTCCGCGTTGTTGCGCAGGTCCTTGCCGTTCATCGCCGGCTTGATCGGATGCATCACCATCCGCGGGCTCGAGTCGATCACGAGGAAATAGCCGTCCTCGCCGTAACGCACGTCGCGCAGGCGATCGAGCGCCTGTTTGCGGGCTTCATCCCCGGTCAGTGCGCCGCTTTTTGCGAGTGCGGCGTATTCGTTGACGATGCTAAGGCCAATGTGCGCGACATTGACGAGATCGTTCTTGCGCTCCTCGACGCGCGTTTGCCGGGACTGCCAGGCGGCGGCGACCGATACGAGGAGCAGGGCGATCAGGCTGACGACCAGTGGCAGCCAGAGTTTCTTTCTGAAGCTGAGTGTTTGCATTGCGGCAACCTCGCGTGCCTTTTTCTGAACGTCGGATGGGACGGCCTACCTCTATGGGTTATCGGCAGAAAGGAGGTTGAAATGGTGTGGTGGGAAACCCTGGGGACGGGTCGGGGCGCCGCCCGCATGCGGCGGATTTCCGCGCCGCTCACGAGGGGCTGTGACCGTGGAACCGGACGAAGCGGACGACACCGCCTTCACGATCGAATTGCCGCGCCCCGATAACGGGCGACGCGGCGAATTCGTGCGGAACGGGTGCCGCAGCTTTCGTCAAAAGCCGCGGGTTACAACTGGCTCATACCGCCGTCGATCACGATTTCTGTGCCGACGATAAAGCCCGATTCGCTCGACGAGAGATGCAGCACCGTCGCCGCGATTTCCTCCGGCGTGCCGAAGCGACCGAGCGGAACCTGGCTCTTGATCTGCGCCGCGGTGTTGGCGAGCGTTTCGGCGTCGAAGCCGAGCTTGCCGAAAAGCGGCGTCGTGATCGGGCCCGGGCTGATCACGTTCACACGCACGCCGCGCGGCAGCAGCTCTGCCGACAGCGTTTTCGCGAGCGAAATGATCGCGGCCTTGCTGGCTGCATAAACCGACGAAGCGGGCATCCCGATGTGCGCGTTGATCGAACCGTTCAGCACGATCGAAGCACCGTTATTCAACAGCGGCGTCAGTGCCTGAATCTGGAAGTAGGGACCTTTGACGTTCACGTCGAACGTCTGGTCCCACAACGTCTCTTCGACATCCAGGAACGGAGCGAATCTGGCGATGCCTGCGTTGATAAACACGGCGTCGAGCTTGACGTTTTCCGCCTTCAGGCGGTCTGCAAGCTCCCGGGCCGCAGCGACCGAGCCCGCATCGTTACGGATCGCGATCGCACCCGCGCCGAGCGTCGCCTTTGCTGTTTCGAGCGTAGCTTCATCGCGGCCGGTGATGACGACGCGTGCGCCTTCCGCGGCGAATGCCTGTGCCGTGGCGAGGCCCATTCCGCTGTTGCCGCCGGTGACGAGTACGGTCTTGCCTTCGAATCGGGTCATGATGTTTTTCCTGTGAAGGTGAGTGTGTGAAGACAGTGTGGCCTGCTGCGAGCAGATTGCCGTGCGACCGTTCCGATGCAGACGTTCGGTTTCATCGAACATGTTGCGCGCTTCCGGCAGACCGCGCTTTTTCCGGGCCCAAGGCGGTCAAAAAAAATATTTGCCGGCGGTGTCGATTTGCACCCGGCCCGCCCGTCATGGAGAAGGAGGCACAGGTTATTCTCGCCTCCCTGCACACAACCTAAAGGAAGGAGCCGTCACTATGACCACCCCCGTCAAAGCCATTCCGGAAGGAATGCGTTCAATCACACCGCACCTGATTTGCGCGGGCGCCGCCGACGCCATCGAGTTCTACAAGAAGGCGTTCAACGCCGTCGAACTGGTTCGCCTGCCCGCACCGGACGGCAAGCTGATGCACGCCAGCCTGCGGATTGGCGACGCCGCGATCATGCTCGTCGACGAAGCGCCGCAGCACCAGATGGTCGGGCCAAAAACGCTGAAAGGCACGCCGGTGATCATTCATCTGTACGTCGAGGACGTGGACGCGGTCATGCAGCGGGCCGCGTCCGCCGGCGCGACGATCACGATGCCCGCGGCCGACATGTTCTGGGGCGACCGCTATGGTCAGCTGGAAGATCCGTTCGGGCACCACTGGTCTGTCGCGACGCACAAACGCGACGTCACGCACGAGGAAATGAAGGAAGCGATGAGCAAGATCCCAAGCGGCCAGGCCTGCTGAGCACGCGCGGGGCGCAGGTCAGTCAGGGCAGCCCGAATGCCCTGGCGCGGCCCGGCGTGGTTTCTCTGAATCGGAGCGCGGGTGCGGCGCGCGGCCTGAATCGCGCCGGCCTGCAGATCACTGCACGACAGCACGCCTGCCTGGCGCCAGCGCCGATAGCATCAGATTTTCCAGCGACATCGGCCGCGCCAGGTGATAGCCCTGCACCTGCGATGCACCGATGCCACGCAGCACCGCCAGCGTCGCTTCGTCTTCGACGCCTTCTGCAACCACGGCCAGTTCCAGCGATTCCGCCATCCGTACGATCGCGCGCACGATCGCCCGGCTGCGCGCGCTCGTCGTCAGTTCGAGCACGAACGACTTGTCGATTTTCAGGCCGCTGAAGTGATACTGGTGGACGTAGCTGAGTGACGAAAAACCCGTGCCGAAGTCGTCCAGCACCACGGACATGCCGTTCTTCGCCAGTTTCTGCATCGTCGTGCGCGCGAGGTCCGGCTCGGCGATCAGCGCACCTTCCGTCAGTTCGAGTGAAATGCGCGACGGGTGCACGTCGTGCCGGCTTAGCAATTCCAGCACTTCGTCGGCGAATTCCGGGCGCGTGATGCTGTAGCTCGACAGGTTCACATGCACGGGCGGCCAGT
Source organism: Paraburkholderia sp. GAS334 (assembly GCF_050436625.1). NCBI lineage: Bacteria > Pseudomonadati > Pseudomonadota > Betaproteobacteria > Burkholderiales > Burkholderiaceae > Paraburkholderia > Paraburkholderia sp. GAS334. The sequence goes on along the minus strand of NZ_JBNDMO010000004.1, from coordinate 113,126 downwards.
CTGCATGATCGGTGTCTGCGAGGATCACGGCCACGCGCGTCAGCATGTACATGTCCAGACGACCGAGCAGTTTCAGCCCTTCGACGGCGGGCAGAAAACGGCCAGGCGCCCAGATTTCGCCGTTCGGCTGGCGCCAGCGGATCAAGGCTTCGAGTGCGACGAGCTGGCCGCATTTGACATCGACGATCGGCTGGAAAAACGGCAGCAGTTCGTCGTCGCGATTGAGCGCCTGGCGCAGCGCGCCTTCCGTTTCGATCTGGTCGGACAGTTCGCGGCGCAGTTCCTGATTGAACACCGCGAAGCTGTCGCGACCGCGGTTCTTGACGCGGTACATCGCCGTATCGGCATCGCGCAGCAGATCGGCCGGGTCCGAATGGAAATTGCTGTCGGCGTCGACGATGCCCACGCTGCACGTCGAAAACACCACGTGTTCGCCGATGTTGAACGGCTCGTCGAACGCGGCGAGTATCCGCTCGGCCATCGAAAGCACGACCTGCAGCGGCGCGCCTGGCACCATCACGGCGAATTCGTCGCCACCGAGGCGCGCGAGCAGATCGTCGCGCCGCATGCAGGCGCGCAGACGCCCGGCTACCTGAACCAGCAGCACGTCGCCGAAATGGTGGCCGAGGCTGTCGTTGACGACCTTGAAGCGGTCGAGGTCGATGAACAGCACGGACAGCGCCGCGCCCTGCGTGCAGTGCGCCTGCCACGCAATTTCGAGCCGCTGTCGCAGATGCGCGCGGTTCGGCAGGCCGGTCAGCGCGTCGTGAAAGTTTTCGTGCAGAAGCCGCGCGTTGGCGTCGTCGAGTTCGCGTGTGCGCGCATGGACGCGCGCTTCGAGTTCGAGGTTCGCCGCCTGCTGCGCGGCCGCGGCGCGCCGACGGGCGAGGGCGGTGTCGATGTGGCGCGACACGAAGGTCAGCACTTCCTGATCGTGCGCGTCGTAACGCACGCGTGGTGAGTAGCTCTGCACGACGAGCACGCCGCACACGTTATCGCGATCGAAGAGCGGAATGCCGAGCCACGAGCGCAGGCGGATATTTTCGTTCTCGACTTCGCCGCTTTCGACGAGTCTCACCGCGTCGTCGGGTTCGATCAGGCACGGCACGCGCTGACGGATCAGATATTCGGTGAGGCCACGCTTGCCGCGGCGTGGCTGCGGCCGCTCGCGCAGCGTTTCGTCGACGTAGTAGGGGAACGAGACTTCTTCGGTGAACGGGTCGTAGAGCGCGATATAGAAGTTGTGCGCGTAAAGCAGGCCGCCCACGATCTCATGCAGGCTGCGAAAAAATTCGCTGATTTCGACCGACTGGCTCGAGAGCTCCGTGATCTCGAAGAGCGCCGCCTGTAGATGTTCCGCGCGTTTGCGCTCGGCGATCTCGAGGCGCAGCGTGTCGTTGAGTTTCGAGAGTTCGGCGGTGCGCAGCGCGACCTGGCCTTCCAGATCCACGCGATGCAGGATCCGGTCGAGCGCCATCGCCACATGACGTGCGACGACCAGAAAGAGGGCACGGTCTTCGGCGGTATAGATGCGCGAGACGTCGTAGACCTGCATCGCCAGCATGCCGATCACCTGGTCCGACGCGTTCTTGAGCGGCGCGCCCATCCAGAATTCAGGGCGCCGGCCGACGCAGCGGAAGTGTCCCGCAACTTCGGCGGCGGCGATGCCGTCGGCGCCGATCAGAAGCGGCTGGCCAGTCGTCAGCACATGGCCCGTGAGCGACAGCCGTTCGGGGTCGACGCGGTCCATGTGGCCCGGATCGACGGCGTCGGTGTCGATCACGTCGACGTAGTACGGATACGTCACCATGCTCGTCGCGCTGTCGTAGAGCGCGAGATAGAAGTTTTCGGCGTCGATCAGTGTGCCGAGCCGTTCGTGGATGATGTGCAGGAAGGCGGCGCGGTCGCTGATCGAGCTGGCGAGGTACGCGATGTCGTAGAGCACGCGCTGCACGTTCTGCGCCCGCGCGAGCGCGTCGGCCTGCGCCTCGTCGCCGATGTGACGGGCGAAGTCGGCGAAGGCAGGGTCGGCGGCATGATCCGCGTCCGACAGCAGCCAGCCGAGCACACCTTCGCCGCGGCCCGTCGGCCATGCGTGCCAGCGCTGCACACCGCAGGCACGCTGGAGATCGTCTCCGGCGATGAAGCGCGGCCAGTCATGCGGCTCGCGACTCGCACAGGCAAGATGCAGTTGCTCGCCCGCGCGGTACCAGGCCCACGGACGCGTGATCCCGTTTTCCTGCGCCACGCGAAGCAGACTATCCTCCGACGGCTGCCGCTGGCTGGATGACGGCGACATGTTCCCCATGACTCAGCCTCTCGTCTTCCTGAAGGTTTCCCTCGTCATCCTGCTATATCGACGCAGGTGTAGAGAAACTTGAGTGCCACTCGTCAGAAAAACGAAAAAGAAGTCCGCTCGCGCGGGCTCGGGGGACATTGGCGGCGTTTCGGCGACCCGCAGCGGTCCGCCAGGACCGCCGGTCACGCTTAACGCGATGAGGCGACCTGCGGCCGCCAGGCTTGGGGCGTCATGCCGGTTTGATGGATGACCCCTGGGGGATCTGTAGCGGCCCGCGACGCGGGCCATCAAGCCGTCCTTTCAGTCCCAGATGTTCCGGAACGCGACGGCGGCGATCACCGGCACGGTCACGACCAGCGGGATGGCGAAGACAGGCACTTCGTTCAGGATCAGATAGGCGAGACCCACCCCGAGCACAGCAAGCCCGACCAGCACGGTCAGGAAGTTCAGCATCGCGTTGGAAGGCTGCTTTCTGCGTGGCGGTTCGCTGGTGGGATCGGTCTTCATCGCTCGCTCCATGTCATGCGCGCGTGTTCGCGGTTCTTTTTCCGCATCCGGCGGATTCTGCTTTTCGGGAACACTCATGGCACGTCAATCCGGGTTGGTCGTCGATAAATTGTACGCTTTGGGGATGGAGTGGGTAGTGGCTTCTGCTGCGCGTGAAGCCAGAAAACCGACCTCTGGAAGGCGTTCGCAGGCGGTCTGCAAGCTTGCATTCAGAATCCGCGCGGCGGCTCAGCAGGCGCGCGCACAGATAGCAAAAGAGCGGCTAACGTCCGTAGCGCAGCACGATGCTGGTCGCCGCCAGTACGTGGTCTTTCATCGCGGCCAGAAGCGCGTCGCGGGTCAGGGCGGCGGGCAACGCATCGGGTGGCAGGTCGAGCGCCCAGACCTGCGCGAGGTAGTGATGCGGAATCTCTCCAACCGGCGGACACGGGCCGTAATAGCCGGTATGCCCTGTCCGGTTCGTCCCGCCGACGCTGACCGCGGGCGGCGTGCCTTCGCCGAGCGACGTGATCGAAGCAGGGATGCCGTACATCAGCCAGTGCACAACACCCTGACCCTTCGCGCCATCCGCATCGAACAGCCCGACGGCGAAGCTCTTCGTACCGGCGGGTGCATTGCGCCATTGCAGCGCCGGCGAGACGTTCTTGCCGCCGCAATTCTGCGCGTCGGTGGCGTGGCTCGAATCGAGCGTCGAGCCGTCCATCATGCCCGGCGACGACAGTTCGAACGCGTCGGCCGCCCGCGCGCCGGCTGTGTTCAGCGCGAGCGCGGCACACAGCATGCTGGCAGGCAGCAGGCGCCGGACGATGCTTGAGGACTTGCTCTGGATCATGGGCCGCCGTCCTTCATGAATGGGTGAACGTATTGTGAAACTGCAGGTCATGCGAACGGCAGGGCAGCAAGGTTTATTCCGCGGCGCAAGCAAATCGTAACGCAGTGGCCCGCCACACGGTCGCGGCTTAAAGGTTATCCTTTTTGCTTTGCGCGTCCAGCGCCACGCAACCTTCGTCCAGGGGAGTTCACCGTCATGCAATACTGCAAATTCGGCCGTACGGGTCTGACTGTCTCGCGTCTGTGTCTCGGCACGATGACGTTCGGCCTGCAGACTGAAGAAGACGTATCGCGCAGCATTCTCGACAAGGCGACCGAGGCCGGCGTCAATTTCATCGATACCGCCGATGTCTATCCACTTGGCGGCGGAGAGAATTACGCCGGCCGCACCGAGGAAATCGTCGGGCGCTGGCTGAAGGGCAAGCGCGACCGCTACATCCTCGCGACCAAGGCGGTCGGCAAGGTCGGGCCGTCGTCATGGGATCAGGGCGCATCGCGCAAGCACCTGCTGGATGCAATCGATGCGTCGCTGCGGCGGCTCGGCACCGATTACGTCGACCTGTATCAACTGCACTCCGACGATGCCGAAACGCCGCTCGACGAAACGCTCGAAGCGCTCGACGTCATCGTGCGCTCGGGTAAGGCGCGCTATGTCGGCGTGTCGAATTTTCTGGCGTACCGGCTCGCGCGGGCGCTGGGTCGCGCGGATGTGTTGCGCGTGGCGCGCTTCGTGTCGCTTCAGCCTCGCTACAACCTGCTGTTCCGGCAGATCGAGCGTGAACTGCTGCCACTCGCAGGCGAAGAAAACCTCGCGGTGATTCCGTACAATCCGCTCGCGGGCGGCCTGCTGACCGGCAAGCACCGGCACGACGCGCCGCCGGCTGCGGGGCGCTTCACGAACACCGTCGGCAAGGCCGGCGCGATGTATCAGGAACGGTACTGGCACAAGCGCGAATTCGAAACCATCGACACGCTTCGCGACATCGCAGCACAAACCGGAGAATCGCTGACCATGACGTCTGTGGCATGGGTGCTCGCGAATCCGCGCATCACGTCGGCGATTATCGGCGCGAGCCGGCCGGATCAGCTGGCCGACACGCTTGCTGCAGCCGACCTCACGCTCGATGCCGAACTCAAGGCGAAGCTCGACGATGCGACCGTCGAGTATCGCTGGGGCGACGCTGCGCGATAGGCTGCGTTCCGTTGCGCTGCGAGCCCAATGCGCTCACGTCTCCCGAACGCGCCGAAGCCGCGCTTGCGTCAGAACTCGACCAGCGCGAAGTCTTCCTTGCCCACGTCACACAGCGGGCAGCGCCAGTCATCGGGGATATCCACCCAGCGCGTGCCGGGCGCGATGCCATCGTCGGGCACGCCTGCGGCTTCGTCGTAGATCCAGCCGCAGATCACGCATACCCATTGCTTGAGCGCATCGGCCGGTGAAGCCGCAGCGGCCGCGTCCGTCGATGCACCATCCACCACCGGCGTTGCATCGAGGCTCACCACGAGCGGCGCGGCTGTTCCCGCTTCACTAACGGCGAGCCGCGTCTGAAGTGCGTGCAGCAGGGATTGCGCTTCCTGCGCGGTGAGATCGATCCAGTAGGGATCGCCGGCGCCGTCGTTGAGCCGCTCCGGCGAAAACTGGATTTCTACCGCTACGCCTTTTTTGTACATGGCGATGAAGATTCGACGCTGTCCGGGGACTAGATCAGCGCGCTCGCCAGCATGGAGCCGATGATGCCGACGGCTGCCACGATGCCGAGGATCTGCATGAGGGTGAGGGACTTACGGGGAGTGGAAGTAGGGGAAGAAGAAGTCACGAGCAATGTCTGTTGAAGTGCGGAAACCCGACATTATCAACCATCCCGCCGGTTCGATTGAATACTGGGTGTAGATGAAGCAATTCCTGAGTGTCGTTTGAGCGTCGTTCGACGACTGCGCGGCGTGTGCCTGATCCCGGACTAACCTGGCTTAACCTGGCTTAGCCCCGCTCACGATATGGCCGGAACGGCCGGCCATCAAGGCCTGACGGCCTTACCGGGCGTGGTGTCTTGGTTGCCCCGAGCGGGTCGCTTCTGTATGTTGGGTCCATCGACGCGTAATCCACGCGCCCGGCGACAGGAGTCCAGAATGAGTTTCGAAGTGAACGGATCGGCGAGCAGCCCGGTACGTACCGACGTTTTGATCGTCGGCGCAGGGCCGGTCGGGTTGTTTGCGGCGTTCGAGGCCGGCGTGATCGGTCTGTCGTGCCAGATCGTCGATGTGCTGACGCGGGTGGGTGGCCAGTGCGTCGAACTGTATCCCGACAAGCCGATCTACGACATTCCCGCGATTCCGTCGTGCACGGCGCGCGACCTTGTCGACCGGCTGATGACGCAGATCCGCCCGTTCGACGTGCCGATCCATCTGGAGCAGCGCGTCGAAACCGTCGAGCGGCGCGACGACGGACGCTGGATCGTCACGACCGGTCGCGGGCTCGTCTTCGATGTCGCTGCCATCATGCTGGCGGCCGGCAATGGCGCGTTCGTGCCGCAGCGCATCACGCTCGACGAAGCCACGCCCCTCGAAGGGCGCCACGTTCATTACAGCGTCCCCGATGTCTCGCGGTTCGCCGGCCGCACCGTGGTGGTGGCCGGTGGCGGAGATTCGGCGCTCGACTGGGCATTGGCGTTACGGGGCGTTGCGCGCCGCGTGACGCTGGTTCATCGGCGCAATGGCTTCAGCGCGGCCGCGGCGAGCGTCGAGCAGATGAAGCGGGCGGTTGAAGCAGGCGAAATGGACTTCATGGTCGGCGCGATCGGTGCGCTGAACGCGCCCGGCGGCACGCTCGAATCGATCGACATCAAGCAGATTGGCGGTACGGCACAACTCGAAGCTGAGCACGTGATCGCGCTGTATGGCCTCGTTGCCGACCTCGGGCCCATCGCGACCTGGGGTATCGAAGGCGTCGCGGGCCGGCTTAACGTCGACACGTCGAACTACGAAACCTCGCGCCCGGGAATCTTTGCTGTCGGCGATGTGGCGAACTACCCGAACAAGCAGAAGCTGATTCTGTCGGGCTTTCACGAAGCTTCGCTGGCGCTGCGCAAGGCCTATACGTACGCGTATCCGGATAAAAAGCGCGTCCATGTGCATTCGAGCTACGACACGAAACTCGCCGAACGTGTCGCCGCGACAGCGGGTTAGGGCGGTCGCACCTGCGCTGCCCTGATCCGCGGCCAAACGGTCCCGGCCAGCGCAGCTCCGCCGGGCGAGCATCGATCCTTTTACGGCAATCCTCGAACGCTGTGATCTTCGTTGTTACAATTTCCCTTTGACAGTATCTGATTTTGCAGATATTGTGTTTTCCAACAAGGGAGGACACGGTCATGGAGCACTACTCGAAAGACGGCTTTATGTTGACGCATAGCATTGGCTTTGCGATCAACAAGGCACGCAACATACTGGTGTCGGAGATGGACGCCGCCCTCAAGGACCTCGATATCACGAGCCAGCAAATGGGCATCCTGCTGTCGTTGAAGCGCGGCATCGCCACCACGCCGTTCGAGCTGTCGAAGCTGCTCGGCATCGACACGGGCCTGATGACGCGCATGCTCGACAAGCTGGAAACCAGGGGCTTGCTCGAACGCTCACGCAGTCTGGAAGACCGCCGCGTCGTCAATCTGACGCTCACGGAGAAAGGCGAGGAAGTCTCCGCGAAGATCCCCGAAATCGCACCGGCGGTGCTGAACAACCGCCTGAAAGATTTCTCGAAGGCCGAGTTCAAGGAAATGCAGCGTCTGCTGCTGAAGTTTGTCGCCGATTGAACGGCATTTTTTTTGTCCAAATATCTGACGAGTCAGAAGATGAAATCACAGTTAAATCGCAACGTAGCCATGACGCGAATCGCGAAGGTCGGCGTGAGCGTGATCTTCGCGGCAGTGCTGTCGGCCTGCGCGAATTACGCGGGCATTCATAGCGACAAGGAAATGGCTCAACCGCAAACTTTCGCGACGCAGCAGAGCCTGCCGGCAGAAGCGGGTCACTGGCCTGCAGCCGACTGGGTCGACCAGTTCGGCGATGCGCAGCTGAAGGCGCTGCTCGTCGAAGCCCTGAAGGGCAGCCCGACTCTCGAACAGGCGCGTGCCCGGGTCGCCGCGGCTTCGGCCTACAGCGAAACGGCGAAGGCGAACACGCTGCCGCAGGTGGGCGCGTCGTACGCGTTCACGCGTCAGCAGTATTCGGGCACCGCGCTCGTGCCGCCGCCAGTGGGCGGATCGTGGCAGTCGGAAAACAAGGGGCTGCTCAGCGCGTCGTACGACCTCGACCTGTGGGGCAAGAACCGCGAAGCGCTGAAGGCGTCGATGTCGGATGTGCAGGCGAGCGAAGCCGATGCCGAAGTCGTCAAGCTGACCTTGAATGCATCGATCGCGCGCTCGTATAACCAGCTGGCGCGCCTCTACGTCCTGCGTGACATCGCCCAGCAAGAGATCGACCAGCGCACGCAGATTGACCGCATCACGGCAGGCCGCATCGCTACTGGCCTCGATACCGAAGTCGAACGCAAGACCGCGCTGGCGAACCTCGCGACGAGCCGCGCTGCGCTCACCGCGATCGACGGCAACATTGTCACGACACGTTATCAGATCGCCGCGCTGCTCGGCGCCGGTCCTGACCGTGGCCTCACGATTGCCCGGCCGACGCTCGGCATCGGCGACCAGGTGAATCTGCCGGACAACCTGCCCGCCGATCTGGTGAGCCGTCGGCCGGATCTGACCGCCGCGCGTTGGCGCGTCGACGCGATCACGCACGAAGTGAAGGTCGCGAAGGCTGAGTTCTATCCCGACATCAACCTGAGCGCCGCAATCGGCCTCGATGCATTCGGCTTCGGCCGCTTGCTGACGGCGGCGAGCCGTACGGCATCGGTGGGTTCGGCGATCCATCTGCCGATCTTCGACGGCGGCGCACTGCGCGCGCAGCTGAAGGGCCGTTATGCCGACTTCGACTACGCGGTTGCTACGTACAACCAGACGCTGGTGACGGCGCTGTCGGAAGTCGCGACGCAACTCGCCGAAGTCCGCTCGACGGATGCGCAACTCGTCGATGCACAGGTGGCGCAGGACAACGCCCGCAGTGCCGACCAGCTCGCGATCACGCAGTACAAGGCGGGGCTCACGAACCAGCTGACGGTACTCAACGCCGACATGAACGCGCTGTCCGCCGACCAGACCGTCGCGAATCTGAAGATGAGCCGTCGCGACCAGCAGATCGCGCTGGCTGTCGCACTCGGCGGTGGTTACACCGACACGTCCGATGCCGGCAGCGGCAAGTCGAACAGCACCGCATCTGTAGCGCAAGCCAACCCCGTCGTTGCCGCGCAATAAAGAGCGCGACACGTTCACGAACCCAGTCAGGAGAACCAACATGAGCGACACGATCAAAACCGGCCGGACGACGGCGGAAGAACAACCGAAACAGGCCAACGCGCAGAACCCGGGCAAGCGCAAGCTGATGCTCACGCTGCTTGCTGCAGCAATCGCGGCAGGAGCCGCAGGGTGGGGCACGTACTACTACACGACGGGTCGTTTCCATGAGTCGACGGACGACGCATATGTCAGCGGCAACCTCGTGCAACTGACACCGCAGGTGAGCGGCACGGTCGTCGCCGTCAACGCGGACGACACGCAGATCGTGAAGCAGGGCGATCCAGTCGTGACGCTCGATAACGCCGACGCAAAGGTCGCGCTAGGTAACGCCGAAGCCGTGCTCGGCCAGACGGTCCGTCAGGTAAGCGGCCTCTACGTCAACAACGACTTCTACGCAGCAACCATCGCGCAGCGCGAGGCCGATCTCACACGCGCCAGCGATGACCTGAAGCGTCGTCAGGCTGTGGCCGACACCGGCGCCGTCTCCGGTGAAGACATCTCTCACGCCCGCGATGCGGTGAATTCCGCGCAGGCCGCACTCGACGCCGCCCGTCAGCAGGCCGAAGCCAATCACGCGCTGACCGACCGCACGTCGATCGAACAGCATCCGAACGTGCAGGCCGCCGCGTCGAAGGTCCGCGACGCCTACCTCAGCTACGCACGCAACACGTTGCCGGCGCCGGTGACGGGCTACGTCGCGCGCCGCTCGGTGCAGGTCGGCCAGCGCGTCGCTCCGGGCACGCCGATGATGGCGATCGTTCCGTTGAACGGCGTGTGGGTCGATGCCAACTTCAAGGAAGTGCAACTGAAACACATGCGCATCGGCCAGCCGGTGACGCTCACCGCCGACGCCTACGGTTCGAAGGTGAAGTATCACGGCCGGGTAGTGGGCTTTTCCGCTGGCACGGGCGCAGCGTTCGCCGTATTGCCCGCGCAGAACGCGACCGGCAACTGGATCAAGGTCGTGCAACGTCTGCCGGCGCGTATCCAGCTCGATCAAGCCGAACTCAACGCACACCCGCTTCGCATTGGCCTCTCGATGGACGTCGAAGTCGATACGCACAACGAAACCGGCACGCAGCTCGGCGCAGCGGTGAACACCTCCTATCGCACGGACGTATTCGCTGAATACGGTGCACAGGCCGACGCGGAAATCGCAAAGATCATCGCGCAGAACATGCCGGCAAGCCGTCCTGTTGCAGCCGCAGCGGTGCCCTTGTCTGCGTCGAAGCGCAAGGCCGGCTAATTTTCGTTACGCATTTTTTTATCCGAATATCTGACAAGTCAGAAGCAATGAAGCGCTTCTGATCGACAGGCTCCCAGACTGGTGACGCAATGAATCCCTCGACGCATTCCGCTCCGCTCCCGCCCCTGACCGGTGGCAAGCTCGTTCTCGCGACACTTGCCGTGGCACTCGCCACATTCATGAACGTGCTGGATTCGTCGATCGCGAACGTTGCGATTCCGACGATCTCCGGCAACCTGGGCGTTTCCGTCGACGAAGGCACGTGGGTCATCACGCTCTTCGCCGCCGCGAACGCGATTGCGATTCCGCTGACCGGATGGCTCACGCAGCGCGTCGGCCAGATCAAACTGTTCGTGTGGGCGATCCTGCTGTTCGTGCTGTCGTCGTGGCTGTGCGGCATCGCGCCGACGCTGCCGATCCTGCTCGGCGCGCGGATCCTGCAGGGCGCAGTCGCGGGTCCGCTGATTCCGCTGTCGCAGGCCATCCTGCTCGGCTCGTATCCGAAGGAAAAGAGCTCGCACGCGCTCGCGTTGTGGGCGATGACCGCGACGGTCGGCCCGATTGCCGGCCCGGCGCTCGGTGGCTGGATCACCGACAGCTACTCGTGGTCATGGATTTTCTACATCAATATTCCGGTCGGAATTTTTGCTGCCGGCGTGACGTGGCTTATCTACCGCACCCGCGAGACACCGACGCGCAAGTTGCCCATCGACAAGGTCGGTCTGCTGTCGCTGGTTGCATGGGTGGGTTCGCTGCAGATCATGCTCGACAAGGGCAAGGACCTCGACTGGTTCCATTCGCCGGTGATCGTCGCGCTCACGGTGTTCGCAGCCATCAGCTTCGTCTTCTTCGTGATCTGGGAGTTGACGGAAAAGAATCCAATCGTCGATATCAAGCTGTTCGCAGGACGTAACTTCCTCGGTGGCACGGTGGCGATTTCGGTGGCGTATGCGGTGTTCTTCTCGAACCTCGTGATCCTGCCGCAGTGGATGCAGGCCTACCTCAACTATCGCTCAGTCGATGCAGGTCTCGCGACGGCGCCGCTTGGCATCTTCGCGGTGATCCTCGCGCCGGTGATGGCGAAAATCATGCCGAAGTCCGATGCACGGGTCCTGGCTACGCTGGCGTTCCTCGGTTTTGCCGCCGTGTTCTTCATGCGCTCGCACTATACGACCGGCGTGGACACTTACACGCTTGTGTTGCCGACGCTGCTGCAAGGTATTCCCACTGCGCTCTTCTTCGTGCCGCTGACCGCGATCATTCTGTCGGGTCTGTCGCCGGACAGGATTCCGGCCGCAGCGGGCCTTTCGAACTTCGTGCGGGTGTTTGCGGGTGCGGTGGGTACTTCGCTTGTCGCGACGGGCTGGAACGACCGGACGATCCTGCATCACGCCCAACTGGCCGAACAGACGAGCGTGAACAACCCGACCTTTACTGGCGCGATCGATTCACTGCAAAGCGCGCTCGGCGGTGGCACGCCGCAAGCGATGGCGTTCTTCGAACGCTCGCTGAACACGCAGGCGGCGATGCTTGGGTTGAACGATATCTTCTGGCTGTCGGCGGTGATCTTTGTCGCGATCGTGCCGCTCATCTGGCTGACGAAGCCCAGCAAGGCTGGTGGTGCAGCGGCGGCTGGGGCGGGCGGTCACTGATGCATCGATAAGGCGCGAAAAGCGCTGCTGGAAATGCCACCGGCCTCGCGAAGAGGCCGGTTGGACTTTTGGCGGAGGCGTTGTCACTGCATCTCTGACACCGCCCGCCTGATTCGACGCACTCAGTGAAGTGCAGCAGGCTGGCTCTTCAACGAAGGCCGGCTGTTAAGCGCGACGAGGAACGTGCTGAAGTTATGCGACCACGGGTTATAGCCGGCCAGATCCTGCATCAGCGTCTGCAGCAGTTCGGGCGCAACGTCGCGATCGAATTCATCTTGCTGCGTCCGCCGGATACGCGCAACGAGTTCTTCATCGACGATCACGACGAGGTCGCGCGGATAACCGCCCGGTCGCGGCCGGTTAGCCGGACGGGCGTGACGGATACAGAATTCGCGTTCTGCGAGGCGTGTGATGGAGCTTTGTGGAACGAGAGTCGTGAGGATGCCGCACATGCGACTGGCAAAGTCATCCATTTTTGTGATCCTTAGTCCTGTAGACGGGTTCGAGGAAATTCGCCGAATCAGCCGCGAAACCTGACGCCTGCACGCGTGGATGTTGTCGTTTTGCAGCAGACGGTCAGGTCAGACCATTTCGCTTCGGTGCGTTGGATGGTGCAGGAATCGTGCCATCTGGAGGGCCACTGCTGGCGCGGCGCCCGGTGCCCTTGTGGGCATGGCTCGACGGGATTGAGTCGCGCTTGATGGTGTGCGCGTGCTTTGTCGGTAATGAAAAAACTGCATACACTGAGGGCAGGTTTTACGTTGTGTTACGCATTTTTCGCCGTTGTTTCTGGGGCGCGAACACACCTGTGGGTCGCGTCCATGGCACTTGACTGCCGTCGAGATTGCGGTTGAGTCGATGCGCGGCGCTGATCGATCGCGCGATAGCGCCCGCGAGAAGGACCTGGTTATATCTGACCCATCACGACCAGCACCACCACGATGATGACGACGATGCCCAGTGTGCCGGTAGGCGCATATCCCCAGGAACGGCTGTGGGGCCACGTCGGGAGCGCGCCGATGAGGAGAAGAATCAGCACGATCAGAAGAATGGTTCCTAACATACAACCTCCAGTCGATGAGAGGTATCTCCCGCGACGGCACACACGACCACTGTGCCGGACGAATAACCTCGGTGCGTTGCATCGAGCAAACCACATACCCATCGCCGGCGGCGAAAACACATTGTTGCCAGTTCGCCGGAATGGTTACGATCGGTGCCCTTCGGCGAACCCGGCGTCGCGTCGGTGCCGGTGCCTGCATCTCCACCGGTACCTGCATCTCCACCCGTGCCCGTTTGCTACGTTCACGCGGACAGGAACGGTATTTGCGCAATGGCGCGTACCGCGACGCGCGCGTCATCCATCGTTGATGGCTCGAATGGCTGCCGCAGTTGATCTGCCTTAACCCGTCAGTCCACGCGATCGATCGATGAAGACGCTGCCGCAGTGGGTGAGAAAGTCACGGCAATTGAAAAATGGCATCGGGCAGCGCAGCAGTGGCCTCAATGTGGTTGCTCGCGCATCTACCCGGAACGAACGATGCAGATTTCCCCCAGGAACGGGGACCGGAGGCTTCATGTTGAATGGCAGCGCGTTACGCCGTGACAGGATGCGCCGCGCGCCGAAACTGACGGCGATGCTGTCAGTGGTGGTATCGATCACAATGCCCGTCACCGCGCGGGCGCAGACTCCATCGCCGCTTGCCGAATGGCAATACTCGGTGGGCCTTCCGCTAGAAAAACTTTTCGACGCGCCGATACCGCAATGGCAGACGCGGCTCGGTCTCGCGGTGACGGTGCGACCCAGATACGACGGCGCCGCGAACTATCACGCGCTCGTTGGACCAGCCATCGATGTGCGTTATCGCGACCTGTTCTTCCTCTCCACGGGGGAAGGGCTCGGTGTCAATCTCGTGAGCACCACGCACTGGCGCGCGGGCCTCGCGATCACGTATGACCTCGGACGCCGTGCCGAGGACAACTCGGGCCATCTCGACGGCATGGGCAACATCAATCCAGCGCCCGAGGCGAAGCTCTTTGCTGAGTACGCGGTCTCGAAGACGTTTCCGCTCGTGATACGCGCCGATATCCGCCGCAATCTCGGTGGCTCTGACGGCTGGATCGGCGACCTTGGCGCCTATATGCCATTGCCGGGCAGCTCGGAGAAATTCTTCTGGTTTGCGGGCCCGAATCTGGTTTTTGCCGACTCGCGGTATATGCAGACCTGGTACGGTGTCAGCAGCCTTCAGTCGGCGCGTTCCGGTTATCCGCGATACGACGCTAGCGCGGGGCTGAAATCGGTGGGCTTTGGTGTCAGCGCGATCTGGTTTTTCCAGAAGCACTGGTTCGTGACAGGCGACGCCGGCATACAGCAACTGGTCGGCGATGCGGCGCGCAGTCCCATCACGCAAAAGGCAAGTAACGCCGTATTCGATTTCTCATTCAACTACCAGTTCTGAGGCAGGGCACGCGCATCGAGAAGGAGCGCGTCCGGGCCGAGTCGCTGGAAGAGCCTGAGGTGGCACGGACCGCGTGATTCGGACTGCATGGAACGACAAACAGGCAGGTATTTTGTTTTGTTGCGCTGCGACATGATGGAGTTATAATAAGGGTAATTACCTAGGTAGTTACCCCCCCCCATATAACTCTCGGAGTCCATCATGAACAACGCTACCACCGCCTCGGCTACCGCCAATACCAGCTGGTTCGCCCGCTTTCGCGCCCTGGCCGTTGATGCGCTGAACATGCACTTGCAGACGTGCGCGATCGTCGCTGAAGCGCTTCGCCGTCCCCAATGAGGGCTGTCTGGCGGAAGCGCGGCATGGTTGCCGCGCTTTCGGCCTGATCCAGTTTCTGCGCTTCGTCGTCTGTTCCCGCTTTCCCGATTGATCCACACGCTACGTTTCGCACGTAGTCCAGGCTCTGCTTCGTGGAGCAGCATCGCTGGTTACAAATCGCATATCAGCCGGTTCTGCGGTCTCTCTCTGTTTCATCAAACAGCGCGGTAAATCCTTCATCGACAGCGGTGACGCTGCCTGGCCGCACAACGCGCGCGACTTCGACACCGTCACGCAGAAAGACCAGCGTCGGCCATAGCTTGATCTTGAATGAGCGGCCGAGAGGCCGGCCCGGACCGTCTTCGATCTTCAGATGACGCACGTCGGCATGCTGTTTGAACGCCTTTCCGATTGACGACTGCGCGCCCTGACAGAAACCGCACCAGTCGGTGCCGAATTCGAGCACGGCTGCGCCTGTCAGCGCGTCGACCTGCGCACGCGTTGGGGCCGTTGGCGAGTAGGCGGTGGAAGTTGCCATTTTTTCTCCGGTGTCGGTTTGGGCGGCCCGCGCGTGGCGCGGCGGCCGCGGTCAACGCGGTTGGGTTATGCGACATCAAGCACAATTTATCGCAAAACGCTGTGCGCTTCAGACGTCGCCTTGATTGGCGCTATCGCCGATGCCGCTGATACCAGCGATACCACCGATATCTCGCGTCACGTCCGCGGCGCGGAACCTGTTCCGTCTGAAGCGGCCGGAATCCTGCGATCGTGCAGTGCGGATGCGATCAGCCACGCATGCGCGCCGGCGGCTTCGGCGGCGCGCAGATCGTCGGTGTCGCGCACGCCGCCGGCGCCGATAATCTGCCGGGTGCCCGCGCGACGCTGAACGTCGGCGATCGCAGCGAGGTCGGGTCCGTCGAACGAACCCACGCGTTCCAGCGACATCACGATCACCCGTGACGGCCAGCCCGATGCATCGGTCCAATGCGTGATGTCGCCCAGTGGTGCGTCGTGTCGGCGATCCAGCGAAAGAATTGCTTCATACGGAATCCCGTTGTTGACGATTTCGGGCAGCGCCGCGGTTCGCGACGACTGCCCCGATGGCGACTGCGACTTCGATAGAGACCCTGATTGCGAATGTGATTGCGATTGCGAACCCGACCGCCCATCGCGTAGCGCATCCTGCGTAGCGCTAGCCACCAGCGACTCGCTGCCGAAAACCGGTGTCACGTTCGCGCCCGCATCGTCAAGCGGCGCGATCAGCGCGTACGCCGCGACGGCACCCGCAAAACCCGCATCGATCCACAGTTCGATGCCAGGCACGGCCAGCGCCAGCCGCATCAACGCGTCTCGCTGAGGCTTACCACGCATGATGCCGTCAAGATCCGCCACATACAGAATCGAAGAAGCGGTGTAGTCGAGCAGGGCGCGCGCTACGTCGACAGGATCGCTACCCCTGCAGAGTTGCGACTCAACCGGCCGATAAAGGCTGCGCTCGCCCCGCACCGCACGCACGGCCGCTCCGTCGAGCACATCGATAACTGGAATGATCTGCAGCATGCGCGTGAACGCCAGCTACCTGCGGTCTCCTGCGCGCCATACCAGGCCCACGACAAAACCGGCCAATGCGGCAAGCGTCAGTGTGGTGAGCGGTTTTTCGACCGTTGCGTCCCGCAACATCGCGCAGGTGTCGGCGCACAACTGCTCCGCCTTACCGCGGAATTCGCGCGCCTTACCGGCAAGCTGGGCCGATGAATCGCCGGTTATGCCGCCAGCGGCATCTTCGACTTTCCCTGCTACGTCATCAACAACGCCTTCAGTTTTACCCGTTTCCATGCCAGTGCTCCCTGTGTCCGTTGACCCTCTGTGCGCAGCGAAGTCGGAAGATCGCGCGCAGCCTCCGACGTCTTCACGAGATAATGCTCCACATACGCCTCGTCGACGTCGCCCCTGTGTCTTCCGGTAGCGAACTGCGCGCGGCGGGATAAAGAATATCCTCTTCAATCATCGCGTGGATGGGGACGCGGCGAAGCGTCCGGCCGGTTCGCCCCGTTTGCAATTGCGTGGTGCGGCAACCATACTGGTTTTGTCTAACGATCTTCCGGGCGGCATTCGATGAACGATCACGACCACAACCATGACCATGACCACGAGGGCAGTGCGCTGCCGGAAATGGACCTGCGCGTGCGCGCGCTGGAATCGCTGCTGGTCGAAAAGGGTTACGTCGATCCGAAAGCGCTCGACGTTCTGATCGAGACGTACGAGCACGACGTCGGGCCGCGTAACGGCGCGCGTGTGGTCGCGAAGGCGTGGTCCGACCCGGCGTTCCGTCGCTGGCTGCTCGACGATGCCACTGCCGCGATCGCGTCGCTCGGTTACACAGGTCGTCAGGGCGAGCACATGGTCGCGCTGGAAAACACGCCGGCCGTTCACAACATGGTGGTCTGCACGTTGTGCTCGTGCTACCCGTGGCCGGTCCTCGGTTTGCCGCCCGTCTGGTACAAGTCGGCGCCATACCGGTCGCGCGCAGTGATCGATCCGCGCGGCGTACTGCAGGAGTTCGGCTTCGAGTTGCCCGCGGAAGTCGAATTTCGCGTATGGGATTCGACCGCCGAGGTCCGCTATCTGGTGCTGCCAATGCGTCCTTCCGGAACCGATGGTTTGAGCGAGGACGAACTCGCTGAACGGGTAACGCGCGATTCGATGATCGGCACCGGTTTGCCACTCGCGCACGCACCGCAACGGAGGCAGGCATGAACGGCGTGCACGATCTTGGCGGCATGCAGGCGTTCGGCCCGGTTCATCCGGAGGCCGAGGGCGCGCCGCTTTTTCACGCGGGATGGGAACCGCGGGTGCTCGCGATCACGCTCGCCATGGGCGCGACTGGCAAGTGGAACATCGACACCTCGCGTGCCACGCGCGAAAGCCTGCCGCCGGCGCAATACCTCGCGAGCAGCTATTACGAAATCTGGTTCGAGGGGCTCAGGAAGCTGCTGCACAGTACGGGCCTTGCGACCGCCGCGGAAATCGAATCGGGAAAGATGCAGATCGCTGCAGCGCCGCTTCCTCGCGTGCTGATGGCCGATCAGGTGAAGGCTGCGCTACTGCGTGGCAGCCCGGTCACGCGGCCGGCAACCACCGGAGCGCGCTTCCAGGTGGGCGATGCCGTGCGGACCCGTCAGCTGAATCCGTCGACACATACACGGCTGCCGCGCTATTGCCGCGACAAACGTGGGCAGATCGTTGCTGTCCACGGCGCGCACGTGTTTCCGGATACGAATGCAATCGGGCAGGGCGAGCAACCGCAATGGCTCTATACGGTGCGCTTCGATGCCGTCGAACTTTGGGGGCCGGACACGACGGCGTCGTCGGTATGCGTCGATTGCTGGGAGCCCTATCTCGACAATGCCGACACGCGGGCGCCCTGACATGAATCCCCTTGAACCGGATCTGCGCGAACTGCGCATTGTGTTGCCCGGGTTGCCGTGTGGCGAAAGCGGACCGGTTTTTGACGCGCCCTGGGAAGCCCAGGCGTTTGCCATGACGCTGGCGTTGCACGAGCGCGGCATGTTCACATGGACGGAATGGGCGCACGCCCTGAACGAGGCGATTCTCGACGCACAACGCGCCGGCGATCCGGATCGCGGCGACACGTACTACGTGCACTGGTTGACCGCGCTCGAACGCATCACGACGGCCAAAGGGCTCGTGTCCATCGACGGTCTCGCGCAGCGCCGGAACGAATGGGACGCGGCAGCGCGACGCACACCGCATGGTCAACCGATCGAACTCGAATGATGCTGCTTGCCTGCGCGAATCCACGTGACGGCTCTCGTCTTGACGTAATGCGCCGCCTGAAAGGAGCTGGAAGATGGCAAACGACATCCCCGAAATGCCGCCCGGCACAGGAACCGGCTGGATCGACCGGCGCGAAGACGCGGCCGTGATCGCCGCGCTCATCGCGAAGATCGGCGAGCAGCAGGCGACGATTGCAGCCAGTGACAAAACGCATTCGGACGGACGCATCGATCGCGGTCAGCACCAGAAACAGTTGCTCGGTGCGTTCGGCACGCTGCGCCTCTTCGACACCGTGCCCGAAATACTCAGGCAAGGTCCTTTTGCGCCGGAAGTTGTGGCAACAGCGCCAGTCAGTTATCGCGTTGCCTGCCGGATATCGAATGGCCAGCCGTGTCCTTTCTCCGACCGTGCACCCGATGTGCGCGGCGTCGCGCTCAAGTTTTTCACGCATCAAGGCGTCGAAACCGATCTGCTGATGACCAGCGAGGGCGGTCGATCGCACGCGAGAAACGCGGTGCAGTTCATGGACTTCGCCGATGTGCTTGTCGCGCAGATCGCGAAGGGTGCAACGGGCGCGCTGGAACAGTTTTCGCGTGAACTGCTCGACGGCAAGTTCGGGCTCGTCGAAGCGGCCCGCATCGTCGCGGTTCTCGCCAGGGAGACCACGCTGCGCACGGTAGACAGCGTGGCGACGGAGCGATTCTGGGGCTCTGTCGTCAGGCTTGGCGATGTCGCGTTCAAGTACTCGCTGCAGCCGCACGATACGACGGTGCAGGGCACGCAGGCGGACCGCGAAAGCGACAACTACCTTCGCGAAGACATTCTCAGCCGTCTCTATGGCGGCCCGGTCAGATGGCAGCTTTGCGTGCAGCTATTCATCGATGAAGCGAGCACGCCGGTACAGGATGCATCGGTCGCGTGGGTGGGAACGTTGATTCCAGTCGGCGAGCTGGAAATTCCAGCACGGCCTTCCGCCGACGATGAAGTGTCTGTCAACCAGATGGCGTTCAACCCTGCAAATGGTTTTGAGCCGCTCGGGATCACGCATGCACGACGCGATGTCTACGCTGCGAGCGCCGCAAATCGCAAGGACCGTGGCGTCCTTTCCAGCGATGAGGCGCGACGATTGCTTTGAAGGCCTTGTCTGCGTTTGCAGAAGCGGTGTGTGTAATGCGCGCCGCGAATTGCACCAGCGAGGCGTGTTTTTGACGACTGGAGATTAAGGAATGAATGAGGTCGCAATGCATCTTCGCCTGCTGGCGGCCTGCGCGATAGCGCAGGAGGCAGGGTATCTCGTGCGAAGAAGATTCCTCGAACGAGACGACGCACTCAAGCTCAAGTTCAAGGGTCCACAAGACTATCTGACCGAGACCGATGCCGAGGTCGAAAAGCTCGTCGCGCTGCGGCTTTCGCAGGCGTTTCCCGAAGACGGCTTCTTCGGCGAGGAAGGCGGCGGCGCATTGAGCGAGAGCGTCTGGATCGTCGATCCGATCGATGGCACCGCTGATTTCGCGCGTGGCGTCGCTTACTTTTGCGTGTCGATCGCGTTCGTCCATGAAGGGCGTACGCAGATCGGCGTGCTCTATGACCCGATGGCTAACGAACTGTTCGTCGCGCGTCGCGGTTGCGGCGCGACGCTCAACGGTCGCCCGATGAAGGTGAGCACGATCGACGATCCGCGCCAGTCCATCGTTGAACTCGGCTGGTCGCCGAGGGCGCCGTTCGAACACTATCTGAAGGTGGCGACGCGCCTGAATGACCTGGGCGCGGGTATCAAGCGGTGCGGCTCGGGCGCGCTCGGTCTCGCGTACGTGGCCGCGGGCCGTCAGGATGCGTATTGTGAACTGCACATCAACGCATGGGATGCGGCGGCCGCCGTGCTGCTGATCGAGGAAGCCGGTGGATGGACGAACGATTTCCTCACGAAAGAGTGCCTGCTGAAGGGCAATCGCGTGATCGGATGTACGCCGAAGCTGCGCGAGGCGCTTGAGGACGCAATGAATGTGTGACAGGCGGGGGATCGGAGCCAGCTTCTGATCCAGCGTTTTGGAGGGTTGCGGGACACAACCAGCCTCACTCAGAAGAACACGCGGGCGCGGACGTTTTACGTCTGGCGCCCGCTTTCTTTTCCGACGCGGATTCCATTCGTTGCCGTGCGTACCAGCCCATGCCTGGGGTAAACACATATTTGCGTATAACAAAACATTTATACAATGACTAATAATTAGCCGAAGGCAATCTTGTTTGCTATGGGCTAGTCAGGATCAAGGCAATCGGAGACGCCATGCAGACGGACTATCAGACCCTGCGCTTTAACTATGAGCGGGCCGCAGAGCACGACGCGGGGACGCCTGCGCTGTATCCGGTGGTCGTCGTCGGCGCGGGTCCGGTCGGCCTCGCCGCAGCGATCGATCTCGCGCAGCAGGGTGTGCGCACCGTACTCGTCGACAACGACGACACACTCTCCAGCGGCTCGCGCGCAATCTGTTTTGCCAAACGCACGCTCGAAGTGTTCGACCGCCTTGGATGCGGCGACAGAATGATCGAGAAGGGCGTCAGCTGGAATGTCGGCAAGGTCTTCCTGCACGACGAACTCGTCTACACATTCAATCTGTTGCCCGAAACCGGCCACTCACGCCCGGCGTTTATCAACCTGCAGCAGTACTACGTCGAAGGCTATCTGGCCGAGCGCGCGATGCAGCTGGACAACCTGCAGATGCGCTGGAAGAGCACGGTCACGGGATTGACCCAGCACGACGATTACGTCGAACTGCAGGTGGACTCGCCCGACGGCGTCTATGCGCTGCGCGCGCAGTACGTCATCGCCGCCGATGGTTCGCGCAGCGCAGTGCGCCGCGCGATGGGCCTCGATAGCCGGGGCCGGACGTTCAAGGATCGCTTTCTGATCGCCGACGTGAAAATGAAGGCGTCGTTCCCTAGCGAACGCTGGTTCTGGTTCGATCCGCCGTTCCACCGCAACCAGTCGGTGCTGTTGCATCGTCAGCCTGACAACGTCTGGCGCATTGATTTCCAGCTTGGATGGGACGCCGATCCCGTTGCGGAAAAGCAGCCGGAGAAGGTGATTCCGCGCGTCAAGGCATTGCTTGGCAACGATGTCGAATTCGAACTGGAATGGGTGAGCGTCTATACGTTTTCGTGTGTGCGCATGGAGAGCTTCCGGCATGGCCGCGTGCTGTTCGCGGGTGATTCCGCGCACGGCGTTTCGCCGTTCGGCGCGCGCGGTGCGAATAGCGGCGTGCAGGATGCGGACAACCTCGCGTGGAAGCTGCGGCTCGTCGTGAATGGCGATGCGCCGCCTTCGTTGATCGACACGTATGCGTCTGAACGCGAATACGCTGCCGACGAGAACATCCGTAACTCAACGCGCGCCACCGATTTCATCACGCCAAAGAGCCCGATTTCGCGCATGTTCCGCGATGCGACGCTCAAGCTCGCGAAGGATTGTCCATTCGCGCGACGCATGGCGAACAGCGGCAGGTTGTCGGTGCCGACGGTGCTGCGCAGCTCGCCCCTCAATACACCCGACGAAACCGCTGATGCCTTTTCATGTGCGATGGTCCCGGGCGCAGTGTGCACAGACGCACCGGTGAACGTGAATGGCCGTGAAGCGTGGTTTCTGCACCAGACGGGCGGTGGCGCATTCACCGGTGTCTATTTCTGCGGCCCTGGCGACGACGTGGCCGCGTGCGCGACGCAGCTCGACGCACTGGCGAAACTGCCCGTGCCCGTGCGTTCGTTGATCGTGGTTCCGCGCGGCACGAGACTGGCGGGCCCGGACGCTGTTAAAACGCCTGACGTCACCGTCATCGAGGATATCGAGGGCATCGTCAACGACCGCTTCGACGCGCGGCCCGGCACGTTCTATCTGCTTCGGCCCGATCAACACGTCTGTGCACGCTGGCGCGCGCTCGACGTCGCGTCGGTCACGGCCGCGCTTGATCGCGCGACGTGCAACGGATAAAGGATCACGACCATGACACGGTTGAACACTGAACTGAACATCGCCGACCCGGATGCGTTCTACGAAAAACTCATCGACACGCATAACGGGCTCTCCGAAGAAGAGAGCCATTTCCTGAACGCGAAGCTCGTGCTGCTGCTCGCGAATCATATCGGCGACGCCGAAGTATTGAGCGAAGCGCTGACGCTGGCGCGTGCTGGCGTAAGCAGCGAGGACGCTGCTGACTAGCGCCCGCTCATCCACCCGAAACGCCACGACAGACGCTGCGTCGCGGCGAGCAGTTGCTGGGCATTTTCGCCGCGCAGGCTGCGGTCGAAGTCTCCCGACGAGCCGATCAGCGCCATCACGAGCCGGATGCTTCCTGTGTGATCGAACACCGGCGCGGCGAGCGTCCCGATGCCGGGAACCGGCGCATCGAACGCGTCATCGATGCCTGCTTCACGTATCCGGGCGAGCCGCGATCGATAAGCCGCACGCAGCGTAGCCGCACTTTTCTTCGACGGCGCGATGGCGTCGGCCAGGTCGGCGCCTGCGAGGCGGATGGATTCCTGCGGCAGCAAACCGATCAGCACGTCTTCCGAAAGATAAGCGGCAAATACGCGGCCCATTGCCGTGTTGACCAGCGACATCACCGTGCCGACGCGCAGGCTCACGTGCTGCGGCTGCGACGATTCCTCCAGGCGGATCACGGTTGGCCCGAGCGGCCCGAGCGTCGCAGCGGCGACACTCATTCCGGATTCAGCCGCGAGTGTTGCGATCTCGGGTTCGGCTTCGCGCATCGGCGAAAGACGCTGCAAGGCGATCAGGCCCAGTTCCAGGCCGAGCGGCCCGGGGCTGAAATATCCGGCATCGTCGCGACTGAGCAAGCCGATCTTCAGCAGGCTGACGAGGTGCGGAAACGCCTTCGCCGCCGCCATGCCGGCGTCGGCGGCCAGATCGCGCAGCGACAGCGGCCGGCCCGCCGCAACCAGCGCAAGCAGGAGCTCCCCCGTGTTGTCGAGCGAGTTGATGCCGCGCTGTGCTTTCGCGTCGCCGGTGATGGAAAGGGAGCCGTCTGGGGTCATGAGGGACTCGGTGGTATCGGTTCAGGCACGGTTGACGAGTGCATCGGCGACGCGCTGCGCGGTGTCGCGCAACGCGTGCGCTACGGCGCCATTCCAGGCGACGTCGATCGATCCGGACGGGCCGATCACCGTCAGCGCGAGTTGCATGCGGCGCTCCGCGTCGAAGACAGGCACGCTCAGGCTGCTGATGCCGGGGCTCGGCGCATCAATGCCGCGTTCCATGCCGCGCGCGCGGATCTCGTCGAGGCGGGCGCGCATAGGCGCATCGAAAGAGGGCTCCGCAGGGGCATCGACGCCGCTGACGGTCGTCGTGCGACCGGCGGTGCGTGCCTGGCTCTGTCGCATGGCCGCGACCTGCGCGGGCGCGAAGAACGCGCAGAACACGCGTCCAGTCGATGTCGCCTCGAGCGACATCACTGTGCCGACATGAAGATTGACGTGTAGCGGAAAACCACCGCGCTCGTATCGCACGATGGTCGGCCCCTGCGTGCCCGCAACACAGACGGCGACGCTGAAGCCGACCGCTTCAGCCAGCGCGGCGGCTTGCGGCACGGCGACATGGTAGGCGGGTTGCTGCTCGATATGCAGCAACCCGAGCCGCAGCGCGAGCGGGCCCGGCTCGTAACTGCCGGTCAGCGCATCGCGCTTGACGAGGCCAAGCCGCGTGAGGCTCACGAGATACGTGTAGGCCTGCGCCGCGGAGAGTTGCGCCGCGCTCGCGAGTTCGCTCAGGCCGAGCGGCGCGCGATGACGTGCCAGCGCATCGAGCAGACGGCCGCCGACCTCGACGCTCTGGATCCCGCGCTGCTTTTTCCCGGCGGACGTATCGGCGGGATTGCTCTCGATGTCTTCGGTCTTCACGGCTTTGCCAATTGGAATGTCTCGTACAGGAACCACAGGATGGTATCCGATCCCGGCGGCGTCACATATCGATCGGAGTTTACCCGAGTTTAGTTCACAGCAAAGACATTTGTCATTGACAAATTATAACGATCGGCCGACCATGGCTTCATCCCCACACCGGGCGGCAATGGAGACAGACATGGCAAAGGCATTTGCATCGCAGGCGGATCTCGAAGAGAAGAAGATCACGTTCACGCAGCTTTCGGAGAACGCGTACGCGTACACCGCGGAAGGCGATCCGAATTCCGGCGTGATCATCGGTGACGACGGCGTGCTGATCGTCGACACGACGGCGACCCCGGCGATGGCGCAGGACCTGATCGCGAAGATCCGCAGCGTCACCGACAAGCCGATCAAATACGTGGTGCTGTCGCACTATCACGCGGTGCGCGTGCTTGGCGCATCGGCGTATTTCGCGGAGGGCGCGCAGCAGATCATCGCGAGCCGCGGCACGTACGAGATGATCGTCGAGCGCGGCGAGCAGGACATGAAGTCGGAGATCGAGCGCTTTCCGCGTCTGTTTGCGGGCGTCGAAAGCGTTCCTGGTTTGACGTGGCCCACGCTCGTGTTCGAGAAGGAAATCACGCTGTGGCTCGGCAAACTCGAAGTGAAGATCGCGCATCTCGGCTCGGGTCACACGAAGGGCGACACGGTGGTGTGGCTGCCGTCGCAGAAGGTGCTGTTCTCGGGCGACCTGGTCGAATACGACGCCGCCTGCTATTGCGGCGACGCACAGCTCGAACAGTGGCCGACGACGCTCGAAGCCTTGCGCGCGCTCGGTGCTGAAAAGCTCGTTCCGGGTCGCGGGCCGGCATTGCTGTCACCGGCTGACGTGCACAAGGGCATCGACTACACGAAGGATTTCGTCACGACGCTGCTTAAAGCAGGTCGCGAAGCGTACGAGCAGAAGCTCGACCTGAAGGGCGCAATGGCGCACACGCGCAAATCGATGGATCCGAAGTTCGGTCACGTGTTCATCTACGAGCACTGCCTGCCGTTCGATGTGTCGCGGGCCTTCGATGAGGCGAGCGGCGTGACGCATCCGCGCGTCTGGACCGCGCAGCGCGACAAGGAAATGTGGTCCGCGCTGCAGGATTGATGTAGCGGTCAGATTCCTCCTGCGAAAGGCGCCTCGCGCTTTTCGCGTCCCTTGAAGACAAAAAGACGCATAGACGTCTGGGCAAAACACGTCCTTAAAAAACGACGCGTTTTGCGTGCGGAGCGAGACATGCCTGAATCCTTCATGGCCGATACACCGGCTTACGTGACCGATGCAACCGAAGAGCACGCGATGTTCCGGAAGGTCGCGTGGCGCATCATTCCTTTCCTGTTTCTTTGCTACGTCGTTTCGTTTCTCGACCGGATCAATATCGGCTTCGCGCAGTTACAGATGAAGCACGATCTGGGTTTCAGCGACGCGATGTATGGCCTCGGCGCGGCGGTATTCTATGTCGGCTACGTGCTGTGCGAAGTGCCCAGCAACATCCTGCTTGCGAGATTCGGCGCGCGTCGGACCTTCACGCGGATCATGCTTTTGTGGGGACTCGCGTCGGTATGCATGATGTTCGTCTCGACGCCGGCGCATTTTTATATCCTGCGCTTCATGCTCGGCGTATTCGAAGCGGGCTTCTTTCCGGGCATCGTGTTGTACCTCACGTACTGGTTTCCGGTGAATCGTCGTGCCGCTGTCATGTCGGTGTTCTTTGCAGGTGTCGCGGTTGCAGGCGTGCTTGGCGGTCTCTTCTCCGGCTGGATCATGCGCGATATGGGCGGTGTAATGGGCCTTTTCGGCTGGCAGTGGATGTTTGCGATCGAAGGTGCGCCCGCAGTGATTCTGGCGTTCGTCGCGTTGTTCTGTCTGGTCGACAGGCCGCATGACGCAACGTGGCTCACAACGCCACAGAAAGATCGCCTCGTAGCACTCTGCGCGCGAGGTCAGGCCGCAAACGCGGCGCACGACGGCCGGCGTTTTCTTGACGCGCTTCGCGATCCACGTGTCTATCTGTTCGCGTTCATCTATTTTTCGCTGACGTGTGCTTCGCTGACGCTCAACTTCTGGATGCCGCTGATGATTCGCGACTTCGGCATCAAGGACGTCGTCTCGGTCAGCCTCTATACGGTCGTACCGAATGCGATCGGCGCAATTGGACTCATCCTGATTGCGCGTCGTTCGGACCGCACCGGTGAACGACGCAAACATTTCGCGTTCTGCACGATCGGCGGTGGACTGGCACTGGCTGCGCTGACGCTTCATCTGAACAGCTTTCCTGCGATGCTCGCGATTCTTTCGCTTGCCTGCGTGTTGATCTTCGCGGCACTGCCGATATTCTGGTCGGTGCCTCCGAGCTATCTGCCCGGCAAGGCGGCCGCTTCCGGTATCGCGTTTATCAGCAGCGTCGGGATCACGAGCGGCATTGTGAGCCCATGGGTGATTGGTCAGATCCGTACGAGTACGGGCAGCATGGATATCGCCGTGTATCTTCTTGCCGGGCTACTCGTGCTGAGCGGCGTGGCGTTGATGGCTGGCGTCAGGGCGGATTTCGCGAAGGTGCGTTAAATCCCCTGGCCTGTTCCGGCGCTCCATGCGTACGGCGTTGCCGGAAGCAACCGGCAACGCCGTACTCTCTGGTTACGCTACCTTGATCAGTCCGAGTTGCTGCAGGGCAGTGACGCCATCATCCAGGCCGATCTCTTCGACGATTCTGCCGTCCTGGAGTCGAAGCACGGTCGTGCCGGTGAAACTCATCTTCCGGCCGGTCGCAGCCGGGAGCGATCCGGCGAGGAAATCGCTGAAAGCCGCACCTGTGTGCGTGCCGCCACCTGCCCAGCGACCCACCACGTAGTCACCTTCCGCGATGAGATCGGCGGCGCCCCAGAAGTTGAGGTCCGGGAAGGCTGCGCGAAAACCGGTCATGAATGCCTTGATGTCCTCGCGACCTCGACGAGGTTCGTGCAGCGAGTACTGCAGCAGCATATCGGGAGCAGCAAGCTCGTCGACGATGTCGAGGTTGCAGGTCTTGCCCCAGAACGCGGTAAACCAGCGGCCGACAATGGCCTTGTTGTCGTCTTCCTTAGACATGGCGGTTCCTTGATAGCTCAGGGTTGAACGAGGGAAGCACGATTGGCTTTCCCTGCCTGAACACTATCGATTCGAACCTTCCACCGCGTTCCGTTTCTTGCTGTGATTTTCGGGAATTCGCGATGCGTCGGGTGGTGTAGATCCCGGTGGATGCCGAACGCCAGCGCATGTGAGATCGCCGCTTTTCGCGGGCATACGGACAACCCGCGAATCCTGAAGTTTGTCGTCCGCGAGCCGTTAAACACCGGAAATACGTCGGAAGGCATTCTGAAGGGGTATGCGTGGTCACGCACGTTGTACGTCGTTGTGGGCGTGATGCTTGCACAGGGCGGGGTGTTGACGGCTGTCAGCGCGGCCGTGGGCTGGGTGATGATCCGGGATCGATAGCAGGCGACATCTGAAGTAAGCCAGACTCCGCATGCCTGTCACCGCGTGAGTTCGTACAGCCGATGCTCGGGCAGTGTCGCGATCAGTCGCCATCCAGGTAAAGTTGCGGAGAGCCGCGCGTGAGGATCGAATACGGCGAGATAGACCCTCGAGAACCGGCTTTGAAGGTCCGGAAAGCGGGTTTGTAAATCGGTTGCCCACGCACGCAGCTTGAGATCTTCTGCTCGGGTGTCTTCATCGCCTCTCTGGCCTCCAGTCTGGAATGCTCTCAATGCTGTGTTCTCGGGCCGGTAAAGTACCGGTTGCTGCCCCGCTTTCAGATAGAGATCGGGCACGAGAATCCCGTTAAGCGTCGCGAGTGCGACGACCTTGTCCAGATAAGGATTCCAGCGGTGTGGATCTCGCAGCGGGATTGGATAATTCGTGTCCTGTTTGTATTGAACAAGGACGGCGCCGGGCTTCAGTGAAGCGAACGCATCGCGGTAGGCCTGCATGACGGGCCTCGCGGCTACCCAGTCCTCAGCCACGGTCCCCACACGGAACAGAAAGACGAGAACCAGCATCGCGGCGCCTGCCCGTTGAAGCCGCGGGTCCACCATTCGTACATCGAGCAATGTGGTTAGCAGAAACGCGAAGCTCAGCGCGCATCGCTCAACGATGCCGTACGCCGCAAAGGCGGAGAACGGTGTAAGGATCACAGCCACCGGTAACGCGATGATGATCAACCGGCACTCCGGCTTGCAGGTCCACCAGCGTCGCACGGTGCCGACGATCGCGGTCAGGAAAAGGCTGACCAGTATCGCGATGTCGGCCGGGCGATCGCCTACCGTCAGCGCCGCGATGCATAACCGGATTCGCCAGGATATCTGAAGGAAGCCAAGGTCGATCGCCTCGCTTAACCCACCGGTGCTGCTGTGCCATAAAAGCAGAACCGGCAGCACCAGCGGCACCACCGTGGCGGCGACGTGACGAGACAACGAGCGACCTCGCAGGTCCTTCTCCTGAAGCAGGCAGCCGAGTTCCCAGGTGCCTGTGACCAATGCGAAAACGCCGAGTGGAAACAGATGGCAAAAGTAGATGAGGAGCGCACTACTGCAGGAAACGAGAATTCGGGCGATCGTCGACTGTCGCAATGCGACGTGGGCGGCAAGCGCCCAGAGGCATAAGCCAAAGCCGAACAGGTTATTGGCATACCCACGAATCAGTATCCAGTTATACAGCAGCAGGAAACTGATCAGCGGCACCAGCGACCAGCGGCCATTGATCGCGCGGCTCAGCATCAGGCACCCCGACGTCAGTAGCGCGAGTGCTGCCAGGACGAACAACGCGGCGGCCTGTTCTGCCGACATGAATTTCGTCAGCAATGGGGCCACCAGGTCCATCGCAAGGTCCGGCATGACATCCCATCGGACAACAAAGTTGCCGGCGTAGGCTCCCGGATGGGCAAGGATGTCTATCCTGACAATGTTGTAAAAATGTTGGCCGAGTGGAGGAACCGGCAGGATCAGAAAGGGAAGCGACGCCACGACGGTTCCAACGAACCAGATGCACCAGAGACGCAACGGCGCGATGCCGGCGATCGTCCGCGCCTGCGGATGCGCAGCAGCGGGCTGATACTTTAAGGTGCGAGAGCTGGACATAGGATGAACCCGTTGACGGCGATATCAACAGTTCGAAAACGCGCGATGCGGAATCCGCTCAGACAGATATCCGCATGGTCAGATCCAACTGCCACCCAGGCGCGCTGCATTGCATCCGGCCGAGCCGGCATAAACGCTTTGCAAAAAGGGTGCACGTCGACAGACGTTTGAATGTGGCTGATGCGGAGTCGCCCCGCTAAGGCAGGGGCGGGCGGTTACCGTTGATAGTGACCGGCTCACGCGGGTTGGTATGTGCGCAAACGAACCACTGGACGTCTGGCCGCCTGGATAACGCGCCGTGCCCCGTGTATGAGGGCGTGTGATCCGACGCTGATGCAACGCGAGGGCGAACGGGTTGCGCCCGGGTCATTACCCCGGCCGCCGCAGGCAGCAGAAGACAACGTTGCTGTCTGTCGTGTCAGCTGACGATTTGCGTGAAAACCGGCCAATCCACAGCTTGACGACACCGTGTTAGCTCAGCATCATGTATGTGTTCACACACATACACACGGACATGATGTGAAATCATCTCCAGCGCCGGTAAGAGCACGCCAGCGGGACCGGCAGGCCACTGAGGAAGAGCTGATCGCGGCTGCGGCCGTTGCCTTCGCGGAAAGGGGCTTCGAGAAAGCCACCACACGCGGTATCGCGGAGGCGGCCGGTTGTTCCGAAGGGCTGATCCAGCGCTACTTCAATGGCAAGGAAGGGCTGCTTCTAGCCGTGTTGAAGCGCGAGAGCAGTGGGCAGCGGGACCGGTTTTTCGAACGGCCACTGTGCTCCTCAATGATCGACGAGGCGCGCGAGATGATCTCTCACGGCATGGCTGCCCTTGCCGAACGCTCTGAAACGATCCGTATCGTTTTTTCGCGCGTGTTACTGGACCCC
Organism: Paraburkholderia sp. GAS334; assembly: GCF_050436625.1. Taxonomy (NCBI): domain Bacteria; kingdom Pseudomonadati; phylum Pseudomonadota; class Betaproteobacteria; order Burkholderiales; family Burkholderiaceae; genus Paraburkholderia; species Paraburkholderia sp. GAS334. Next base: position 82,674 of record NZ_JBNDMO010000004.1, on the reverse strand, counting down.
GCGTTCCAGGCCGATTTCCAGCGCATCTCGACCCGGCAGGAAGTCCGGCGAAGCCTTAAGGAGCGTTTCTCACGCTACGTCGATGCCGGCATGATCGACCCGGCGCTCGATCTCGACGTGGCGACTGAGTTGCTGCTGGGCTTCGTCTTTCAGTTGGCCTTCATGCACCGCGAGTTGCATCAGACTAAAGCAGCGGACATTGAGCGGATGGCGGAGGGTTTCGCGGCCCTCTTTGCCCGCGGTGTGGCATCTGTGCCGTCAGCCAGGAAGGGCGCAAGAAAACATGAATGAACCGAAACAGGCCGGGGACGAACCCGAAGAAGCGCGCAACGGCCATACGGATTTCGGGCCTGCTTCCGCGCGAGGCGCGCCCAACGGGCGCCCGCCCGCGCGCAAACGTCATTGGGTCTTGATCGGCGCGGCAATCGCATTCGCCATCATCCTGGTGTTGATCGTGGTCCGCAAACCGAAGAGCGGCAACGAAGAGGCGGAAGCACCCCAGGCCGTTTCAATCCGGACAACGACCGCGCATCCCGGCGATATGGGCGTGTATGTCGAGGCACTCGGGACGGTGACGCCTGTCGCCACGGTCAACGTGTACAGCCAGGTGAACGGAACCGTAGAAGCCGTGCATTACACGGAAGGGCAGATGGTGCGTCGCGGGGACCCGTTGATCGACATCGATCCGCGCGGCTACCAGGCGCAACTGCAGCAGGCCGAAGGGACGCTACAGCATGACCGCGCTGTTCTCAGACAGGCCGAAATGGATCTCGCGCGGTATCAGGAAGCGTCGGGTCAGCAGGCGATCGCGCGTCAGACTTACGAGGACCAGCGACTCATCGTCGAACAGAATCGGGGAACCGTGAAGAACGACGAAGGGCAGGTCAGGTACGCCCAGGTCCAGTTGAGCTATTGCCACATCACGTCGCCAATTTCAGGGCGCATCGGCCTGCGTCTGGTCGATCCGGGCAATGTGGTGTTTTCGGGTAACGCGTCTTCGATCGCCGTGATCACCCAGTTGCAGCCGATTACCGTCGTGTTCAACGTCGCAGAAGATAACCTCACGCAGGTTCACGATGAAATCACCCAGCGTGCTTCGCTGCCGGTCGATATCTTCGATCGTTCGCAACAGACAAAGATCGCGACCGGCAAGCTGCTGACGCTCGACAACCAGATCGACACGTCGACCGGGACGGTCCGCTTTCGCGGGCAATTCGACAACGCCGGGTTGAGTCTCTATCCCAACCAGTTCGTCAACGCGCGCCTGCTGGTCAAGACCCTGACCAATGTGGTGCTCGTACCCACTGCGGCGTTACAGCACAACGGCACACAGGCTTTCGTCTATGCGCTTGCTGGCAATACCGTAAAAATGCGAAACGTCTCCGAGTTGTCGACGGAGAACGAAGTCGCGGCCGTCAGTGGAATCGAAGCGGGAACGGTCGTGGCGATTTCCAGTTTCGACAAGCTTCAGGATGGTTCCAGAGTCACGGTCCAGAACGTGGCTGCGCCAGGCGGGAAAACGCCGGCTAGTGGTGGTGCGGGTGGTGCGAGTGGCGCGAGTGGCGCGAGTGACGCAGGCACGCAGGCCGGCAAGCCGTCATGAATCCGTCGCGACTCTTCATCATTCGGCCGGTTGCGACCGCGCTGTTGATGATCGCCATTCTGGTCATCGGTCTCGCTGCGCTTCCGGGTCTGCCGGTATCGGCGTTGCCCGAAGCCGATTACCCGACGATCCAGGTCAAGACGTTCTACCCGGGCGCCAGTCCGGATGTGATGTCTTCGGCGGTGACGGCGCCGCTCGAGCGGCAGTTCGGTCAGGTCGCGGGCCTCACCCAGATGACGTCCACGAGTTCGGACGGCAGTTCGGTCATCGTTCTGCAGTTCGCGCTCGCGCTGAATATCGATGTCGCCGAGCAGGAAGTGCAGGCCGCCATCAACGCGGCCACCAGCTTTTTACCGACGGATCTGCCCGCGCCTCCCGTCTACAGCAAATCGAATCCGGCCGACGCGCCGGTCATCACGCTTGCGCTGACGTCTAAAGCATTACCGTTGTCGGCGATTGAAGACCTTGTCGATACGCGGCTTGCGCCGAAGATCTCGCAGCTCAGCGGCGTCGGACTCGTGACGATCAGCGGCGGCCACAAACCGGCCGTACGGATCCAGGCGAATCCGGTTGCGCTTGCCTCATACGGCCTGAACCTCGAGGACCTGCGATCGGCGCTGACGACCGCCACGGTCAACATGGCGAAGGGCACATTCGACGGCCCCGCGCAGGCGTTCCAGATCAACGCCAACGACCAGCTCCTTGCGGCGAAAGGCTTTCGCGAAGTCGTCGTGGCGTACAGGAACGGCGCGCCCGTGATGCTGACCGACGTTGCGAAAATCACGGACGGTATTGAAAACGCGAAGCTGGCGGGCTGGAAAAACGAAACGCCGGCGATCCTCGTCAATATCCAGCGACAGCCGGGCGCCAATACCATCGCGGTCGTCAACGAAATCCAGCAACTGCTGCCGAAGCTGAAGGCCACGCTGCCAGCGGCGGTCGAAGTGACGGTCCTGACGGATCGCACGACCACGATCCGCGCTTCAATCAAGAACGTCCAGTTCGAGCTCATGCTGACCATCGCGCTCGTGGTGATGGTGATGTTCCTGTTCCTGCGGAGTCTGGCCGCGACCATCATTCCCACGGTTGCGGTACCGCTTTCGCTGATCGGCACGCTGGCGGTGATGAATGTGCTCGGCTACAGCATCAACAATCTCACGATGATGGCGTTCACGATCGCCACGGGCTTCGTCGTCGACGACGCGATCGTGATGATCGAGAACATTTCCCGCTTTCTGGAAAAGGGCATGGCGCCCATGGAAGCCGCGCTGGAAGGCGCGCGTCAGATCGGCTTCACGATCGTGTCGTTGACCATTTCGCTGATTGCCGTCCTGATTCCGCTGCTGTTCATGGGCGACATCGTCGGCCGGCTGTTCCGGGAGTTCGCGGTCACCTTGAGCGTGACCGTGCTCATTTCCGGCGTGGTGTCACTGACCCTGACGCCGATGATGAGCTCGCGCCTCCTGCATTACACGCCTGAAGCCGAACAGAACCGTTTCTACCGCTGGACGCAGCAACGGTTCGACCGGATCATCGCGGCCTACGGACGCAGCCTGCGCTGGGTCTTGAATCATTCGACTGTCACGCTGCTCGTGGTGCTGGCCACGCTGATTCTCACCGTATTCCAGTACATCGAGATTCCGAAAGGATTTTTCCCGCCGCAGGATACCGGCATCGTCCAGGCGATTTCGCAGGCGCCGGAGTCGACCTCGTTCGTCGCCATGTCGCGCAGGCAGCAGCAACTCGCAAGCGAAATACTCAAGGATCCGGCCGTCGCGAGCCTGTCGTCGTTCATCGGTCAGGACGGTATCAACACCACGCTCAATAGTGGCCGGATCCAGATCAACCTGAAGCCGATCGACGAGCGCGGCCTGACCGCCAGCGAAGTCATCGATCGTCTTCGCAAACGCCTGCGCGACGTGCCCGGTGTCCAGCTTTTCCTTCAACCTGTGCAGGATCTGACCGTGGACGACCGGGTCAGCCGCACGCAGTATCAGTACACGCTCGAAGATCCGGACACACAGGAACTGAACCAGTGGACCGATCGCGTCGTGGAGAAGCTGAGGACACTCCCGGAACTGATCGATGTCACGACTGACCAGCAGAACAACGGCATCAGTACCCATCTCACTATCGACCGGGCCACCGCGTCGCGTTTTAATATCACGCCGGACCAGATCGACTCGACGCTCTACGACGCGTTCGGCCAGCGCCAGGTCAGCACGCTGTATACGCAGTCGAACCAGTATCACGTCATCCTGGAGGCCTTGCCGGAGTTTCAAAAGAATCCGGCGCAGCTCAATCGCATCTACATTCAGGGCAGCACGAACTCCAGCACGGCGCCAGCAGCGCAGAGCACGTCCGGCCGCACGTCGCTGAGTTCAAGCGGGACGGTTTCAAGTCTCGTTGCGTCGTCCAGTCAGAACCTTTCCGCGACGACACCCATGACGGTGCTCGCACCCCGCACGTCAGGTTCGGGTTCGGGTTCAGGTTCCGGTTCAGGCTCGTCATCGTCAGGGGCGAATTCTGGTTCGAACAGCCAGAACACAGGTAATGGGTCGAGCGGCTCGTCAGGGAGTTCGACGTCGCAGTCAACGCCGGTGCCGCTCAGTGCAATCAGCCGCTTTACCGTCAGATCGTCGCCGCTGACGATCACGCATCAGGGGCAGTTTCCGGTCGTCACGATCTCGTTCAACGTGGCGCCGGGCGCATCGCTGGGACAGGCTGTCACCGCTATCCAGCGGGCCCAGCGTGACTTGAAGATGCCTGCGAGCGTCCAGTCGGATTTTCAGGGCACGGCAGCTGCGTATGAAAACATCGGCTCCAATGAGGCGTTGCTGATCCTCGCCGCGCTCGTCGCGGTCTACATCGTTCTCGGCATTCTGTACGAAAGCTTTATCCATCCCGTCACCATTCTCTCCACGCTGCCTTCCGCGGGCGTGGGCGCATTACTGGCGCTGCGTCTGTTCCACGAGGACCTCGGCGTCATCGCGGTGATCGGCATCATCCTGCTGATCGGCATTGTGAAAAAGAACGGCATCATGCTCGTCGATTTCGCGCTGGAGGCCCAACGCACGCGCGGGCTGAACCCGGTCGAGGCTGCCTTCGAGGCCGCACAACTCCGCCTGCGGCCGATTCTGATGACGACATTCTGCGCGCTCTTTGCCGGTTTGCCGCTCGCGTTCGGCTCGGGCATCGGCGCGGAACTGCGCCGCCCGCTCGGCATTGCGATGGTCGGCGGGCTGTTGTTGAGCCAGGTGCTGACGCTTTACACGACACCCGTCGTCTACGTCTTCTTCGATGGGCTCGCGAAGCGTTTCCGGCCGCGCAGCACCCGGCCCGATGGGCCGCAAACGCTCGATGAAACGTGATTAACATCTCGTCACCTTTTATCAAGCGGCCGGTAGCGACGACGCTGATGGCCATGGGGATCGTGATCGCCGGCTTGATCGCGTTCAAACAATTGCCGGTGGCTTCGCTTCCGCAGGTCGACTTTGCGACGATCACCGTCGCCGCGACGCTGCCGGGCGCGAGCCCCGAGGTGATGGCGTCGTCGATCGCGACGCCGCTCGAACGCCAGTTCGGTCACATTGCCGGCGTGACGCAGATGACGTCGTCGAGCACACTGGGCGTCACTTCGGTGACGCTCCAGTTCGATCTCAGCCGCGATGTCGACGGTGCCGCGCGGGACGTCGAAGCTGCCATCAATGCCGCGCGCACCGACCTGCCGGCCAACCTGCCGTCCAATCCGACGTACCGCAAGATCAATTCGGCCATCGCGCCGATGATGGTGTTGAGCCTGACCTCGGATTCCACCGACCGCGGCAAGCTTTACGATCTGGCGTCTTCGATCATCTCGCAGAAGATCGCGCAGTTACAGGGCGTCGGGCAGGTTCAGGTGGTGGGAAGCTCATTGCCGGCCGTGCGGGTCGATCTGAATCCGAACCAGCTCTACAGCTATGGCATTGGCGCGCAGAATGTCGCCAAGGCGCTGTCAGTGCAGAACTCGAACCGTCCCAAGGGCCAGTTCAGCGATGACCTGACGACCACGGTGATCACCGCAAACGACCAGATTTCCAGAGCGCAGGATTTCGCGCCGCTGGTCGTCGGCTCCAGCAACGGCAAGGTGGTTCGTCTGCGCGATGTCGCGCATGTCTACGATTCGGTGCAGACGCTTCGATCGGCGGGCTACGTCAACGGCAAACCTTCGGTCATCCTGCTCGTGTTCAGGCTGCCAAACGCGAATGTGATCGAGACGGTGGATCGCATCAAACAGGCGATGCCTTCAATCCATGCCTCGATGCCCGCGAGCGATCACCTGCAACTCATGCTCGATACGACAACGACGATCCGGTCTTCGGTGAACGATGTCGAACTCACGCTCGGCCTGTCGATTCTGCTGGTCATCGGCGTGGTGTTCGTGTTTCTGCGGAGTCCGGGCGCGACGTTGATCCCTGGCGTCGCCGTCGCCATCTCGCTGATCGGCACCTTCGCAGTGATGTATCTGCTGGGCTTCACGCTCGATAACCTTTCGCTGATGGCGTTGACGGTTTCGACGGGTTTTGTGGTCGACGATGCGATCGTGGTGATGGAGAACATCACGCGGCTGATCGAGCGCGGTGTGCCGACGATGCGCGCGGCCTTCCAGGGCACCCAGGAAGTCGCGTTTACTGTGATCGCGATGAGCCTGTCGCTGATCGCCGTATTCGTGCCGATCCTGTTCATGGGCGGCATCCCGGGTCGCCTGTTTCATGAATTCGCGTTCACGCTCGCGACGTCGGTTGCCATTTCGATGGTGATCTCGCTCACGGTGACGCCCGCCATGTGCGCATACCTGCTCAAGCCCGCGAGGCAGGAACAGCATGGCAAGCTCTATCAGTGGAGCGAGCGCGGCTTCGACAATATTCTGGCCGCGTACCGCACCACACTCGGGTGGGCGATCCGGCATCCCCGCTCGGTGATTTTCAGCCTCGTGCTCACGCTGGTGCTGAACGTCGTTCTGGCCGGCATCGTGCAGAAGGGGCTCTTTCCCCAGCAGGATACAGGGACGATTTTCGGTGGCTTTCAGGGCGCACAGGATGCGTCGTTTCAATCGATGAACCGGTCGCTCATGGCGATCCAGAGCGTGATCAAACAAGACCCGGCCGTTGAGAACGCGGCCGGTTTTACCGGCGGGCAGGGTGGTCCGGGCGGCGGCGCGAGCAACGCGGGATTTGTTTTCATCACGCTCAAGCCGCGCGCTGAACGGGACGTGACCTCGACCGAGGTGGTCGACCGGCTGCGTTCGAAACTGGGCGCGATCGCAGGGGCATCGACGTTTCTGCAGGCGGCGCAGGACGTCGGCGTCGGCGGCAGACAGAGCAATGCGCAATACCAGTATCAGCTTTCCGCCGATACCGTCGATGCGCTGAGCGAATGGGCTCCCGCGCTGTACCACGCGATGCAGAAGATGCCGCAGATCAAGGACGTGACAACCGACCAGCAGAACAACGGTCTGCAGATCCTGCTCAACTACGACCGGACGACGGCAGCACGATTCGGCGTTACGCCGAAACTGGTCGACAACGCGCTCTACTACGAATTCGGCGAGTCGCAGGTGTCGACCATCTATACGTCGCTCAACCAGTATTACGTCGTGATGCAGGCGAACCCTGCGCTCCTGCGCTCGCCATCGACATTGCAATCGACTTACGTTCACGCATCCGGCACGGGTGCGGTGCCGCTCGGCGCTTTTTCGACCATGCGGGTGTCGACTTCACCGCTTTCCGTCAATCACTCGTCGTTCTTTCCTTCGGTCACGATCGCGTTCAATCTTGCACCGGGCGTCTCGCTCGGACAGGCGACCACGCTCATTACGCAGATGCAACGGCGCCTTGGGACGCCCGCGAACATCACCGCGCAGTTTGCTGGCACCGCGCAGGCGTTTCAGAGCTCGCTGGCAAGCGAGCCTTTCCTGATCCTCGGGGCGCTCCTCACGATCTACATCGTGCTGGGCGTGCTTTATGAGAGCCTGATCCATCCGATCACGATCCTGACGACGCTTCCATCCGCCAGCGTGGGCGCCATGATTGCGCTGATCCTGTTTCATAGTGAACTGGACGTGATATCCCTGATCGGCATCTTCCTGCTCATCGGGATCGTCAAGAAGAACGCAATTCTGATGATCGATTTTGCGTTGCAGGCAGAACGCGTCGAGGGGAAGAGCACCGAGGAATCGATCTTCGAAGCCTGCATGCTCCGCTTCAGGCCTATTCTGATGACGACAGTTGCCGCGGCCCTTGGTGCATTGCCGCTCGCGCTCGGTCACGGTGCGGGCTCGGAGTTGAGACGACCGTTGGGGATCGCGATCGTCGGCGGCCTGATCTTCAGTCAGATACTCACGCTCTATACGACGCCCGTGATCTATCTGTATTTCGACCGCATGCGTCAGCGTTTCAATCGCCGCCGCAGACGCCACCCGACTGGTGGTTCACCCGTGCAAACCTGATCAGATCTCGCCGAGAAAGCCATGCAGAAGTCAGCTCTATTTGCCGGTCCTCCACTGCGCACACTGGCGTGCGCGGTGCTATTCGCCGCGTTATCGCTGGAGCAGGGGTGTACCGTCGGCCCTGCCTACGTGCGTCCATCCGTTGCGACGCCAGCGTCCTTCAAGGAGGCGGCGCCTGCTGTCGCACCGGACGGCACCACGTGGGCGCCCGCCAGCCCGCAGGACGCGGCGCAGCGGGGCGCGTGGTGGAAGATCTATCAGGAACCCGAGCTGGATGCTCTGGAAGACAGGCTCAACAGCTCGAACCAGAATATTGCGCAGGCGTACCAGAATTTCATGGCGGCGCGTGCGCAGGTGAGTCAGGCGCGCGCCAGCTACGCGCCAACCGCCACCCTTCAACCTGCCGCCACGCGGTCCGGGTCATCCTTTGCAGCCGTCGGCGTGCCGAGCCGCGGTACGCGGTTCACGAGCAACGACTTCAACTTTCCGCTGGACGTGTCGTGGGAACCGGACCTATGGGGACGCATCCGCAACACCGTGAGGGAATTCGCCAGCGCGGCGCAGGTCAGCGCCGCCGATCTGGCAAACAAGAGGCTTAGCGAACAGGCCAATCTTGCTCAAGACTACTTTCAACTGCGCGGTCAGGACGAGCTAATCGCGCTGAACGAGCAGACCATCGAGGCTTACCGTCAAAGCCTGACCTTGACCGAGGTGCTGGGCCGCACCGGCATCGACAGCGCGCAGTCGGTTGCGCAAGCCCGCTTGAATCTGAAAACGGCAGAAGCGTCGGCGACCAATCTGCGTCTGGCGCGCGCGCAGTATGAACACGCTATTGCATTGCTGATCGGCGAACCGGCGTCATCGTTCTCGATGCCGGCACGGCCGCTCACCACGGCGCTGCCGGAGATTCCTGCGGGCGTGCCCTCCGAACTTCTCCAGCGACGTCCCGACATTGCCGCGGCGGAGCGATCGATGTCGCAGGCGAATGCGTTGATCGGCGTCGAGACGGCGGCGTTCTATCCGACCGTCAACCTTTCGCTCTCAGGCGGCTTTCAGAGTGCCTTGCTGCAGAACTGGTTCACCTGGCCGGCGCGGTTTTTCTCGCTGGGTCCGTCGGTATCGGAGACGCTCTTCGATGGCGGATTGCGCACGGCGACCGTCGCGCAATACAAGGCGCAATACGAAGGGACCGTGGCTGCCTACCGCCAGACCGTGCTGACTGCTTTCCAGCAAACGGAGGATTACCTGGCCGCACAGCGCATTCTCGCGACCCAGCTCGAACAGCAGAAGGAGGTGGTCGACGCTGCACGCCACTACTACGATCTGGCGATGGTTCGCTACCGGACGGGCGTCGATACCTATCTCAACGTTTTTGTTGCACAGACCGCGCTGTTTTCCGACCAGCAGTCAATGATCACGCTTCGCGTGCAACAGATGACCAGCAGCGTTCAATTGATCGAGGCACTTGGGGGCGGCTGGGATACTTCCCTGCTGCCGTCGGAAAAGGATGTGACGTCGTCGCAGGATTGAACTGCGGGACGGGAGGGGCTGTAGCGGGGCTTCAGAAAACGCAAAATAACGCACGCTTAGCCTGGAGGGCCAGCTCGGCGCGGGCTTCGATCTATCGCGCGGCTAAGGCGTGATTCATCTGGCGTGCATGCTTGATCTCGTCGCTTTCCAGGGAGATCGAGGTCTTGGCGATCGAGGCGTGAGGCGGATTGTCCCGTGCGGTCGTCAGTCCCGCTCCGGGGGCCTGCCTATGGGTGGCATAGGTGTGCCTCATTCAATGGGCACCAACCGCCCTGTGCCACTCGCCTGGGTTCTTTCTCGTCTCGATTATCATTCGGATACCATATTGTCAATGGAGGATCGGGGTAGTGATTTTTGCGTATGGAACACTTAAACTTAGCAATGCATATCAGATACGCAAGCTGCTTGCATCACTACACAGGAAAAGACATGCGCTTGACACTTGCAACGGAGTACCCGAATGGAGCCTTGCCTGGTGAGGCGATGTCGGCTCTGGCCACACTGGTTCGGGAGGCTGTCGGAGATGAGTTGACGATTAATTTGTTTTTCGAAGTAAAGCAATGCCTCTGCGGGATTGGCGATGGTTCGGATGTTCACTGTGATGGCGGAGCTGTCTTTGGCGCATCACTGTCTCGGCACGCAAGCGAGTTTGAGCTCGCCGCTATCCCCCGCGGAACGGGGCGGAGCGACTCGGACCAGGATGCCCGGAGGTACCGTCGCATCTTCGAAGATTGCCTGAAACGGGAGGGTTTTCGGCTGATAGCCGCCGTGCCAATGCCCTCGACAGGCCTGTGGAGCTCATGTGAAATCGATAGCGAGGCGACCCTTGCCGCCATGCGGGTTCGAACGTACGACTCGTTGTCCAGCCGAGTGTTTTCGTCTATGGGCTGCACCGCCGTGCGGATGCCATTTGCCGGGTTACCTGCTGCGCTCGAAGGCGGACAACTCGATGCTGTCCTGTCCTCGGGGGATGGCGAGGCAGGCGCCGCACTATCGCGATACTTTGGTCACTATCTGCCGCTCGCCTATAGCACACCGCTTTGCTTTCTCATTGTGCGGGAATCGAGCTTTAGCGCAATGTCCTGGAGAGCGCAGCGAGCGTTGAAACGGGCCGGACGTGAAGTCCAGTTCCGGTACTTCTCGTGCCAGCAGGCACGGGAGGAAAGCAACCTGAGAGCGATTCAGGAACGCGGTGTCCGGGTAGGGTGCAGTCTTCCCCAGCACGCCATGGCATTGCTGGAAAGAACAATGGAACTGGTTCGGCGTCGCTTGATTGCAGAGTATGCACTTGCCGACGTGCTTGTTCCGATTGCCTGATTACCTTTAATGGATTACCGAACCAAAGTTCTTTGATAGGAGATTGTTATGCTGAAGCCTCATCTTGAGTTTGTCTCGCTGGACTTGAACGAAGGCTGGAGCGTACCTCCCGGCTATCCGGAAGGGATCGAGGAAAAAGTTCTTTGTGGATCACTTTCCCCCGAGACCGCTACGGGCAGCAGAACTCGACTGCTTCGTTTCGCGCCCGGGATCTACACCACCGCACCGTTTGTGCACGAGTACTGGGAGGAGGTCTATCTCGTGCAGGGGAATCTGACCGTCGGCAACGATGCGAATGGGAACGGTGGAGCGTCTTTTGGCCCGAACACGTATGCATGCCGACCGCCTGGCGCATTTCACGGTCCGTTCAAGTCGGAAAACGGCTGCATGCTGCTCGAAATCCACTACTACGCGAAAGACCACGCTGTTGCGGGGTTCTGACTCCCGATCAAGCCGACGCTCGGGGACCCCGGCGTCGCATTTCGCGGACGCCGACAGGGACCAGCATCGTGGGCATCAGTAGCACCCGGGTCTAGATCGCTACGGCCTCGATCGAAGCCCAGGCCACACACGCCGCAGACTAAACGTACGTTATTTTCGTTTTTCGAAGCGTCCCGGGCCGGGCGACGCCATCAATCGGTGCTTTGAGCCTGTGAAGCCATCCGTGCTGGCGCGTTGGTGGCGCCGTATCCATCATAGGCATTCACACGCTGCACGACTTCGAAGAAGAGGCCGTCGTTGACGCTCTCGGTGTAGATGTGGAGATAGTCGCCAGCCGGCGAACGATCGAACAATACCCCGGCACTTCGCATCCGCGCCAGCAGGCCTTCATCAAGATCGATGCGCGTGAGCAGATCGTCGTAGTAGTTTCCGGATATCGGCACGAAGCGCACGCCGTTAGATCTCATACGCGTGACGGTGTCGAAGATGTCGTGGCAGTTCAATGCAATGTGGTGAACCGTTACACCGCCGCCGGCCGCCACCGTGCGTGCAGTGCGCGTCCTCTGACCGGGCGAAACGTTGAGCACGAGGCGCATGCTGCGATCCGCATTCGCCACGCCGCGGCTGCGAACGAGACCGAACGGGTCGGCCAGTTCGAGGCTCTCGCCCGGCTCCAGACCCAGCACCGCGCGCGAGAACAGAATCCACGTATCCAGCTGATCAACCGCGAGTCCGAGTGCGACATGATCGATCTGTGCCAGACCCGTGTCTCGCGCCGTGCCATCGGGCTCGTCGTCGAGTACAAAATCGGCCTCATACAGCCCGTCCGTCCCGAGCGCCGAAGACACGAAGCTGATCAGGCTGCCGCCCGGCGAAATGATTGCGGGCACATGCTGCTCGGACGGTCCCACAGGGCCGTCGTAACGTTTCGAATGCATCGCCGTCGCACGGCCCACCGCGCGTTCAGGGTCCGTGGTGCGCACGGCAATCGCGCATACGGACAGACCATGCGCTTCAAAACTGCGACGCGCAAACGAGTTCGGCTGAGCGTTGAGGATCAGATTGATCTCGCCCTGCCGGTACAGCACGACGGCTTTCGAGCGATGTTTTCCCGCGCGACGAAAGCCCAGTTGCTGCAACAGTGTGCCGAACGCGTCTGCCGAGGCTTCGTCGGCGGCAAACTCGATGTACGCGAGTCCCGCGATATCCGGCAGCGGCGGCGGGCTGTACAGTTCTACACGTTGCAGCACGCGCTGGCTTCGCTCGGCGAACGTCGCGTTGTCCACCTTGCCCTCAGGCGGCGAAGGCTGTTCGAGACGCTGACGCACCTGGCTTTCGAGGTAAAGCAGCGAGCGCATGGCGTCGACGGCAATGCGGCGGTTGGGCGTCTCGCGAAAAACGTCGTTGAAGATCTCCAGCGACAATGGCCCGGTATAGCCCGCCAGCAGCACCTGCTCAAGGAAGTTCGCCATGTCGAATTGTCCCTGACCAGGGAACGACCGGTAGTGCCGGGCCCATTGCAGCACGTCCATCGACAGCAGCGGTGCGTCGGCCATCTGCAGGAAGAAAATCTTGTGCCCCGGGATCCCGGCGATACCGGTTGGGTCGTCTTTCAGCGACAGCGTATGAAAGCTGTCGAGGATAAGCCCAAGGTGCGGATGATCGGCACGCCGGACGATGTCCCACGCGTGTCCGTAAAGATTCGTTGCGCGTCCCCACGCGAGCGCCTCGAAGCCGACTCGCAGGTTGCGCGCAGCAGCACGCGCGGCCAGTTCATGCAACTGCGCCGCTGCGAGTTCCGGGTCGTCGATGGTGAGCGGCGACGTGTTCGAGCAGCACAGCATCATCGATACATCCAGTTCCTGCATCAGGTCGAACTTGCGCTCCGCTCGCTCGAGATTGCGCCGGAACTGTGCCTCCGGCATCCCTTCAAAATCCCGGAACGGCTGATACAGGTCGATCGTCAGCCCGAGATCGGCCACCATCGTCCGCACTTCCGAAGCAGAGCCCTTGTAGTTGACGAAGTCGTTTTCGAAGAGCTCGATCCCGTCGAAGCGCGCGGCCGCAATGGCCTCGAGCTTTTCGGGCAGCGTCCCACTGAGCGATACGGTTGCAATAGTTCGGCGCATTATCTTTTTCAGCTCGATCAATCAAAGGCCGTTCGTAACTGGTTCGCAACGCGTCGGGTCACGGGGCCGTGTTTCAGTGTGTGGGTGCATCGTGTCTGCCGCAAGACCGAGGGGCGGCGCGCCCTTGCAAGTCTAGTCAAGGATCGCGTTTGCCGGACACGTTGTCATTGATGCCTTGCAGCATCCATCCAGGTCTCCTTCGGATGTTTTCGTTAGACGTTCACGCTTCGGCCGCACAGGGTTTGGGGAGCGTGAAAGAGCCAGATTACTCCTGTCGGTCACGTACACAATGCGGCCAGAAGGAAAGTCATAATGCGCTGCCAGCCAATAATGGCAACTTTCCTGTGCTCCCACTCGCTTGTGATGTTCCGGAAACGCATGGGGACTGTGGCCAGTTACGCGTTTGAAAGCGTTGCTGAGGCGCTTTCGGCTCGATAGCCCAACGATTGGGGCAAGGACTTCGGCTCGTCAAGGCACAATAGACACTTCCAGCCGTCTGAAGGCGCATTGCCGGAAGGCGATGTCATTTCCTGGAAGCTCTCAACGCGGGGCCGACAACATGACAGCATCCATCACGCTAGTCCTGTTCGACATGGAGGGCGTACTGTCGCACTACGACCGCTCCGCGCGCGTCGAACATCTGTCGGCAGTATCAGGTCAGGCGCCTGACACTGTGCGTCACGCCATCTGGGGATCGGGTCTCGAAGCACGTGCTGACGCAGGGCTGATCAGCGATGACGAGTATCTGGGCGCATTGGGCGATCTGCTCAGCTGCCACATCACCCGCGACGACTGGCTGGCCGCTCGCCGCGCGTCGATCACACCCAACGCGGAAGTGCTTGCGCTCGCTGCAAGCGTGGCCGAACGCCACAAGGTTGCAGTGCTGACAAACAACTGCTGTCTGGTCACCGACCATATCGGTTTTCTGAATCCGCCAGTCGCGCAACTCTTCGGCCCTCATGTTTATGCCTCCGCTTCGTTCGGCGCAGCGAAGCCGGCGGCTCGGGCCTATCTGGGCTGTCTTGAACAGCTCGGTGTCAGCGCGGACGAAACCCTTTTCATCGACGACACGGACGCCAACGTAGCGGGTGCGATCGATGCCGGCCTTCGCGGATACAGGTTCGTCAGTGCCGATGCGTTGTTAGAGGAGCTGGAGCGTTACCGGTTGATGTAGCCGCGTGCAGGGGACTGAGCGGATCGCGGTATGTGACCCGGTAAGGCGGCAGGCGGGCCATAAGGCGCCAGACTGCCTGTTTGCCAGGACAACACCAGGACTGCCGGCTACAAGTCATAAGAGCTGTATTCTCAGTAATTGCGGATAACGTTTTCCCGATTTGGCCGGTCCCTCCATATGGCTATGGAAGGAAGGTTAAGCTGACGGTCTGCATGCGTGTCGGGGTATCTACTGATGCCCCCTCGCCGGAAAACGATTGACACCTACCGCCTCGGTTGTCTAAATTAACGAAAACGTTTTCCTAAGAAGGGGACACTTTCTTTCGATGACGGGTGCATGCCGGGCCGTGGACAAGTTCAGGGAGATACAGACAGTCCGGATTGGGAGAGCGGGGCTCCATGGCGCGACGCGACGTGGTTGAACCGTACCCTTCGCGAAACTGTTCTGACATGAGCCCACATATCCTGGCATCCGCGACATAGACAATTTGCAGTCCGTAATAAAAACCTCGAGCCTTCGCGGGCACGGCGGTCGCGCACGCGCGGAAATTTAAGCCTTCCCGATGGCAGGAATGTTTCGCCCAAAGAAAGAGCTTGAAGGGTGGTGATACGAAGCTTGTCGTCTTTGACGCAAATTAAATTTAATAGGGAGACAAAATGCATCGACAAAAGAAATCCGCGCTTGCGATTGCGTTCGGTACACTTTCCGCACTCTTTATCGGCGGGTGTGGAGGTAGCAATTCAACAGGGACTACGGCTACGACTCCGCCACCACCCGCGATGGCGGCCAATTCCCTGCAGGCGATAGTCTACGGAGCATCTGACACTAGCGTCCCAGCGGGAGCAGGCGTACCCATTACCATGATGGGGCAAATGAGAGCGCTATTCGACCTTATTAAAAAATCGCCCGATTTCACGCAGGTGGTCATGGATCTTGGCGACGGCAGTCCCGTACATGTGCTCGATACCAACACGGGGGACAAATTCCTGCCCGGCAAGCTGGCCCTCGGCCTGTCATACATACTGATCGATATGAAAACGAGGGGTGATCCGAATTACGCGGATTACCTTGCGACATATCAAAAAATAACGGCCGCGATGATAACGCAGACAAGCGGCACCAATTATCTGTACGCAAACACTTCGTGGGGCGAATACTACTACCTGGTTACGCTCAATAATCTCAAGGCGCACGGTATGCTCAATGAAGTTTTCAGCGACGCCATGCTGGCGACGTTGCAAAACCGCCTGACGTTCTGTGACATGTTTGGCGCAGATGGAAGCGGAAAGACGAATACATGCCCTGCTGCCGGCGTGCCGATCGACATTGCGTCGCTTAACACCGCCCAGAATTACTATGCAGTGTCTTACGGCATTGCCGGACTGAGACAAAAGCTTGGGTGGAGTAATCCGACTTTCGCCTCCGCTACCGATCCGGCTGTGGCAACGATGGGTGCGCGAGATGCGCTGCTTTACACGTTGACGAAACATATCAGGAACGACTCCTCTGGCGGATTTTCTGATGAAGCGTCGAACACTCATACTACCTACTATGATCAGGCGCGTTTCGATCGTTATAGCACCTTGCTCATTGGCGAAGTTGTCGAGCGAAGCATCGAAATGGATAATCTGGCTAACTTAACGCCGGAGTTGAAGGGATACCTCAGGAAATCTGTGGATCTCATACTTCCTCAACTGAATACCGATGGGCAGGGCTTCAACTACGGCCGGTCAATCGGTCCATACGGCGATTCGGCGTTTGTGGAAATCCTGACCGCGGCGGCAAACGCCGGCGTGCTGTCTCAACAGGAAATGCAGATCGCCTATTCGTTCATCTATAAGTCGGCTTATCGCTTTGATACATTCTGGTACGACCCAACATTGCCTACCCCGTCGGTGAATATGTGGGTTAAGGGTCGCGGAACGGATTCCTATCGGGGCAAACCTCGTGTGATGGGTGAAAACTTCAGTCTCCTGCATCAGTACATGTACGTGAATGCCTGGTGGAACAAGCTCGGTTTCGGCGGAAACGCTCCCATGGCCGACACTGACTTCAAGACCTGGCTGGCTGCGTTGCCCCATTACACGCTCACCTGGTACAACGTGCCTGGCGATACCGCTCACCCGTATAGCGCAGCATTGATCACCGTGCGCGATGGAAAGCGCGTCATCAACCTGAACCTGAGTCAGGCACCGGACTACAACTCGTACACGCCGTATTACCCCGTACCGGTTTCCGACAAGTTGACCTATGGAACAACGGATCTCGGCTACGCATTACTGATTCCTCAGGTTTCGTACAACGGGAAGACGTACATTCCCGTGACGTATTACAAGAATCTGAGTGTGCAGGAAAGTAACGGGCAGGTTGTAGTTTCCTTCGATACGACCAGGTTCAGGCAAGCCGTGAAGAATGCGACGTATACGACCGATATCGACCTGCAAGCGCATACGGTGTTGACGTTCGCTCAAGGCACGATCACGCGGACTGACACGTTGAGTTCGGGAACGCTCGCGGGAAATATCGCAATCGAGACTGATTTCACCTCGTTTGCCGATTTCCAGAGCACCACAGCCAACGGCGATGGCGTCTCGGTCACTTATGCGAATAGTAGTGCGACCAGTTATGGCACCACCGGGTTTGACAACTGTGCGCTGTCCAACTTTGACATGGCGGGTGGCGTAACCAATCCGTTGTCAACAACCCCGATCGGTCAGTTGCATTCGAATTTCGCTTGCAAGACAAATCCCTTTGCTCTGAGCGTTGGCACCAGCCGCACCTTCAGCTGGAGCCTCAAATACGCTGATTTGAGTTAATCGTGCAAAAGCGCCGGCCTTCTCACACGGGCCGGCGTTATGTCGCGCCCGCTTTAGTCTTCCTCGATGCCGACGATGAGCTCGCGGTCGACCAGCCCGAGAGCAACGTCCCTGCCTTTGCAACGCCGTCGGCGTCACCAAGGCGGTCGGCGAGCGTCTCGCACAGCGTGGCGAAACGGTTGTCTCGCTGCAGATGAAGCAGCGCTTCATGTTCGAGCGCCTGAGAGCCGGGACGCGGCAGCAGTCAGGGGTGCGCGTACACGGAATCGAGGCCGGCGATGCTCGCTACGGCTTTCGGCGCGCCAGCCTCGGTAGTGCCGGCGGTCGCTGAACCATATGCATTCACCGCGGCGTAATCCTGAGCATGGAGGCGTGCCTCGGCCGCTTCGATATTTCGCGGGTATTGGGTTTCATCGCTAGCTGGGTTGTACCCGGCCTTCTGCAGTTCGATGAGTTCCTGGCGCACGCTCTCGCGCGTCACAGGTCCATTCGACTGGGCGAACGAAGCGAAGGGAGTGGCGAGAACGGCGGTAACAGCGAGCAATTGAAAGAGCTTCATGGTCATACTCCATCCAGGGTTCAAGGTTTCGCAAACAAAGGTCTGCCTGTGACGTCACAGAAACGGGCCGGATCGGTACGAAGAGGACGCGCGATGCATCCGTTTTCCACCGCTCCCACGCACAGTGCGAAAGATGTCTGGCGTTGACTACATTGAAACGCGCGGATGTATCTGGGTTTTGTCAGGAGCACGCCGCTGTGTATTGTTATGTATCTGCCGGCGGATCAGACGCACCACGAAACAAAATGCGGGTCTGGAAGTCCCCGGTTGCGGTACCGGCTTTTCTTCTGCGCACGCGTGCGTGGGCCTGCTACGCGGCTGTGTGTGGGGCGTGTTCGATGCGGAGAAGCCCGCGACCTTGCGGCGCGCAGGTCACGGGCTTGTTTCTCCTGATCGTCAGTCCGGATCAGGCTTTCGAGAGCTCGCCATCGGTGAGTCGCCAGATGCCGCGCGGATTGTCATGCTTCAACGCTTCAGGCAACAGTTCATCCGGGAAGCCCTGATAGCACACGGGCCGCAAGAAACGCTCGATCGAACTCATGCCAACTGAAGTGAAGCGGCTATCCGACGTCGCGGGAAAGGGGCCGCCGTGAATCGTTGCGTATGACACCTCTTGCGGATGCGAGAACGCATTGACGACGATGCGCCCCGTGCGACGCTCAAGAACGGGCAACAGGCGGGCAGCGAGCGCATGATCGGCCGGATCGATCTGCATCGTTGCCGAGAGTTGTCCGCGGAACTGCTTTGCGATGGCGATCAGTTGCTCGACGTCCTTCACACGCACCAGTAGTGCAGCCGGGCCGAATACCTCGTCCGACAATGACGGATCATCGAGCATGCGTGTTCCCTCGACTTCGAAGAGAATCGATTGACCGTCCCACGCACCCTGCGCTCTGCCTCCCGCTGCGATGCGTTCTGCACCCGCGTCGCGCTGCCGCTCTACATTCTTGCGATACGCCGTGCAGATGCCGGGTGTCAGCATCGTACGAGCCTGCATCGCTTCGACACGGGCGATCATCGCCCGCTTCAGGTCGGTGTAGCCAGGACCATCGATAGCGAGCAGGATCGCGGGCTTCAGGCAGGCCTGACCCACGGTAACCAGCATGCGCTCGGTGAAACCATCGCCGATATCGGCGCCGCGCGCAGCCAGCGCAGCCGGAAGCACGAAAGTCGGATTGACGCTCGTCATTTCGGTAAAGACCGGGATCGGGTCCGGACGTTGCTGTGCACGCCGGAATAACGCCATCCCACCGCCTTCCGAGCCTGTGAACGTCACACCCTTGATCAGCGGATGATCGACCAGCGCCTCGCCGATTTCATTGCCGCCACCGCGGACCAGAGAAAACACGCCTTCGTGCAGGCCCGAATCTTCCACGGCCTGCCGGATCACACGGCCCATCAGTTCTGACGCACCGGGATGCGCGTTGTGCGCTTTCAGAATGACGGGGCAGCCAGCGGCCAGCGCCGACGCGGTATCGCCACCAGCAACCGAATACGAGATCGGGAAATTGCTTGCGCCAAAGATCGCGACGGGACCTAGCGCGATCTTCTGCAGGCGATGATCCATCCGCGGGCGCGGTTGACGCTCCGGCTGGGCGGGATCGATCGTTGCCTGGCGGAAGCGTCCTTGACGGACGACGGTCGCGAACTGGCGAAACTGGGTCGCAGACTTCGCGGCTTCCGCCTGGAGTTGTGCGACGGGCAAGCCGGTTTCGAGCGACGCGCGTTGCGCGAGGTTCGGCGTGATGGCGTCGAGTCCAGCGGCAATGCGTTCAAGGAACGCGGCGCGCCCGGCAAGGCTCGAGTTGTTATAGCTGTCGAATGCGTCGTCGGCGAGTTGTGCTGCGCGGTCAACTTCTGCGATTCCGCCAAACGCGAAGGACGGTTCGATCTCGACATTCGTCGCGGGATTCAGCGCCTTCATGCTGCCGGCGGTGGCGGACACTTCCTGCGCGCCAATGAGCAGATTGCCGTTGAGCTTCACGATTTGTCTCCCTGCGATTCAGGAAGTGCGGCAATCAGCTCGGCCGTCGTCAGGATTTCGTGAGCGAAGGTCGGGCCGTTCAGTTCGTGCGCGGCGTGCATCATTTCCCTGGTGTAAGCGGCCGTTGCATCGCGCACGAGCGTGACGTGATAACCCAGTTCCGTGGCATAGCGGCTCGTGGATTCAATGCATGTATTGGCAAGCAGACCGACGACGATCACGTGCGTGATGCCTTGCTGTTTCAGCTGGAAGTCGAGATCGGTGTTGGCAAAGCCGCTTGCGCCCCAGTGTTCCTGGATGACGATGTCGCCTTCCTGCGGCACGAAGTCAGGATGCCATTCGCCGCCCCACGTTCCTTTTTCAAAGGTGTGACGTTGCTGAACGAGACGTTGAGTCGGACTCGGATGATCCCAGTTGTCGTAATCGCCGGGTTGCCAGCGACGATGCGGCACGTAGAAGACCTGGATATCGGCCTCGCGCACGGCGGCGACCGTGGCGCGGAGATTGTCCAGCAGCCGGACGTCGTCGGCGATGGCCTTGATCATCGGAAACACCTTGCCGCCCTTCGAGAGAAAGTCGTTATACGGGTCGACCAGCAACAGGCCGGTGCGCTCCGCGCGATACACAGGGTTAGTCATTTCAGTACTCCAGTCAGAAAGTGCAGGCGAACCGGTTGCGTTTCGCAGGCCGCAGGCGCGCTGCTTTTGTCGGACGATTCGTGACGTCTCACGCATCGCATAACGTGAGTGGAGGATATAACTATGAAAAACATAGTGTCAAGTACGATGCCGGTTTTAGGGCGATTTCGTCGTGATGGTCGGCAGAATGGCGCGAGTCCCGTCAAGCGGCGATGGCCCGCATGTGCGTATGCACGTGCAGCGCGCGTTGTGTTACTATGAAATTAATAGTTATCTCGTGGAGAGCGGTCGTGGTACGTGTCGCGGAGAAGACAGATACGGTATGCCCGGTGGCGCGGTCGCTGGATATCGTGGGTGATCGATGGACCGTCCTGGTCCTCAGGGAGTTGTACATGGGCGCAACGCGCTTCGAAGAGATACAGATTCAGACGGAAGCGACGCCGCAGATGGTGGCAACCCGTCTGAAGTCACTCGAGGCAGATGGAATGATCGAGCGTCATCCGTATAGCGAGAAGCCACTACGCCATGAATATCGTTTGACGGAGAAGGGACGGTCGTTTTATCCCGTCATTCATGCGCTGCGTGCGTGGGGCGAAACCTGGTGCAAGGACGAGAGCGAAGAGATCGCGGTGCGTTTCACGCATCGTCACTGTGGTCACGATGTGGGTCTGGGCAGCGTATGCCCGAAGTGCGGTATCCAGGTTGAACGGAAAGATCTGGATGCGTCGCTCAGCAGCCAGTTTGCGAACGAACGCACAGAACGGCACGCTGCGTTCAAAAGGAAATAGGGCTCTGATCAGCCCGGCGCCCACACCGGGCTGGAAGCCAGCTTCGTATCCGTGATCGCTTCCACAACCGCTTCCACGAAGTGTCAGCAAGCCAGCTATCTCGCGTCAACGAGGCCTGTTCGCTGCGGCTTCGACCTCGGCGCGCAGATGCTCTTCCCTGGCGCGCAACTCGGGCGTGAGTTCTGCACCGAAATCGGCGGCTTCGAACAGCGGGCGGATTTCGATTTCGGAGT
Source organism: Paraburkholderia sp. GAS334 (assembly GCF_050436625.1). Classification (NCBI taxonomy): domain Bacteria; kingdom Pseudomonadati; phylum Pseudomonadota; class Betaproteobacteria; order Burkholderiales; family Burkholderiaceae; genus Paraburkholderia; species Paraburkholderia sp. GAS334. The sequence continues at coordinate 60,975 of NZ_JBNDMO010000004.1, read as the reverse complement.
CGCCTTCCATGGGGTTAGGGCAGCGCCTGACCCACTCGACTGCCTCCTCCATTGACTTGACCTGCCACAGCCAGAACCCGGCGACGAGTTCTTTGGTCTCCGTGAACGGCCCATCGATCACCGTCCGCCGGCTGCCCGAGAAGTGCACCCGTTTGCCGCGGGCGCTCGGGTGCAGGCCCTCGCCGGCAAGCAGCACACCTGCCTTGACGAGTTCTTCATTGAAGTTGCCCATTGCTGCAAGCAGCTCCGTGCCCGGCATTTTGCCGGCCTCTGACTGGCTCGTCGCCTTCACCATCACCATGACTCGCATTTTCGTCTCTCCTTGAGTGAGTTGCGGGATCCGCACGGCCCGGAAGACGATTCAGAATCGACGGGCGGCTCTGACACTACAACGAATCGGGATGTCGGAAATCGACACCGTCGTCAAAAGACGTGGCGCACGCGGATCCCTTTCCCCGGCGCGTTGCGAGCGCCACGCTCAGCGCAGGAAGCGGTGGTGTTGTCGCAGTCCCGGGTCATCACAATGCTTTTGCGGCCGACTGCGCGAGCTGGAGCAGGTCGTCGAACTGGGTGATCAGCTCAAAACAAAGGAGAAACGCCAACATATAGCTGGGCCCGGGGAACCTGTGAATCGATCGGAGGATGGGCACGGCATAACGCGTTCTGACGGCGTCGCGTGTCATGACCCAGGTGATAGCAATCCCGATCGCCGCCCCCGCAAGCACGTCCGTTGGATAATGGAAGCCGAGATACGCACGCGGCAGGCATATGAAGATCGCGACGTACAACAGCGCGAGTATGCCGACACGGCGCCAGACGAGAAAAATGCCGGTCGCGACCGACATCCACAGCATCGCGTGATCGCTCGGAAAGGAGCTCCAGGTTCGCTGCACGGACTCGCGCACAAAAGCCATTGGAAAGTGCAGGTGCAGGTCGGGGTTATAGATAGGCCGCACCCGAAACGGCAGGTAATGAGCGAGGAGCCTTCCGGTTGCGAGCGACAGAAGGCCGCTCACAATCGTGGCGATGACCATCTCACGCTGCCATTCAGTGCGTTGACTGGGCTGGAACCAGATCCACCACAAAATGGGTACGAGGACGAAACCTTTGAATGTATAAAGACCCGCGATCACCCTGATCGCGTGGTTAAGCACGGAGCTGAGTTCGATTTGTGTGAGGAAAATCTGGATTGCGGTATCGAAACTGTTCATCTTCGGCTTCTCCTCCCGGATTTATAGCTTTAAGAATGCCTGGTCAGCGGAAGCTGGCGCGCGAAGTATGCCACCCCAAAAGTCATAAAAAAGGCACAAAAAAAGCGTTCGTGGGCAAGGGCGGCGAACGGATTTAAGGGTCGGTTGAATCAGACAGCGGCGTAGTTTCACCGCATGGTCAGGAATTCTTCACGAGGGCAGCCAGCCACGATCAATCGGCCACGCGAGCAGTCTGCGGTACAGCATGAGCACCCAGCGCATCACGACAGTGCCGCCCAGCTGCCAGACCGGCATGATGAACAGGAACGCGACGCAAGCGACAGCGACAGCACCCGCCATATCGAACGGGAAATGGACACCGACAAACACGCGCGCCCACGCAACTGCGATACCGGACAGCAGCGTGAGCAAGCCGTACCGCCGCAGACCATCTGACAACAAGGTCAAGGCGACACTCGCGAACACGGTCCCATGGTCGCTCGGGAACGACGAGTCTGTCGCGTGCGGCAAAAAGGTATGGCCGAGTCCGATCATCGACGGTCGGGGATGTTGCCAGACAAGGCCAATGATCTGATTAATGCCGAGAGCGAGCAGGGTGACGCAACACGCGCGGACTGCGGTGCCGCGCTGACGCTCGTCGCCGGAGAGCCATATCGCTACGAGTGACAGCGGAACGAGATAGATGAGGTAATCGGCGATCAACCGTGCCACGTCGATTTGCCACACGGGCGTCGAGGCCGTGGCGTTGATCATCAGAAAGAGCGCCTGATTGAACACTTCGAGTGAATTCATGTCGTGAGTGCGTTGAGGGACGTTTTATCAATGACAGGCAGCCTGGAGCGTTCCACAATCGTCGCGCACCCCATGCGCACAGGCGATGCAACACCCAGACTGCCGCCGGGCGATCTTAGCGGGTGAACCTTATGAAATGCTTAGGCGGGCGCGACCGATGGGATCGTCGCGGTGAACAGTCGGGCTTGCCGGCGGCGCCGGGGCCACAGGCGCGCGGAGCAACCGCGACGCCCGCACGGTTCAGGCGTGCTTCGTGAAGGTGAAGTCGTCGAGGGTCGCGCCAGCGAAGTAGGTGGCGGGTTTGCGATCGATCCCGTACGCGGCGTCGTCGAGCACGAATCCCACTGCGTTGTCGTAAGGTCGCGCCCAGTGATAGCAGGAAAAGCCTGAACACCGGCACAGAGGACGTGCGCCTGCCTCAGAAGAGGGTTGCCCGGGTACCGCAATCGCACCGCAGTTAGAGTTCCTGGCGCGTGGGCCGGAACAGGATCTCGTTCACATCGACTTCTGGCGGCTGACTGATCGCGAAGCTAACCGTACGCGCGAATGATTCGGCAGGGATCGCGTACGCCTGATAGAACTTGTGGATGTTGTCGGCGACATCGGGCTCGGTGATGCTGTCCGGGAGTTCCGTGTCCACCGCGCCTGGTGAGATCACGGTCGTGCGGATGTCATAGGGCTTGACCTCCTGACGCAGCCCTTCGGACAGCATGAGCACGGCACTTTTGGTGGCCGCATAGACGGCGCTGCCGGGCCGCACCTTATGCCCGGCTACCGACGAGACATTGATGATGTGGCCTCCCTTCTGCTGCTTCATGTAGGGTAGTGCCGCAGCGATGCCGTACAGCACGCCCTTGATGTTCACGTCGATCGTCCGGTTCCAGTCCTCGATCTTGAGCCGTTCGAGCGGCGAGTGCGGCATCAGCCCGGCATTGTTGATCATCACATCGACGCGCCCAAAGGTCTGCACCGCTGTGTCGACCAGTCTCTTGACCTCGTCGTAGCGGGTGACGTCGGTGCCCACGGCGACGGCCTTGCCGCCGCCGCGGATCAACTCATCCGCCAGCGATTGAATGCGGTCGACGCGCCGTGCGCCCAGCACAACGCTTGCCCCTTGTGCGCACAGATGTCGGGCGGTCGCCTCGCCTAAGCCACTGCTCGCGCCCGTGATCACGACGACCTTGCCTTCAATGTTGCCGCTCATGGTTTCGATACCTTCTTGTTGCTGCTGCAGCAGGGAGGTTAGCGATCGACGCGCTGCTGAAGGTGCGCCGGGTAGCGGTCGCCCACGACCTTGATCTGCCGCAGTGCTGCTTCGATGGCGGACAGATCGTCAGCCGACAGTTCGACAGCGGCCGCGCCGACGTTCTCTTCGAGTCGATGCAGTCTGGTGGTGCCCGGGATCGGCACGATCCACGGCTTTTGCGCGAGCAGCCAGGCGAGCGCGATCTGCGCCCGCGTGGCGCTCTTGCTGTCGGCGATCTTGCCGAGCACGTCGACGAGGCCCGCATTGGCTTTGCGGTTTTCCTCGGAGAAGCGCGGTACGACGTTGCGGAAATCCGTTTTGTCGAACGTCGTGTCCGCGTCGATCGCGCCGGTCAGGAAGCCTTTACCGAGCGGACTGAAGGGCACAAAGCCGATGCCGAGTTCTTCGAGAGTCGGCAGCACACTTTGCTCCGGCTCGCGCCACCAGAGCGAATACTCGCTCTGCAATGCCGCCACCGGTTGCACGGCGTGCGCACGGCGGATCGACTGCGCGCCCGCTTCGGACAGACCGAAGTGCCTGACCTTGCCTTCCTGGATCAGATCCTTGACGGTGCCGGCCACCTCTTCGACCGGCACGTTCGGATCGACACGATGCTGGTAGAACAGGTCGATGCAATCGGTCTTCAGACGCTTCAGCGATGCCTCGGCTACGGCACGGATGTGCTCAGGGCTGCTGTCGAGCCCCTTGCTCGAGTCACCGTCCTTGAAGCCAAACTTCGTGGCGATCACCACCTGGTCGCGAAAGGGCGCAAGGGCCTCGCCGACCAGTTCCTCGTTGATGAACGGGCCATAGCATTCGGCGGTGTCGAAGAATGTGACGCCCTGCTCGAAAGCGGTGCGAATCAGCTTGATGCCTTCCGACTTTTCAGTGGCCGGGCCATAGCCGAAACTCAGGCCCATGCAGCCAAGGCCGATCGCCGATACCTCAAGACCGCTGTTTCCCAGTTTGCGCTTTTCCATACTCTTTCTTCCTTTGAAATGTCGCAGGTAGAGCTTTGCCGTGAGTCGGGCACTGCGATCACGCCTTCGAAGGCGAACCCTGGCTGCGCGAGCATCGCTGCCTGCCGACGCCTGACATGCGCCAGGCCGTAATTGAATTCATGCAGTGTAGGTTGCTGTACACCGTTCAACAATCTGGCTACCATTGCACGGGGAGATGAGTAAAATTCAACTATGTTGCGCGCTGGCCTGTCCGAACTGACTGCTTTCATTGCCATCGCTGACCAGCGAAGCTTTCGCGCGGCTGCACGCATACTGGGCGTGTCGCCTTCAGCGCTGAGCCATTCGATGCGGGGACTGGAGGCGCGACTGGGCGTACGGCTGTTCAATCGCACGACCCGCTCCGTCGCGCTGACGGAAGCGGGGGAGCAGCTTCTGCTTCGCGTGAGACCGGCAATCACCGATCTCGAAGAGGCGGTGAACCAGGTGGCGTCGGCAAACGACCGGCCGTCAGGCTCGATCCGGATCAGTGCTTCGGAGGCGGCAGCAAGACAGCTTGTCGTCCATGTCCTTCCAGACTTTCTCGATGCCTATCCTGACATTCATGTCGAATTCGTCGTGGACACGCGGCTCGTGGATATCGTGGCCGACGGCTTCGACGCCGGCATACGCGTTCTTGGCGACGTACCGCGCGATATGATCGCCATCCGGTTCGGACCCGACATGCGCTTCGCCGCAGTGGCATCACCCGACTATCTGTCGCGCCATGCGTTGCCGAAAGCGCCTCACGATCTGGCGCAGCACCGGTGCATCCGTTTCCGCTTCGAGAGCGGCGCGCTGTACCGCTGGGATCTGGAACATCGCGGCAAAAGCGCGAGCGTCGATGTCGACGGGCCAATGACCCTGGGCAATCTGAATCTGATGGTCGACGCGGCACTGGCCGGTATCGGCATCGCCTGGGTCCCGGAAACGCACGTAGCAGAGCACGTGGCGTCGGGCCGGCTCATCCACCTGCTGCCTGAATGGAGTCCTTCCTTTCCGGGTTTGTGTCTTTACTATCCGGCTAACCGGCACCCGCCCACCGCACTCAGGTTGTTCGCGCAAGCGGTGCGCGAGTGGGCGAACCGCCGGCAGGCGAATCCGGCTTCTACAATGAAGCGGCCTGTGAAGCAGGTGCAACGGGCATCTTGAAGCGCTCGACAAGGAAATCAATAAACGCTCTTGCGCGCGCGGACTGATTCCGCCTGTTCGGGTAGTAGACGAACAGGTCCGCCGATGGCTGGACGAACTCTGGGAGAACAATTCGCAGCCTTCCGCTCTCCAGATACTTCGCAAGATCCCATTCCGAACGCACCAATATGCCGTGGCCGTCCAGCGCCCAGCCGAGGACGATATCTCCGTCGTTACTCGACAGCGCGCCCTGAACTTTTACGACTTCGCTGTGACCGTTATGCATCAGACGCCAGACTCCATAAGCATCGTCGTTCTGACGGTGGATGATGCACTGGTGGTCTGAGAGGTCGGCAAGACTCGCAGGTGTGCCATGCAGTTCCAGATATCGCGGCGATGCGCAGAGGAACCTTCGATTCGACATGACGCGCCGCGCATTGAGTCGCTTGTCGGGCAGCGAACCGAAGCGGATCGCCAGATCGACACCACTTTCTACGAGATCGATCGGCCGGTCCGTGACGTCAAGCTGCACTTCAACATGCGGATAACGCCTCGCGAACTCGGAGACGAGCGGGGCGATCGTAGTACGCCCGAACCCCAGCGTCGCGTTCACGCGCAGCAGTCCCCTCGGCACCGACCGGCTGGACGAAACGGCATCCTCCATCTCTCGCACCTCGGCCAGAATCCGCGCCGCGTGGTGCAGGTAGGTCTCACCTTCAGTGGTCAGGCTAATACTGCGCGTTGTCCTGTTGACCAGTCGCACGCCGAGACGCGCCTCCAGCTGAGCCAGCCGTTTGGTCGCGGCAGGCGGCGTCAGATCGAGTTCGCGCGCGGCCGCGGACAGGTTTCCGTGTCGCGCAAGCAGTACGAAAAACTCGAGATGGGAGGCGATGTCAGTTTTCACTGAAAGTTAATAAAGAAGTGATTTTCAGTGAATCATAGCGCCACTTTTCGCGAATAACCTAGCGACTCCTACAGCCCGTTGCATCGACAACGCGCGATGCTATCAGGAGACATCCATGAGAATCGTTGAGATTCGCGAAAAGACCGTGCCGATCAGTTCACCGATCCGCAATGCCTATATCGACTTCAGCAAGATGACGCTGAGCCTTGTCGCCGTGGTGACGGACGTCATTCGCGACGGCAAGCCGGTGGTCGGATACGGCTTCAACTCAAACGGCCGCTATGGCCAGGGCAAGTTGATGCGCGAGCGGTTCATTCCGCGCCTGCTCGAAGCCGACCCGGCCACACTCGTCAACGATGCTGGCGACAACCTCGATCCGCACAGGATCTGGGCCGCGATGTTTACGAACGAGAAGCCCGGCGGTCACGGCGAGCGTTCGGTCGCCATCGGAACGATTGACATGGCGGTATGGGATGCCGTGGCAAAGATCGAAGGCAAGCCGCTCTTCCAGTTGCTGGCGGATCGTTACGGCAATGGTCAGCCCGACCGCAGGATCTTTGTGTACGCCGCCGGCGGTTACTACTATCCGGGCCAGGATCACGAAAAGCTCAAGGACGAAATGCGCAGCTATATCGACCGGGGCTACACGGTCGTGAAGAAGAAAATCGGCGGTGCATCGCTCGATGAAGACCTGCGCCGCATCGATTCGATCCTGAGCGTGCTCGGCGACGGCCAGAAGCTGGCCGTCGATGCCAACGGGAGATTCGATCTCGATACGGCCATTCAATACGCGAAGGCGCTGTCGCAGTACGACCTCTTCTGGTACGAGGAACCCGGCGATCCACTCGACTTCGAGCTGCAAGCTACGCTGCGCAACTACTACGACAAGCCGATGGCGACCGGCGAAGACCTGTTCTCGATGCAGGACGCTCGCAACCTCATCCGCTATGGCGGCATGCGCCCCGACCGCGACTGGTTGCAGTTCGACTGCGCGTTGAGCTATGGACTGGTTGAGTACCTGCGTACGCTCGACATGCTGCGTCAGCACGGGTGGTCGCCGAGCCGCTGCATTCCGCACGGCGGCCACCAGATGTCGTTGAACATCGCGGCTGGCCTGGGGCTGGGCGGCAACGAATCCTATCCGGATCTGTTTCAGCCGTACGGCGGATTTCCCGACGGTGTCAAGGTTGAAAGCGGTTACATCACCATGCCCGACCTGCCCGGGATCGGCTTTGAAGGAAAGGCCGATCTCTTTGCCGAGATGCGAAAGCTGTCCGCATAAGCGGTCAGCCCACAACCGCGCCGACCCTGAGCGTCGGCGCAGCGTCCATAAAAACCTGAAAAAGACGCAGGCGAAATCCGGCCGTGCTGACCGCAGCGGTTGTCCCCGCTGCGGGTGCGCGCCCGATTTTATTAGAAGACGCCACGCATAGGAGACAGTCATGCGGGTTTCAAAGATCGGAAAATGTCTTTCCAGGCTCTACGTACAGGTTCTTATCGGGATCATTGCCGGCATCCTCGTCGGGCATCTGTATCCGGACATTGGCTCTCAGCTCAAGCCGCTCGGGGATCTGTTCATCAAACTGATCCGGATGTTGCTTGCTCCGATCATCTTCGCGTCGGTCGTTGTCGGCATTGCCCGCATGAGCGACCTTCATCAGGCTGGGCGCGTTGGCGTCAAAGCGGTTCTTTACTTCGAGGTCGCATCGACGATTGCGCTTGCGATTGGCCTTGTGGTCGTCAATATCATCAAGCCCGGCAGCGGCATGAACATCGATCCCGCCCATATCGACAGTTCGGCCATTGCCAGTTACACCCATGCGGCGCAACAGCACGGGATGCTCGATTTCTTCATGAGTATCGTCCCGAACAGCATTGTCGGCGCGTTCGCGAATGGGGAGATTCTGCCGATCATCTTCTTTTCGCTCCTGCTCGCAATCGCCCTTGCCAGGCTGGGCCCGCGCACAGCGCCGTTTGTCGACATGCTCGACATGTTCCTGCAGGGCATGTTTGGCGTGGTTCGAATTGTGATGTATGTCGCACCCGTCGGCGCTTTTGGCGGCATGGCATTCACCATCGGCAAGTATGGAATTGGCACGTTGGCATCATTCGGTCAATTGATGCTCTGCCTTTACCTGACCTCAATCTTCTTTGTGGTCGTCGTGCTCGGCGTCGTCATGCGCATGTGTGGACTTTCGCTGTGGAAGTTTCTCAGCTACATCAAGGACGAAATCCTCATCACGCTCGGCACCGCGTCGACCGAAGCGGTTCTGCCGCAGATGCTCATCAAAATGGAGAAGATGGGCTGCTCGCGACCTGTCGTCGGGATGGTGTTGCCCACGGGTTACACGTTCAATGCCGATGGAACCGCCATTTATCTGACGATGGCGACTATGTTCATTGCGCAAGCCATGAATATTCACCTGACGATCTGGGATCAGTTACTCGTGATGGGCGTGCTCTTGCTGACCTCCAAGGGTTCCGCAGGTGTGGCCGGAGCCGGATTCGTCGCATTGGCTGCCACCCTGGCCACGATGCACAAGATTCCTGTGTCCGGGTTGGTGTTGTTACTGGGCGTTGACCGCTTCCTCAACGAGGCCCGGGCAGTCACAAATCTGATTGGCAACGGCGTTGCGACCATTGTGGTCGCGCGATGGGAGGGTGCGCTCGACATGAAGACGGCGCGAGCGATGCTCAGCCGGGATGCTGACACAGGCATTGATGCGCTGGAGCCAGTTGGACAGGATCCTGCAGGTCAGCGAACGCCGGCACGAGAACCCATCGTTCCATCCAGGCTTCACTGATCCGGTTGAGTCAGGAAAGGCGTGCGAGCAGCGTCCGCGCCTGTTCGAGAATGTCGGCATCGACGGGGCGCAGCGTAAAGCGTGTCGCGTCGGCCAGTTTCGCGAAGTTCTTGCCGGTGCTGCGCGCGTACGCGGGATCGTAGTGCAGGTCGATCAACTGCTCAAAGAGTTCTTTCCTGCGTCCTTCGTACAGCAACGTGTGCCATTCGCGGATTCGGGCATGACTATGCAGGCCTGCGAGCTTCGAGAGTTGCGACTTGAACAGATCGACGTTCTCAAACAGGTGCGCGTAGTCGTCGAGAAGCAACCGGATGCGGTCGTCGCGTGTAGTTTCGAGACTGACACACGTTCCGTCATGGATCTGATCGGTCAGCGCTGCCGGCAATGAGAGCGTGCCGATCCTTCGGCTTTCCGCTTCGATGAAGACCGGCCGGTTGGCGTCGAGGCGGCGGAATTCGGCAACCAGAGCGGAGTCGAATGCCTTTTGCGAGGGCTGCTGGCCGTGAGGCGGCAAGCCGAGAACCGACCCCCGATGGCATGCGAGTGCCTCGAGATCCAGGGTCTGCGCGTTGGCCTCGGCAAGTGCCTGCAGCAGACGCGTCTTGCCACTTCCTGTATTGCCCGTCAGAACCATATAACGGTACCGCTGCGGCAGCGTTTCGAGTGCCGCGACAACATCGCGCCGATAGCTCTTGTAGCCGCCCTCCAGCTGACGTGCACGCCAACCGATCATGTTAAACCACGTCGTCATCGAAGCTGAGCGCTTGCCGCCGCGCCAGCAATAGATCAGTGGCCGCCAGTTGCGTGGACGATCCGCGAAAGTCGTCTCCAGATGCTTCGCGATATTGCGGGCCACCAATGCGGCGCCAAGTCGTGTCGCTTCGAAGGGAGACACCTGCTTGTACATGGTACCGATCGTGACGCGCTCCTCGTTGGATAGCACGGGAGCGTTCAAGGCGTCGGGGATATGGTCTTCAGCGAACTCGAGTGGAGTCCGGACGTCGATGACTTCGTCGAAGTCGGTCGCACGATCAAGCGATACACTAAACGCGTTCAAGGCTGTAGCAAATCAAAGTGGTGGCGTCGCCGGAAATAAGCGTGATGTGATTATCGCACGCGGGGTGCGTCATACACGGCATGCATGGCGAGGCCAACGGGCAGCCGCAAAGAAACGGGGCACGTCGATGCGCGGAAGCGGAAGCGTTAGAAGATAACGGATTCACGACATTGAGGCCGTGGAAACGTGAGCACGAACATGCTCAAGATAGCTCGGCTATACTCTGGGCCATGAAATTTCTCCGGACATTGCTCCTCCTGCTGCTTTGCGCTGTGCTGCCCATCAGTGGGCTGGCAGCCAGCGGCTTGACTGGAGCCTGTCCGATGCAGATGAGCATGGGTTCCGAGGATGGCGGTGCGATGTCTTCGGAGATGCCCAGCTGCGAGATGATGAAATCTTCTCAACCGGGAAAAGCCAAAGGCTTCTTCTGCAAGGCAACGGCTCAATGTCAACTGGGCAGCCTGTATCACCCGGCGTCGCGCATCGAGATAACCCGTCCCGCCGGACTGTCCAACCCCGTCGTATTCCACTACGCACAGTCGCTCACCGTCCGTGAACCGGCCGGTCTCTGGCGACCTCCTCGCGCCATCTAATCCCTGCTGACAGGTTCGCCGCATTTGCGGCGAGGTCGTCCTGCGTCCAGGACGTGGATTCCCTGTGGGAGTCCGCCGTTGGGGTTAGAACATGCCTATGACCATTGGCACGCCGTCATGCCGGCGTGCACCACTGCGCGCGCATTCACTTTTTGCCGCGCTGATTCTCACGAGCGTCGCTGCGTACGCTCAGGAAACACCCGTGACGCTTGATGCGGCACTTCAGGCCGCTACGGACCGCTCCGCCGCCATGGGGGCTGCACAGGCTTCGGTACGCGCCAGTTCGGAAGCGGCCGTCCGGGCCGGCCAGTTGCCCGACCCGACGCTCAAAGCCGGCGTCGACAACCTGCCTGTGACCGGGCAGCAGAAATTCACAGTTGGCCAGGATTTCATGACGATGCGCCGTATCGGCATCGAGCAGGAATGGGTGTCGGGCGACAAGCGCCGACTCCGGTCCGCCTTGGCGAACGAGGTAGTGGACCGCGAGCGGGCAGGCTACCTCGGCCAGCTCGCGAACACCCGCCAGCAAACGGCCACGGCCTGGTTGAGCGCGGTTTATGCAAAGAAGGCCGTTTCGCTGCAGCAGGAACTCGTTGACCACATGACCCATGAGCTGGATGCGACGAGAGCGTCTTATCGTGGAGCGAAAGCGACTGCCGCCGATGTAACGCAGGCCCGGGCGATGCTCGCGCAGACCCAGGACCAGTTGCTCAAGGCCCAACAGACATTGCAGACCGCGCTCATCGGCCTGTCCCGCTGGACGGCAATGCCCGTTTCAGACGTGACCGGCGAGCCGCCGGCGCCACAGTCATCTGTGTCATCACTGCCGCCGGAGGAACTGCGTGAGGTGCAGCCGGTGCTCGTCGCAGCATCCCGGGACATTGCCGTCGCCGATGCCGATACGGCCGTCGCGAACAGTAACCGAAGCCCCAACTGGACGTGGGAAGTCGCTTACCAGCAGCGCGGCGGGGCGTACTCGAACATGGTGTCGGTTGGCGTCAGCATCCCGCTGCCCATCCATCGCAAGAGCTACCAGGACCGGGACGCAGCAGAGAAAGCTGAACTGGGCACCAAGGCGCGGCTGATGTACGAGGACGCGCAGCGGCAGGTCGAAGCGGACATCCGCACGCAGTCAGCCACCCTCGCGAGCGGTCGCGAACGCGTGACCAGTCTCACCCACTCCCTGCTCCCGGCTGCGGACCAGCGCGTGCAACTGGCTGCTGCCGCATACAAGGCAGGTACTGGCTCGCTGGCCGATACCTTCGCTGCGAGGCGTGCGCAGCTCGACGCTGAACTTCAGGTGCTCGACCTGCAGCGCGATGTGTCGCAAACCTGGGCGCAGCTCGAATACCAGGTCGTGCCCGCCTCGATGTCCGCGTCGATGCCCGTCAGTCAGTGAAGGAGAACAGCATGCAAAAGCAACAACTGGCACGCGCGGCCCTCATGGTGTTTGCCGCAGCGGCGCTGCTCGGTGCCGGCTATGTCGCCGGTACACATCGTCTGGCGACAAATGGCACAAGCGCGCCGGAGGCAACACCGTCCGGCGACAAGGTTGACCCGAAGACAGGACACAAGGTGCTGTACTGGCATGACCCGATGGTGCCGAGCCAGCATTTCGACAAACCCGGCAAGTCGCCTTTCATGGAGATGCAACTCGAGCCGGTCTACGCCGATGAAGGCGGCGGAGCCACCGGCATCAAGATTGACCCGGGCCTCCAGCAGAATCTGGGCATCCGTTTCGCGACCGTACACCGGCAGGACACTACGGAAGGATTCGACGCCGTCGGCACCACGCAGTTCGACGAATCGCGGTCAGATGTCGTGCAGTCGCGCGTCACGGGTTACATCGACCGCCTGTACGCCAGCGCACCGATGCAGCGGATTGCGAAGGGGGCGCCGATTGCGTCGCTGTTCGTACCCGACTGGCTGGCGCCGCAGGAAGAGTACCTCGCGCTCAGGCGCGGCGGGACGGACAGCAGCATGCTGGAAGCGTCCCGCGCGCGTATGCGTGCGCTGTCGATTCCAGACGGCGTCGTCGCGGCCCTGGAGCGGACCGGCAAGGCGCAGACACATGTCGTGCTGTCATCGCCGGAAACTGGCGTCGTGAGCGAACTGAACGTCAGGGATGGCGCGATGGTGGTGCCGGGGCAGACGCTCGCGAAGGTCGCCGGTCTGTCAAAACTGTGGCTGATCGTTGAAATCCCTGAGGCGCTTGCATTGAGCGTGCAGCCCGGCATGACGGTGGATGCGACGTTCGCGGGTGATCCTGCTCAGCATTTCAACGGACAGATTCGCGAAATCCTGCCCGGCATCAGCACCAGCAGCCGCACGCTGCAGGCACGCCTCGAAATCGACAACACCGCGCTGAAGCTCACGCCCGGCATGCTGATGCGTGTGCGTGTCGGTGGACAGAAGGCGGTCTCGCGTCTGCTCGTCCCATCCGAGGCAGTCATCGCTACAGGCAAGCGCTCCGTCGTCATCGCGAGGAACAGTGATGGCCGCCTGCAGCCCGTTACGGTCACGGTTGGCAACGATGTCGGCAATGAAACTGAGGTGTTAAGCGGTCTGAGCGACGGCGACACGGTCGTTGCTTCCGGTCAGTTCCTCATTGATTCCGAAGCCAGTCTGAAATCGGTTCTGCCGAGGCTGGAAAGTGGTTCAGCATCGGGGGCAACCGGCCCCACCTCCACGACCGGTTCCGCTGCAGCCTCTACCCCTGCCGCGACTCAGACTTACGAGACCACGGGGAAGGTCGAAAAGGTCACGCCGAATGACATGACGTTTTCGCATCAACCTGTTCCGACGCTTGGCTGGGGCGCGATGACGATGGCGTTCAACAAGCCTTCGCCCAATGCGTTCCCTGAAGTGAAAGCGGGCGAGACGGTGCATTTCGTGTTCCGGCAAACGGACGATGGCTACCAGCTCACGAAGGTCGAACCCGTTGGAGGTGCCAAATGATTGCGCGCCTCATTCGCTGGTCCATTCACAACCGGTTCCTGGTATTGCTCGCGACGGTGCTCGTCACGGCGTGGGGCGTCTACTCGGTGACCGAAACACCGCTCGATGCGCTGCCCGACCTGTCCGATACCCAGGTCATCATCAAGGCGTCGTACCCGGGCAAGGCACCCCAGGTCATCGAAGATCAGGTGACGTATCCGCTCACCACGACGCTGCTTGGCGTGCCGGGGGCGAAAGCCATTCGCGCGTACTCTTCGTTCGGCGATGCGTTTGTCTACGTGCTGTTCGATGACAGGACCGACCAGTACTGGGCGCGCTCACGCGTGCTCGAATACCTGAACCAGGTGCAAAGCCGTCTGCCGCCGGGGGCGACGGTCTCGCTGGGGCCCGACGCGACCGGCGTGGGCTGGGTGTACGAGTACGCACTCGTCGACAGGACCGGACAGCACGACCTCGGACAACTGCGCGCATTGAACGACTGGTTCCTGAAGTTCGAGCTGAAGTCGGTGCCGGACGTTTCGGAGGTTGCAAGCATCGGCGGGATGGTCCGCCAGTACCAGGTCGTGCTCGACCCCGACAGGCTGCGCGCATACGGCATCACGCAGGCAGCGGTGGCCGACGCGCTCAGCAAGGCGAATCAGGAATCGGGTGGCTCGGTCGTCGAGATGGCGGAGTCGGAGTACGTGGTCCGCTCTTCCGGCTACCTTCATTCACTTGATGACTTCCGCAACATTGTGCTGCGCACGAACGACGCGGGTACGCCCGTCCTGCTCGGCAACGTGGCGCGCATCCAGATCGGGCCCGAGACGCGTCGTGGCATCGCCGAGCTGAACGGCGAGGGCGAAGTCGCGGGCGGCGTCATCGTCATGCGTTCGGGCAAAAACGCCTTGACGACCATCGAGGCGGTGAAAGCGAAACTGGCTGACCTGAAGCGGTCGCTGCCGCCTGGTGTCGAGGTTGTCACAACCTACGACCGCTCGCAGCTCATCGAGCGCGCGGTGGACAACCTCAAGGACAAACTTATCGAGGAGTTCATTGTCGTCGGGCTCGTCTGTGCGGTATTCCTGCTTCACCTGCGCAGCGCATTCGTGGCCATCCTGTCGCTGCCGCTCGGCGTACTCGCGGCGTTCATCGTGATGCGCTACCAGGGCGTCAATGCGAACCTGATGTCGCTCGGCGGCATTGCGATTGCCATCGGCGCGATGATTGACGCCGCCATCGTGATGATAGAGAACGCGCACAAGCACCTGGAGGCATTCGATCATGAGTTTCCCGGCACGGTATTGACGGCCGCGCAACGCTGGGAACTCATTGCGACATCCGCCGCCGAGGTAGGGCCCGCGCTGTTCTTCTCGCTGCTCATCATTACGCTGTCTTTTATCCCGGTGTTCTCGCTGGAAGGACAGGAAGGGAAGCTCGTCTCGCCGCTGGCGTTCACGAAGACGTACACGATTGCGGCCGCTGCCGGGCTGTCCGTGACACTCGTGCCCGTGCTGATGGGCTATCTCATCCGGGGCCGCATTCCGCATGAAAATGCCAACCCCATCAATCGCGTGCTGATTCGACTCTACAAGCCGCTGCTTGAGGCAACGCTTCGACGTCCATGGCTCGCGATTGGAGTCGCCGTGGTCGCACTGGCTGCCACCATGGTCCCGGTTTCGCGTCTCGGGGGAGAATTCCTGCCGCAGCTCGACGAGGGCGACCTGTTGTACATGCCGACCGCGCTGCCGGGCATTTCGACCGGGAAAGCGAGCGAGCTGCTGCAGCAGACCGACCGGCTCATCAAGACGGTACCGGAAGTGGCGACCGTGTTCGGCAAGTCGGGACGCGCCGATACCGCGACGGACCCCGCGCCGGGTCTCGAGATGTTCGAGACGACGATTCAGTTCAAACCGCGCAGCCAGTGGCGACCCGGCATGACGCCGGAAAAACTGGTCGATGAACTGGACCGGACGGTGAAGGTGCCGGGTCTGTCGAATGTATGGGTTCCGCCTATCCGTAACCGCCTCGACATGCTGTCGACGGGCATCAAGACTCCAGTCGGGGTCAAGATTTCAGGACCCGACCTCACGCAAATCGACGCGGTCGCGGCGCAAGTGGAGGCGGCGGTGAAGGATGTGCCAGGCGTGACCTCCGCGCTCGCCGAACGCCTGAACGGCGGCCGGTACATCGACGTCGATATCGACCGGCTTGCGGCCGCGCGCTATGGACTTGCGGTGGCAGACATCCAGTCGGTCGTATCGTCGGCGGTGGGTGGAGAAAATGTCGGCGAGGTCATTGCTGGCCGTGAGCGGTTTCCCATCAACATCCGCTATCCACGCGAGATCCGGGATTCGCTCGACAAGCTGCGCCAGTTGCCGGTCGTCACGGACCGGGGCGCGCAAATCCAGCTCGGCGATGTCGCGCATATCGTCATTGCCGACGGCCCGCCGGCGATTCGCAGTGAGAATGCGCGGCTTTCTGGTTTTGTCTATGTCGATATTCGCAATACGGACCTGCAGTCGGCCGTGAAAGCGATGCAACGTGCCGTAGCGGCGAAGGTGGTGTTGCCGCCAGGGTATTCAATTGCGTGGTCTGGTCAGTTCGAGTACCTGGAGCGTGCGGCGGCGAAGTTGCGCACCGTCATCCCCGTGACGCTCGTCGTCATCTTCGTGCTGTTGTTCCTGACCTTCAATTCGGCGGCAGACGCGCTGCTGCTGATGTCGACGGTGCCATTCGCGCTGGTCGGCGGTTTCTGGCTCATCTGGATGCTGGGACATGCCGTGTCGGTCGCGACATCAGTGGGATTCATCGCGCTCGCCGGCGTGGCAGCAGAGTTCGGCGTCGTGATGCTGCTGTACCTGAAGGGTGCGCTGAATCGCAGGCTGGAGGCCGGTGAACCGCTGACCGAGGCACTTCTGTTCGATGCGATTCGCGAAGGCGCCGTATTGCGCGTGCGACCCAAGGCAATGACGGTCGCAGTCGTGCTCGCCGGTCTTATACCCATCATGGTCGGACACGGTGCCGGCTCGGAAGTCATGCAGCGCATTGCCGCGCCGATGGTCGGCGGCATGGTCACGGCGCCGCTGCTGTCGATGTTCGTTATTCCGGCCGCCTGGTTCCTGTTACAGCGCCGTCGCGCAAGACAGGCCAACGCTGACCGTTTTCGCCATGCAGTACTTTCCGGCGCGAAAGTGCCATCTACTCAAACTGGAGAAACCCAATGAAGAAGTTGATTGTTGCGTCTGCTGTTCTTTGTGCCATCGTTGCTGCGCCGGTGTTCGCGGGAGATGACATGGCTGGCATGAACATGTCCACGCCGCCGGTTTCCAGGACGTCTTCGAAGACCGTACTCACCGATGCTGAGGTCAGGAAGGTGGACCCTGAGACTGGCATGGTCACGCTGAAGCACGGCGCGTTGGACAACGTTGGCATGCCGCCGATGACGATGGCATTCAAGGCGAAGGATGCTGCGATGATCAAGCAGATCCACGAGGGCGACAAGGTCAAGGTTCGCGTCGAAAACGTCAACGGCACCCTGACCATCGTGAAGCTGGAAAAACAGCGTTGACGCGGTGACGCTTCAGGACTTGCAGGCTCGCCGGGTGCCGGGAAGGCATTCGGCGAACACCGGTTCGTGGCGCAGGTGAGGGAATATAGCGCTGCTCCAGGCATCGACTGACGATACCGCACGTGGCAAGTGGGCCGCGCAGGGTGATTTTATTCAATACACCCAGTTGCTGATCGCCTACCTTCGGATCGTCGTTCACTTCCGAAAACCACATGAATCAGCTCTTGTCGATGTCAGCGTTCGCGCTTGCCTGTTCAATTACTCCGGGTCCGGTCAACATTGTTGCGTTAAGCACTGGCGTGCGCCGCGGAGCCCGTGCCGCGATGCTGCATGTAAGCAGCGCGACAGTTGGCTTCACATTGCTGCTTTTGCTGGTCGGCCTTGGTCTCCACCGGATTCTTGCGCGCTGGCCGCAATTGACGCACGTCATTCAGTGGGCGGGCGTCGCGTTCTTGTTGTACATGGCCTGGCAGCTCGCCCGCGACGACGGTACGCTCACCGCCGACCACAGCGATGACAGACCATCGCTCGTGTCGGGCGCGGTGATGCAATGGCTCAACCCGAAAGCATGGCTCGCGTCTATAGCTGGGATGGGCGCTTACGCAGCGAACGGCGACAGCCTCATGGTGTGGCGCTTTACGGCGCTATATTTCGCGATTTGCTATGCGTCGCTTTCTTGCTGGGCGGTGGCGGGAACGTTGCTGCGCCGGCATTTGTACGAGCCGTCGCGCGTGCGGCTTTTCAATCGCGCCATGGCTCTCCTGCTCGGCGGCAGCGCGATCTACTTGCTAAAAGGTTAGCGGTCCGCGAACAACGTTGTGGTCAACCGCGATACTGGCCCGGTGTGGCCGCGACAAGCTGCCGGAACGCACGATGCAGATGCGCCTGGTCGGCGAAGCCGGCATCGGCAGCGACTTCGGCGATCGGACGGCCCCGCTTCAACAGGACTCGACTAAATTCGATGCGGCAATTGATCAGGTACGCGTGTGGCGTTATTCCATAGCGCACCTTGAACGCGCGGATCAGATATGACGCCGACAACTGCGCTGCCGCACAAATTTCGTCGAGCGACAGCGATCGCGTGCAGTGCGCGCGGATGTATTCCGCTGCGCGCGCGAGCTTGTGATTCGTATCCCGTGCCTGCGCGGGCGCGGGATTCAGCCAACGGTGAGCATCGTCAAAAAACTCGAGGATGGAGCTGTGCTTTTGCAACGTGTCGGCGAGCTCATCAATGAGCGTCGTGTAGAGTCGGTCAAGCCCGGCATAGAGCGCGGGCTGCCAGCTGGCTGCTGTCGAGAAAGCACGGAAGCCCTGGTTTTCGCTAAAGCCGATCTCGTGCTGAAGGGAAGTTAGCCATTCAGTGTCGACATGCAACATCCGATAGGACCACGGTTGGTCGTCGAGCGGATTGCATGCATGTACGTCTTGCGGATTCATCAGCACTACTGCGCCCCGGCCCACTCGCTGACGCACACGGCCGTTCTCATAGATACTCTCGCCGCCAGTCACCGCGCCGATCGAAAACGTCTCGTGAGCGTGTCGCGCGTAGCAGATCTCACGGCCGTCATCGATCGCTCGGGCTTCGATGAACGGTAGCGCGGCATCTCGCCAGAAACGGGGAGCCGGTGCGCAAACAGGGGATAACGCCACAGATGGTTCCTTTGAGTCTTCGATGAGCCTTGCGCTACTTTGACGACGCCGGGTATGGACGCGCGGCATCGCCGGATTTTATCGTGAACTGCTGCGGATTCGATCGTGGCGTCGGCTGTCCGTTTGGCCGGCACCGGGTTGAATGCGATTACCGTACTCGTACCCGCCACGCTGCGCGACAGTCTGGTGTTGCTGGCCGTCGTCCTGGAGCAGCAGACCGAATTGCAGCCTGCGCACATCATGACCGATACCGACGCTTACAGCGACGTGGTGTTCGGTCTGTTCCGGCTGCTGGGCTACCGCTTCTGTCCGCGTCTGGCCGAAATCGGCGACACGCCCTTTGACCAGAGGGAACGATCTATGAAGTACCCTGGGCGAGCTCGCCAGGCTCAACTGACTTCCCTGTTCCATTGCTCCCCAGACCCCAATAACCAGCAAGACGGCATGAATTTTTTACGAGATTTTTTCTTGCGATGCACAAGCCTCGACTCCTACACTGCGTGCAACTTGATGAGCGCGAGGTAGTCATGTTGAATCAGCGTGCAGCAGTGAAGAAGCCGGTACGGGTCGCTTATGTCCATCGGAGTCTGGGACCTGTCGTCCTGCGGCGCTTCGATGCCAGGCGCGATTCGTTCGACGAGTTGACGAGGATGCTTCATCGCGCGTTCGCCAGGCTTGGCGCGATGGGGCTCAATTGCACGTGCGTGGATCAATCCGCGACGGTCACCCGATTGCGGGCGACGCGTGGCGATTGCTACGTGGCCGTGTGCGAGGGCCACCTTGTCGGCACCATGACGCTCCATGCTCCGGATCGGGATTCGCCGTGCGAGCTTTACCGGCAAGAGGACATTGCGAGCGTACGCCAGATCGGCGTCGATCCAGCGTGGCAGAAGAGGGGGATCGGGACGCTCCTGCTGGCCTTTGCTGATCACTGGGCCGCGACGCGCGGGTACGCGGAGCTGGCGCTGGATACGCCACAGCCCGCAACGCATCTGATCGCCTTCTACCGTGGACAGGGTTTTCGCATCGCCGACTTCATGAGGTTCGACGGAAAGCGCTATGACAGCGCGATCCTCCGCAAACCTCCGGTCGCTGCCCGCACCCTTGCGAACTGGTCGCACCGTCTCGAACTGCCGCACCACGCGCTAACCCGCGCGGCCTGACCGGCTACGAAACGATCCGACAGACAATCGACAATGACGCAGAAGGACAGGTCATACGGATGATGCGCTCCAAAATGGCAATGATGTTCAGAGGGCTAGGCAAGGTGGTGATCATCGCCTTCGCAGCCAATCAGATTCTGACAGTCGCATTCACGTACATTGCGCAGCAGATCGATGTCGGCCTGCCGCAACAGACGGTCACGCTGTTCAGCTGTGTAACGTGCGGACTGGTGTCGCTATGGCTGCAGTCCGACGCGCGGCGCGCGTTTAGCTTCGCGCGCGACAAGGGTTACGTCAAGCCTGCTGGTGACCCGAGCCAAAGCCTGCAAATCGCGGCGGATTGCCCGAAGCGATGGCTTGTAGTGCTGCATATCGAGCTGAATCCTGCTGCGAATGCTGCTCCCCGACAGAGTTGAAAACGCGCTATTTCCTTCTCCTTCTCCTCGTCTGGTTTGTTATCGCCCGAATTGAGATTTAGCCTTGTCGGCCCCCATGACGCAGCTCAAGCCGCAAGCTGATAACCGCTCATCGACGGTCGCGCGATCCGGGGTGGAAATACGCACCAGCAGCCGTCCTCGTGCCGAAAGAAAAAGATTGCACGTGAGCTGCCCGGAGCTGAAGCTTCGACGTGCACATAGCGCCTGCTGTCTCCGCGCATGCGACCAAACTGGACTACACGGATCCGCATGGCCGGAGCGGGTGCAAGCCACTTTTCGACCAGATAATGAAGGGACTTCCCGGCGGTGTTCATGACCCTCTCCTGCGACCTCGCTCACGCTGCCGGAGGCTCGAGTGCGGCGACCGAAGCACTGTGTGAGTGGTTGATTAGAGAGTAGGACCATCTAACGATTCGTGATAGTTAATGTTTTTAACATTAACTATAATCAAAACACTATGTATTTTTTTGCCCGGCGAGCCTGCGTAGCCCAACCGGTTGGGCTACGCAGGCATCTCAGATACGCGGATACGCATGGATGGGAAGAGCGCGGTTCATCGTGCATTCTCCAGAATCGGATAGTCGATATAGCCGTTCGGACCGTCTGAATAGAAGGTGTCGCGCTCAAGCATATTGAGCGACGCGCCCGTCAAAAACCGTTGCAGCAGATCCGGGTTGGCGAGATACAGGCTGCCAAAGACTGCGGCATCGGCTTCGCCCTCAACAATGAGCGATTGAGCGCGCTCTTTGTTGAGGCCGCCGCCGTAGAGGAGTGCGCCATCGAATAACGGTTGCAGAAGCGCACGGTAATTGAACGTGCTCTGGGTCCGGGCAACGTGCAGATAGGCCGGCTTGAGCACGGCAAGCCGCTGGACCAGATACTGGTATGTTTCCTGGGGCGAGGCATCGCTCACGCTGTTAAAGCCCATTTCCGGCGCGATCTTGATGCCGACCCGATCGCTTCCTGCTTCATCCGCCATGGCCGTCAGCACTTCGAGTACGAAGCGCGCGCGGTTGGCGAGCGAGCCGCCGTAGCGGTCCGTCCTCTGATTTGTTCCCGACGACAGGAACTGCTCCGGCAAATACCCCGAGGCTGCATGCAGTTCGACGCCGTCGAAGCCTGCTTCCAGTGCGTGACGCGTGGCTCGCCGGTAATCCTCGACAATGCCCGGGATTTCTTCGGTCTCCAGTGCGCGTGGCACCACAAAGTCCTGCGCCCCCGATGCAGTGAACACCTTGCCAGCCGCCGCGATTGCCGAAGGCGCGACAGGCGTCGCATGACCCGGCAGGAGATCCGGATGCGAGACGCGTCCGCAATGCATCAGTTGCAGGAATATCAGGCCGCCTCTGGCGTGAACCGCATCGGTGACGCGCTTCCATGCCTCGATCTGCGCAGCGGAATGGATGCCTGGCGTACGTACGTATCCTTTGCCCATCGGCGACGGGAAGGTGCCTTCGGTAATGATCAGTCCCGCATCCGCGCGCTGTGCGTAGTACTGCACGGCGAGGGAGGAGGGCGTGCCCGACGTGTCGTCAGCACGTGATCGTGTCATCGGCGCCATAACAAGGCGATTGCGCAGCGTATGGCGTCCGATGCGGATGTTTTCGTAAAGAGCATTCATGTCGATTCCTTGGGTTGGGGGTATCGACACGATGGACTGATCCATGTGAGAGATAAAGACCTATAATTGAACACAGTGATCCATCAGTGGAGCAATGAGCGTGGAATTGCTGAGTTACATGCGCCTGTTTGTCGAGGTGGCGCGTACGAAGAGCTTTCGCCGCGCGGCAGACGCGCTGGATATGCCGAACTCGACGCTTTCGCGTCACATCGCGGAGCTGGAGAAGACAATCGGCCTGCGGCTATTGCACCGGTCGACGCGCAAGGTCGAGCTCACCGAGGCGGGCGAAGTCTATTTCAAGCGCTGCCAGAGCATCGTGGAGGAAGCGCGCATTGCCCATGAGTCGCTGCTGGATGTCGCGGAACGCCCCAGTGGCACGCTGCGGGTGTCGATGCCCGTCGACCTCGCCACCGGTTATCTCGCACCGATCATCGCGGACTTCGCGAAGACGTACCCGCTGATCGCTTTCGAGTTCGACACGTCGCCGCGCCCTGTCGATCTGCAGACGGAGCCCTTCGATCTTGCGATCCGCATCGGTCCGCCGCCCACGGCGCCGGCGACGCTCGTCGCGCGGCCGATCGGAGTGCTGCCGCGCTATCTGTACGCGTCGCCGGAGTATCTGAGGAGCGCCGCGCCGCTCACGCACCCCAACGATCTCGACAGACACGTGGTGTGCATCGTGGAGGGGGCGACGAGGCTGGGTGAAGTTGCGAGGACGTTCTATCGCGGCGACGAGTCAGTCGACGTGACGGTCGGGACACGCTTTGCGATGAACAGCGTCGCGCTGAGCCGTGCGCTGGCGATGCGAGGTGTCGGGCTCGCCGTGCTGGACGACGTGCTCGCGCTGGACGACGTCAAGCTGGAGCGCCTCGTTCGTGTGCTGCCCGACTGGAGTCTTGCGCCGCTTCAGGTGCACGCGATCACGGAAACCCGCTTGTTACCGGCAAGAACGCGTTTGTTTATCGATTTCGTGAAGGCAAGACTGCGTGAGTCTTAAGCGGATTTTTCAGTTCACGGCCTGATCGATTCCGGGTCCGCGCCTTGTTCACCGATCCGGAAATTCAGCCGTTGATTGAGTTCCGTCCGCGCACATCGACGTGATGAACGCGGCGACGGTCATCCGATAGCGGCGTTCTCGACGAATGCCCGGCGTCGTGCGGTCGATATCGGTTAGC
Source organism: Paraburkholderia sp. GAS334 (assembly GCF_050436625.1). Classification (NCBI taxonomy): domain Bacteria; kingdom Pseudomonadati; phylum Pseudomonadota; class Betaproteobacteria; order Burkholderiales; family Burkholderiaceae; genus Paraburkholderia; species Paraburkholderia sp. GAS334. The sequence continues at coordinate 37,685 of NZ_JBNDMO010000004.1, read as the reverse complement.
ACGACAGTGTTGCCATCTACCGATGCCTCGAGGCGCATTGCGCGAATCTCGCGTCCAGATGTGCCGTCCGTTTCCGACATAAGCATCATCGTGCCTGTCGCACCGTGAACACGCATGGTGGGTCTCCTTCAATTTTCCAGCTCAGCTCGGCACACGACGGCACTGGCGATGCGCGAACTTCGCTGATTCCCTGTTGCAGGTGAGGTCGCAAACGGCTGTGAAAGCCGCTATCGGAACGCTGTGAAAGCTCGATGTCCCCGGAGCAATCTGCGAAGCGGCGCGATCCACGTATCGTACGCAGCTGAAATGCGAGCGTCAATATGAATGAGAACGATTTGCATATGCATTATTGAGCCGTAATGTTCTTGTAGTCGGTTGCGCGCGGTTGATTGCCGCTGCCATTCGTCGCTTCCTCCCGTTCTGAATCACGGCGACCAATGATCTGTCGAATAGCGGCACGACGCCGCCGCTCCCTCGCACGCTCTCTGCGGCGCCGCAGCTACGCCTGCCTGGGGGTGGCGCCATCCTTAAGATTTCCTTCAGGATGCGTCGATACTATGCCAGGTTGAATGCTCTGTATGGCGCACTGTCGCGAGTGCAGGGACGCTGTGCAACCGTTAGCGCTTCACAACGCTGGCGCGAGCCCACCCATGGAAAGCACGGCCGGATTACGCCGTGCGTATCGCGAGGCCATGCCTATGAAGTCAGTTACTGCCGATATGCTGCGAGCCCGGTTGACGGCGTTCTCCTTCACAACCACGGGTATCGAAGCCGCCACGTTGCTGGCGCTTCCCGTCATTCCTCATCTGCGCTTCACCGGCAGCCCGTTTGTACTCGTCGGACGCTAGCGGAAACAGGTGATGGTGGCTCACGCGTTGACCGCAATTCAATGGTTGCTGCTCTCTGGATGTTGCGCAGCGTCGGTATATGCGGTGTTTGCAGCGGTCGCAATGCCATCTTTCGCGAGCCGCCGGACCGCAGCTGTCCGTCACGCGGCGCATCAATTCGCGGGTGTAGGCGTTAGCGTCCTCAAGCCGCTGTGCGGCGCGGAGCCGCGTCTCTACGAGAATCTCACCACCTTTTGTGAACAGCGTCATGGGCGCTTCCAGTTGCTGCTGGGCGTGTCCTCGCCGGACGATCCCGCCGTTGCGGTAGTGCGTCGTCTGCAGGCGGCCTGGCCCGCGCACGATATCGAACTCGTGGTGAACGAGCGCGTGCATGGCAGCAATCTCAAGGTCAGCAATCTGATCAACATGGCAGAGCACGCCCGGTATGACGTGATCGTGATTGCCGACAGCGACATCGCCGTCACGCCCGATTACCTCGATACTGTCGCGGCGCCGCTGGCCGATCCGCGCGTGGGCGTGGTCACCTGTCTGTACGTGGCGCAAGGCATCGGTGGGTTCTGGCCGCGCGTCGGCGCGCTTTTTGTCAACGAGTGGTTCGCGCCGTCGGTGCGCGTCGCCCATGCGACCGGCTCGCGCCGTTTCGGCTTTGGTGCGACGCTGGCCTTGCGTCGCACGACGCTCGATCGCATCGGCGGCTTCAACGCGCTCAGAAACTGCCTTGCCGACGACTACTGGCTTGCCGAACACGTCCGCGCGCTCGGGCTGCGCACGGTTTTGTCGCGGGTGATGGTCACGACAGACGTCATCGAGCCGACCTTCGCGACGTTGTGGCAGCGCGAGACGCGCTGGCTGCGCACGATACGTTCGGTACGTCCGCAGGGTTTCGCCTTTCTGTTCATTACCTTCACGTCGCCGTGGCTGATGCTCGGTGCGTGGCTTGCGTGTGGGCTCGAGGCAGGAGCGGACGGCGCGCATCTCACGGCTGCACTCGCGAGCGGGGCCAGCACGATCGCCGGCGGCGCGGCGCGCGTGCTGCTGCACTGGCGAAGCGCGCGTCACTCGCGCACGTTCTGGCGCGATCTCGCACTAACGCCGCTGCGCGATACCTTGCTGGCCGCGCAATGGCTGGCGGCTGCGTTCGGTTCGCATGTGATGTGGCGCGGGGCACGCGTGCCGCTGGAAGTGTCGACAGCGCAGGACGTGATGGAAGTCCTTGACGTGATGGAGACACAGGATGGCGGCTGAAGCACGCCGCGCCCGGTCCGCGCATGGCGACTCTTCTGCGAGTGATGAACCCGCTACCCATGCTGGCGTTTCGTGCGCCATCACGACGGCTCGCGCTTACGCGCCGCAGCGCGCGCTGATTGTTACCGCTGACGATTTTGGCTTGCACCGGCGTGTCAATCTCGCGGTCGAATGGGCGCATCAGCGCGGCGTGTTGACGGCGGCAAGCCTGATGGTCGGCGCACCTGCCGCGCGCGATGCCGTCGAACGAGCGCATGCGCTGCCGGAATTGCGCGTCGGCTTGCACCTGGTGCTGGCTGACGGTACCGCATCCACGCCGCACGCCGGCATTCCCGCGCTCGTCGACGAGCAGGGACGTTTCGGCGACAACATGGTGGTAGAGGGCGTGCGGTTTTTCCTCTTGCCCCATGTACGCAGGCAGCTCGCGCGCGAGATCCGCGCCCAGTTCGACGCATTCGCGAAGACCGGCCTGAAGCTCGATCACGTCAATACGCACAAGCACTTTCATCTGCATCCGACTGTGCTCGGGTTGATCCTCGAGATTGGCCGTGACTACGGCATGCGCGCCATGCGCCTGCCCTACGAAGTCAATGCGCCGCTATGGTTGAAGCCATGGATCGCGCAGGTGCGTCGGCGGCTCGATCGCGCGGGCATTGCACATAACGACTACGTTCTCGGTATCTCCGACACCGGGCAGATGGACGAAGCGGCATGGCTCGCCGCGCTCGCGAATCTGCCTCGTGGTGTGGGTGAAATCTATTGCCATCCGGCGACGGCCGGCGACGGCGCGTTGAGCGACGGCATGCGCGCATATCGCCATGCGGACGAACTGCACGCATTGCTTTCACCTCGCGTCGCGGCGGCGATCCGGGCGGCCGATGCAAAGCTCGGCGGATTCTGCGACATGCTTCACACGAGCGATTAATTTCCGCTCTGGACCCATTCACGTCCCGCGCGGGAGCATGCTGATCCGCAAAAACGGGGCGCATCAATCACCTGATCAACGACAGTTCGCAACCGGCAGCGCCATCGCAAGCGCTTCGCCGGACGGCGTCTGCATGTGCCTCGACGAGACTGCCCGGCTCGAACGCAAAGCTTCTGGTTCTGTGCAAGAATCGCGGCCAGGCTGGTGGGCAAAGAAAGAAAGTTGAGATTGCCTGCCAGAAAAAAGACTGGTGACGAGGAGTAGACAGGTGATTCAACGTATCTCAGGTTTCTTCACGCAGGTGGTGCATCGATTCCTGCCTGACCCGCTGATTTTCGCTATTTTTCTGACGATCGCGACGTTTATCCTTGCGTTCGGATTGACGCCGAAAGCGCCGGCGGAGCTGGTGACGTTGTGGGGTGCTGGCTTCTGGAATCTGCTCGCATTCTCGATGCAGATGGCGATGATTCTGGTGACCGGGCATGCACTGGCCAGTTCGGGTCCAGTCAAGCGATTGCTGGTCGCGCTGGCAAGTTCAGCGCGCACGCCGGGACAAGGCGTCATGCTTGTCGCTTTCGTTGGCGCCGTAGCATGCGCGATCAACTGGGGATTTGGTCTTGTGCTGGGCGCCATGCTCTCCCGTGAAGTTGCGAGACGTGTAAAGGGCACTGACTACCGCCTGCTGGTGGCGTCTGCGTACATGGGGTTTCTGACGTGGCACGGAGGACTGTCCGGGTCGGTTCCCCTCGTGGCAGCGACGAAGGGCAACCCGATGGAAAAGACAATCGGCCTCATCCCTGTCGCGCACACCATTTTCACGGGCTACAACGCGTTCATTACCTTCGGCCTGATTATCCTGCTGCCGATTCTTGCCAGGCTGATGATGCCGAAGCCGGAAGACGTCGTGTCAGTCGATCCCGCTTTGCTCGAAGAGCCGCCCTCGGTGGAGCGCACACTGCCTGCCAATGCAACGGTCGCAGAACGAATGGAAGAGAGCCGCATTCTCGCGATTCTGATTGCATTGGTGTGCGCGGGGTACCTGATCCTTCGAACCGTCCAGAAAGGATTTGTACTCGACATCGATACAGTTAATCTGGCTTTTCTGGCGGCGGGATTGGTCCTTCACAAAACACCGATGGCCTATGCCAGAGCGGTCGGTGTCGCAGCCCGAGGTGCATCGGGCATCATGATCCAGTTTCCGTTCTACGCCGGCATTCAGGCGCTCATGGATCATTCGGGCCTCGCCGGTGTCATCACACGATGGTTCGTTGATATTGCCAACGTGCATACGTTCCCGCTGCTGGCGTTTCTCAGTTCGGCGGTCATCAATTTCGCGGTGCCTAGCGGCGGTGGACACTGGGTCGTGCAAGGACCGTTTGTAATGCCGGCTGCGCAGGCTCTGGGCGCGGACCTTGGCAAATCTGCCATGGCCATCGCCTATGGCGAGGCCTGGACCAACATGGCGCAGCCGTTCTGGGCACTCCCCGCGCTGGCTATTGCTGGCCTCGGTGTACGGGACATCATGGGCTATTGCGTGACCGCGCTGCTGTTCTCGGGCGTCGTGTTCGTTGCGGGGATGTACCTGTTCTGAACGTCGCCATCAGCGACGACATCCGGGCCGCCCGCAGACGCGCGCGGCCCGTTCGCTCACTTACTTCCCTCTATCGGCCTGCTTTCGCTACAGCCTCTTTTGCGAGGAGCCGCTGAGCCTGGCGATCGCCAGCACCTGCTTCCTGCGCCGTTTGAACCGAGGTCTCGGTTGCTTCCGCCAGCATTGCGCGACCTGCCTGGCTAATGCTCACACTGTATGACATCGGCGCCGTTGCCGTGCCGGCAGGTTTGCTGCTGGTCGACGTTGCGGCGGTAGCCTCTGCTGTCTTCGTGGTCGTGGCGGGTGCTGTCGACCCCGCTGTCTGCATCGCTTCGTGATTGATTGCCTGAACCGACATGTGCTTCTCCTAAGGTTAAAACGCCAGTACTGCAGTCAGGCTATCGGCGGTTATCTTGCGTGCTTTAGAACTATATTTTTTGTTCAGAGGGGATTTCATAAGGCTGCCTTAAGGTCCGTCTGAGTGGGTATCCCGCAACCACGCAGCAAGTCATGCCGCACGCTCGACGTGACGCACCTCAGGCACGCGAAGTGCTGTCTTCAGGTCTTCCGCTCGCCTCGCGTTCATAAGCATTTCTTAAGGAACGCCACAGATAATGAGGGCGTCAATTAGCGCTTCCCGATCGTCACGGTGATCGGAGAGGCACGTCATCGCGCCACGGTCAGTGCGTAACAAAAGCACCGTGCTTCATTCCTGCGTCGAACCGGAGAAGTCACTTGAATCCATCTGCGAACCGTCATGTCTTCGACATGCTCAACAAGGTCCCCGAAGTCACGATTGTCTTCTGGATCATCAAGATCATGTCGACGACGGTCGGCGAAACCGGTGCCGATTATCTCGCGGTCCATGTAGGGCTCGGCACGGCCGTCACTGGCGGATTGATGCTCGCGCTTCTGATCGCGGTGCTGTATTTGCAACTCCGTTCGTACCGGTACGTGCCGTGGATTTACTGGACAACCGTCGTGCTCGTCAGTGTGGTCGGAACACAGATCACCGATGCGCTGACTGATGGACTCGGGGTGAGTCTTTACGTCAGCACGGCCGTCTTCGGCATCGCGCTGCTTGCGACCTTCGCCATCTGGTACCGATGCGAGCGGACTCTCTCGATCCACACGATCGTGACGAGACGACGCGAACTCTTCTACTGGGCAGCCGTGCTGTTCACCTTCGCATTGGGCACGGCTGCGGGCGATCTCGCCACAGAGGCGCTCGGTCTCGGATTCACGTTTGGCGTCGTGGCGTTCAGTGTGTTCATCGTGGCAGTGACCATCGCCTGGTCTCTTGGCGCCGACGCAGTACTGACGTTCTGGCTGGCCTATATCGTGACACGTCCACTCGGCGCATCGCTTGGCGATCTGTTGTCCCAGGCGCGAACCTACGGAGGGCTGGGCCTTGGAAGCGTCAATACCAGCGTCGCATTTCTGGCTGTGATTTGTGCTCTGGTGATTTATGCCACCTCGCTCGAACGCCGCGGCACTAGCGTGCCGCATATCACGGACGAAGCGTAGGCACGCCTGCCCCCATAGTGCCAGTCTGCGTGATTTCACTCAGACAACCGACCTGCAACAGATCAATCAATCGATTCGAAGGAGAAACAGGATGACCCGTAGCACGCTATTGAAGGCCACACTCGTTCCATTGCTGGTGGTGGCCGTATTCTCCACAGCACACATTGAAGGCGCAGGGGCGCTGATCCCGTCAGCCGAAGCGGCGAGCGCATCGAAGCTCGGCGATCTGTCGTCGTTCCGCGGGATCGTTGTCGATACAGCGTCGCTCGTCGACAAAAACAATCTCGGCGCTGCGAAAGCCCGCATCAAGGATCTGGAGACATCGTGGGACGAAGCAGAGCCGTCGCTGAAGCCGCGGTCTGCGGCGGACTGGCATGCTGTCGACAAGGCGATTGACCGCGCGCTGTCGGCATTGCGGTCCAGCACCCCGGATGCGGCGACATGCAAACAGTCACTCCGTGATCTACTGGCAGAGATTGACCGGATCAGTGGAAAGGCGTGATCTGATTCACCCCGTGCGTGGATGCCGTGCGGAGCGCATCGCCATGAGATGCGCTCCGCACGAATCATTCAGCCATCACATCAGCCGCAAGCCGGCTTGGCCTTTTTGCATGCATCGGCGAGTTGCGGCGGCGGATCTTTCTTGAACACGGTCTTGTACGACTCAAGCACCGTCGCCTGGACAACCGGCAACGACTGCACGCCGATCCACGCCGGCGGCGTCTGGCCAATGAGCGCTTTCATCATCGCCATCGCTTCGGCGACGCCCTGATCGTACGGACGTTGCGAGCCTGTTGCCTTGAGCGGACCGCCCCTCGCAATTTCGATCGCGGATTCGAGGCCAAGATCGACCGTCGTGACGGGAATGTTCACACCTTGTGCCCGCATCGACGTGAGCGTATCCAGCGCGGGCTGATCCCATACAGCGAACAGACCCTTGACGTCGGGATTGCCGGTCAGGAAGTCGCCTGCGATCTGCCCGACTTTTGACGGATCCGTGAAGTCGACCTGCTTGATCTTGATGTCCGGACGGTTCTTCTTCATCCAGTCGTTGACCGCCTTCGTGCGTTCTTTCGTGCTGAAGTAATCGACGCCGAAGTTGACCAGTCCAATCGTCGAGCCCTGCGGCATGCACGAAGCGAGCACCTTCGCGGCGATCTGGCCATTACCTTCGCTATCGGCCGAGATCATCGAAGCGTACTGCTCCGGATGTTTCAATCCGGTAGGTACGTTGTCCATGAACACGAGCTTGATGCCGGCTGCGGACACCTTCTTGTACGTCGCGGCTGTCGCCGTGCCATCGACCGGAATCGAGATGATGCCGTCAGGATGGCGCTGGATCGTGTTCTCGATATCCGCGATCTGCTTGTCGACCTGATACTCGGCCGAAGCGGTGCCGATCACTTCGACGCCATATTTCCTTAGCGTATCGGTGATGCCTTGCACCTGAAGTTGAGACCAGTCGAGATTCATCGTCTGCATTGAAATGCCGACCTTGAATTTGCCTGCCTTTACCTTGGCCGTGTCGGCCGCGTTCAGTTGCACCGCTTCGACTGAAGCCGCTTTTTCGCCGTTCGGTCCTTGTCCGATGATCGTCTTCGGTCCGATCGAAGCGACCGGCAATCCGGTCACGCATTGCGCGCTGGCGGCGAAAGAGGACAGGGCGGCGACAGCTGCCGCCGCCATGACACTGGCTAAAGCCATTCTTGAGCCACGACGATGATTCATGATTCTTCTCCGTTGGTCTTCATGTCTGTGTTAAGTCCGTTAAGTCCTCTGCCGGTTGCGGAACCCTGCAGGCACGTTGCAGTGGTTCCGGACATCACGAGTGATCGACGTGCCCCCGTCACTTCTTTGTAAATGCGACTGCCGCAACGATGATGGCGCCCTTGATGACAAGTTGAAGCGAATAACTCACGCCCAGCAGAACCAGCCCGTTATTGAGCGTGCCGATAATGAGGCTGCCTAGCAGCGTGCCGAGAACGAATCCGCGGCCCCCGAACAGACTGCATCCGCCGAGCGTCACGGAAGCGATCACATCGAGTTCGAGCCCCTGCACGACGTCAGGCCTCGCGGCATGCGAGCGCGCGGACAGCACGAGCGCGGCGAGCCCGGCCAGCGCGCCGGTAAGGATGAAGGCCAGCGTGGTCACGCGCCGGATGTTGATGCCCGAATAGAGCGCGGCCGTCGGATTGCCGCCCGCTGCGTAGATCCGCCGGCCAAAGACGCTGTAGTGAAGCAGCAGGATGCCGGCGATCACGGCCAGCACTGTCCATATGATCGGCACCGGTACGCCGAAAATTACGCCTTCGCCAAAGATCGCGACAAACGAGTCATTGGTGATGATGACCGGCTTCGTCGTCGTGACGAGCAATGCGAGTCCACGCGCGGCGCTTAACGTTCCGAGCGTCACGAGGAACGACGGAATGTTCAGCCGCGTCGTCACAAAACCGTTGATCGCGCCGACGATTGCGCCGGTCCCAATGCCGGCGATCGCGCCGATGATCCAGTTGTCGCCGACATACGACATCGCGAGTGCAGCGGACATACCGGACAACGCGAGCGCCGAACCGACCGACAGATCGATCTGCCGCGCGATGATGACGAACGTCATGCCGATCGCGATGATGGAGACGAGGGCGGTCTGGCGGCCGATGTTGAGGAAGTTGTCGATGGAGAGAAACCAGGGCGACGCGAAGCTGAAAACGACCAGCAGGATCGCGAACGCGACATAAAGCGCATACGGCCTGTCGCCCTGCAGCAGGAGTTGTGCGAGCCGCCGCGCACGGCTGCGCCGCTGCTGCGAAAGCTGCCGTTCAGCCGGCAGCGGCGAGACGGAATCGTTCATGTTGCGTGCGCCCCGAAGGAAGTCCCCTGGGGGGGATTCAATGGAAGAACGGGAAACCTGGATCAGGTGGTGGAGTGCTTCAGCGTTACCCAGTTCGGTGCGCTCGACGGTCTTGACGATGCGGCCATCGACGACAATCGAAATCCGGTCGCACAGGCGCAGCAGTTCATCGAGGTCAGAGGAGACGATGAGCACGCCTGTGCCGGCCTGAGCAGCGTCATGCACCACGCCGTAGATTTCCTCGCGCGCGCCGACGTCGACGCCCACCGTCGGCTCATCGAGCATCAGGACCTTCGGCCGTGGGTTATTCCACTTGGCAAACACTACCTTCTGTTGATTGCCGCCTGACAAGAATCTGACCGGGGTCGAGGCGTTCGGCGCTTTTACGGCGAGTTGTTTCATTGCGCTCTTCGCCTGCTGAACGGCGGCCTGACTGCGCAGCCAGCCCCAGCTTGAAAAATGCGGCAGGCGTGGCAGCGTCAGGTTTCGCTCGATGGAATGATCGAGAACGAGGCCTTCCAGATGACGGTCCTCTGGCACCAGCGCGACGCCGAGCTTGATGGCTTCGGCCGGCGTGATACGCGAGAGTGACTGATCGTCGATCACGATGGCGCCGCTATCAACCGCTCTCAGTCCGAAAATGGTTTGCAGAATCTCGGTGCGGCCGCTGCCGATCAACCCCGCAAGCCCATGAATCTCGCCCCGGCGAACGGTGAGGTCGACGTCACGAAGCCTGTCGTTGCTAACACTGGACAGCGTGAGGACGGACGCCGCTGCGGGTTCGCGCCCGAAGGACGCACGCGAATCACTCATCACACCGGCAGTGCCAGTGCCAGCCGCGGTCATCTCCCGCGCATGCAGAGCGGCATGGCCTGGCCCGACAATCGCCGCGACCAGCTGCTTCATATCGGTTTGCGCCGTCGAAAAGATGCCGGCGTTGGCGCCGTCACGGAACACCGTGACGCGCTGCGAAATACGGAACACCTCGTTCAACCGGTGCGTCACATAGATCACGCCTACGCCTCGATCGGTGACCGCGCGAATGGCGTCAAACAGAATCTGTTCTTCGCCGCCCGTCAGCGCCGAAGTCGGTTCGTCGAGAATCAGAACCCGTACGTCGCCCATCAACGCTTTGGAGATCTCCGTCATCTGACGGTACGCAAACGGCAAGGAACCAACGGGTGTGCGTGGGTCGAGCGGGATTCCATGCGACTGAAGAAATTCGCCGACCTGCGCCATCAACTGACGCTGCTTCACAAAACCGAAACGGGTGCGCGGCTCGCGTCCCAGCATCAGATTGGCGCCGACCGAAAGCGATTCAACGAGACTCAGATCCTGATAGACCACGGCAACGCCTGCGTTGCGGGACTCCGCCGGCGAGCCGAACGCGATCTGCGTGCCGTCGATTTCGATGACGCCTTCATCGTATGCATGGACGCCGCTCAGGATCTTGATCAGCGTGGATTTGCCGGCGCCGTTTTCGCCGAGCAACGCGTGGACTTCCCCGGGAAAGACTTCGAGGTTGACGCCGCGCAGCGCGTGTACGCCGCCAAATCGTTTGGTGACGCCCGCAACACGGATCAGGGGTACCTGAGGCGATGAAGCGGCCGCGACCGCAACCGGCTCACTCATCTGGCTTGTCTCCTTCGTCACGTACGACGACATTCTTTTCTTTGTCTATCCGCAATCAGCCGCGAAGTTTGTTGTGATCTTCGCATCATGGAAATGGTGAGTCAATAACATTCAGGGCATTCCGCGGGCTTGTTACGATCAAAATGTAATGATTGCATCGCAAAGCTTGTGATAATTCTATCAATCGATGTAGCATAGACCCGAACGACTCATCAGCTTTTGATGTGCATCGCACCAATTTCCGGATGTCTCATGCCTGAAGCTCCTTCTTCGTCTTCTTCGGTCATCGCGCTGCGCGGCGGCCCGCTCATCCACCCGGTACGCAATCCGGGCACGCCATTCGACGCGTCGTGGCTGGACGGCCTGCGTGTGAACCAGTCCGCTGTTGAACGGCGAACCGCCACGCTTGCCACACGCCGCACCGTCAAGAAGGATGCGCAGGCCGCGTGGCTGCTGAAGGCCGTGACCTGCATCGACCTCACGACGCTCAATGGCGACGACACCGAAGGCCGCGTGCGACGTCTCTGCGCGAAGGCGCGGCAGCCCGTGCGTGCTGACATTCTCGAAGCACTCGGCATGGCGCCGCAGGCCATCACGACGGGCGCGGTGTGTGTCTATCACCGCTTCGTCGCGGCAGCGGTCGATGCGCTGAAAGGCAGTGGTATTCCGGTCGCAGCGGTGTCGACCGGTTTTCCGGCTGGCCTGATCCCGCATCCTCTAAAGCTGAGAGAGATCGAGGCATCGGTTGCGGACGGTGCGATGGAGATCGATATCGTCGTGACGCGCGAATACGTGCTGACCGGCAACTGGCAGGCGCTGTACGACGAAGTGCGCGATTTCCGCGTGGCCTGCGGCCCTGCGCATCTGAAGACGATTCTCGCGACGGGCGACATCCGTACGTTGTCGAACGTTGCGCGCGCATCGATGGTCTGCATGATGGCCGGCGCCGATTTCATCAAGACGTCGACGGGCAAGGAGGGTGTCAACGCGACGCTCGACGTGTCGCTTGTGATGGTGCGCATGATCCGTGAATACCAGGAACGCACCGGCGTGCCGATCGGCTTCAAGCCGGCGGGCGGCGTGTCGGGCGCGAAGTCCGTGCTGTCGTACCAGATCCTGATGAAAGAAGAGCTTGGCCGAGAGTGGCTCGAACCCGATCTGTTCCGTATCGGCGCATCGAGCCTGCTGGCCGATATCGAACGCCAGCTCGAACATCATGTGAGCGGCCGTTATTCCGCTTTCAACCGTCACCCTGTAGCCTGAACTCAAGACCGATCCCATGAGCGTAGCCGAGTATTTTTCATCGATGGAGTACGGTCCCGCACCCGAGGACGATCAGCCCGCGCGCGCATGGCTTGCGCAACACGAGGCGACCTTCGGGCATTTCATCGGTGGCGCGTGGCATGCGCCTGCCGCCGGTGAGCGCTTTGTCTCGCACGCACCCGCGACAGGTGAGCGACTCGCCGACATCGCACAGGGCGATGCTGCCGATGTCGACGCGGCCGTCGCAGCAGCGCGTGCTGCGCAGCCGGGCTGGCTCGCGCTGGGCGGTGCAGGACGCGCGCGGCATCTGTACGCGCTGGCGCGCATGGTCCAGCGTCACAGCCGGCTCTTTGCCGTGCTCGAAGCGCTTGATAACGGCAAGCCGATCCGCGAAACACGCGATATCGATGTGCCGCTCGTCGCGCGGCATTTTCTGCATCACGCGGGTTGGGCGCAGTTGCAGGACAGCGAATTCGCCAGTTACGCGCCGCTCGGTGTGGTCGGTCAGATCGTGCCATGGAATTTTCCGCTGCTGATGCTCGCGTGGAAAATCGCGCCGGCTATTGCGACCGGTAACTGCGTCGTATTGAAGCCCGCGGAATACACGCCGCTCACCGCGTTGCTGTTCGCGGAACTCGCGCATCGTGCGGGTTTGCCGGCGGGCGTGCTGAACGTCGTGACAGGCGACGGTCAAACCGGCGCGGCGCTCGTCGCGCATCCGAAGGTCGACAAGATCGCCTTTACGGGTTCGACCGAAGTCGGCCGGTTGATCCGCTCGGTGACGGCGGGTTCGGGCAAATCGCTGACGCTCGAGCTCGGCGGCAAGTCGCCGTTCATCGTATTCGACGATGCCGATCTCGATGGCGCGGTTGAAGGCGTTGTCGACGCGATCTGGTTCAACCAGGGGCAGGTCTGTTGTGCAGGCTCACGGCTGCTCGTGCAGGAAGGCATCGAAGCGCGCTTCATCGCGAAGCTGAAGCGTCGCATGGAAACGCTGCGCGTCGGTACCTCGCTCGACAAGAGCATCGATATTGGCGCGATCGTCGATCCGGTGCAGCTCGAACGGATCAACTCGCTGGTCGAGGCAGGAAGGCGTGAAGGCTGCGCGGTCTGGCAGTCACCCGGTGCAGGGATGCCGGCTAGCGGCTGCTTTTATCCGCCGACGCTGGTCACCGGCGTCGCGCCGGCTTCGACGCTCGCGCAGGAAGAAATCTTCGGCCCGGTGCTGGTGACGATGAGTTTCCGCACGCCGGACGAAGCGATCGCGCTCGCGAATAACTCGCGCTATGGGCTCGCTGCCAGCGTATGGAGCGAGACCATCGGCCGGGCACTCGACATCGCCCCGCGCCTCGCATGCGGTGTCGTGTGGGTCAATGCGACGAACCTCTTTGATGCGGCAGTCGGTTTTGGCGGCTATCGCGAATCGGGCTACGGCCGCGAAGGCGGACGTGAGGGCATTTACGAATATCTGAAGCCGCGTGCGTGGCTCAAGCTTGCGGATCGTCGGCCGGTGCCGCATGGGGCTGGCGCAACGAAGCGCGATCAGCCGTCGAATGTCGCGGCGATCGACCGCACCGCGAAGCTCTTTATCGGCGGCAAGCAGGTGCGTCCGGATAGCGGCTATTCATTGCCGGTTTATGCGCCGGATGGAACGCCGGTGGGTGAAGTGGGCGAGGGTAACCGGAAGGACATCCGCAACGCAGTTGCAGCGGCACGCGCAGCGCAGAAGTGGTCGCAGGCCAGCACGCATAACCGCGCTCAGGTACTGTACTACCTCGCGGAGAATCTTGCGGTTCGCGCCGATGAATTCGCACGCCAGCTGGTCGCGAGAAATGGTGCAACGGAAGCGGCGGCCCGCGCGGAAGTCGAGGCTTCGGTGGCGCGGCTCTTCACGTACGCCGCATGGGCTGACAAGTTCGACGGCGCAGTGCATACACCGCCGCTGCGCGGCGTCGCACTGGCGATGAACGAGCCGCTTGGCGTAATTGGCATCGCGTGCCCGGACGAAGCGCCGTTGCTCGGCTTCGTTTCGCTGGCGGCCCCGGCGCTTGCGATGGGCAATCGTGTTGTTGTGTTACCTGGCGAGACGTGTCCGCTTGCAGTCACCGACTTTTACCAGGTCGCCGAAACATCGGACGTGCCCGGTGGTGTGCTGAACATCGTGACCGGCGAGCGCGGCGCGCTGCTGCCTGCGCTCGCGAAACACGACGATGTCGACGCGGTCTGGTGCTTCGGCAACGCGACGGATTCGACGCTGGTCGAACGCGAGTCGGTCGGCAACCTGAAGCGCACGTTCGTCGATCACGGACGCCAGTTCGACTGGTACGACCGGTCGAGCGAAGGCCTGCCGTTCCTGCGCCAGGCCGTGCAGGTAAAGAACATCTGGATACCGTACGGCGACTGACTGACCGTCTGACTGAACGAAATCGAAATGCACGCCAACCAGGAAATGGAGGAGACAACGTGCTGAAGAATCTGGACCCGCTGTTAAGCGCCGATGTGCTGCACGCGTTGAGCGCGATGGGCCACGGCGATGAACTGGTCATCTGCGACGCAAATTTCCCCGCCGATTCCGTTGCGCGTGCAACGGTCACCGGCAAGCTGTTGCGCCTCGACGGCGTCGACGCAGCGCGTGCGATTCGCGCGGTGTTATCCGTGCTGCCGCTCGATACATTCGTCGACGATCCGGCGTTGCGCATGGAAGTCGTGGGCGAACCGGACACGATTCCTGCTGTGCAGCGCGAGGCGCAGGCCGAGGTGAACAAGGCGGAAGGCCGCAACGTGCCGTTTGCTTCGATCGAGCGTTTCGCGTTCTATGAACGTGCGCGCAAGGCGTACTGCGTCATTGCGACGGGTGAACAGCGCGGTTATGGCTGCTTCGTGTTCAAGAAGGGCGTGCTGCTTGCACCCGATGCCCCGAAGGAAGTCCCCCTGGGGGAACGCACATGAACGCACCTCAGGAACGAAGCGGGCGCGTCGTCATTCTCGGCATCTACGTTACCGACCTGACGTTTCGCGCGGAGCGCATGCCGCTGATCGGCGAGACGATCGCCGGCTCGGCATTCGCGATGGGCCCAGGCGGCAAGGGTTCGAATCAGGCGGTCGCGGCGGCGCGTGCCGGCGCGCAGGTCGTGTTCTGCACGCGCATCGGCAACGATGCATTTGGCTCGATTGCCCGCGCAACGTGGGCCGCTGAAGGCATCACCGCGCGCGCGCCGGTTGTCGACGGCGTGTCGACGGGCGCGGCACACATCTTCGTCGACGACACCACCGGCATGAACGCGATCATCGTCGCATCGGGCGCGGCCGGCACGATGAACGCCGCCGACGTCGACGCGATCGAAGCCGACATCGCCGCAGCGCGCGTGTTTGTCACGCAGCTCGAACAACCGCTGCCTGCAGCGCGACGCGGGCTCGAAGTGGCGCGCAAACATGGCGTCATCACCGTGTTCAATCCCGCGCCTGCACTGCCGCTCGACGACGGCATCTTCCCGTTGTGCGACTACATCACCCCGAACGAAACCGAAGCGACCGCGCTCACCGGCGTACCGATCGCGAACGCAGACGACGCGCGCCGTGCCGCTGACGTGCTGCTTGCCAAAGGCGTCGGCGCCGTCATCGTCACGCTCGGCGAAGGCGGCGCGCTACTGCATTCAGCGACGCAATCGGTACTCGTTCCCGCATATGATTGTGGCCGCGTGGTCGAAACCGCGGGCGCCGGCGACGGCTTCACGGGCGGATTCGCAGCCGCGCTCGCACGTGGCGAAGATGCGATCTCCGCGATGCGCTTCGGCTGCGCGCTGGCGGGCATCTCCGTGACGCGTCCTGGCACAGCGCCTTCCATGCCGACCCTGGATGAAGTGAATCGGGTATTGAAGCAATCGGGCCAGATGTCACCGGCCTCCTGACTGTTTGTGCGGCCTGAAGGAGTGGGTTATTGCCATGAAGTCCTCGTTTGCCACCGGAAAACTGTTCGCCGACCGGCAACTGAATTTTCTGCTGATCGTCAACGTGCTCGTCGTGCTGGTTGCGACGTGGCTGTCGCGCGGGCAGTTTGTCGATATCGACAACCTGCAGTCGATGGGCGGCCAGTTGCCCGAACTCGGTCTGCTCGCGCTCGGCATCATGCTCTCGATGGTGTCGGGCAATGGCGGGATCGACCTGTCCGGCGTCGGGCTCGCTAACCTGTCGGGCATGGTTGCCGCGATGCTTGTGCCGCATTTCATCAACGGCGACGATTCGCCGGTGCTCTATACGTCGCTCTTCTGCGCGATCGTGGTCGCGATGGGGCTGCTGGGCGGGCTGCTGAACGGCGTCGTCATCGCGCGGCTCAAGCTCACTCCGATTCTCTGCACGCTCGGCACACAGTTGCTGTTCACGGGCTTTGCGGTTGTGCTGAGCAATGGCGCGTCGGTGCATGTCGACTATGTCGACCCGTTGTCGGCGATCGGCAACGGTACGGTGTTTCAGGTGCCGATCGCGTTCTGCATCTTTATCGCAGCGATTATCGTGCTGGGCTGGTTGCTCAAACGTAGCCCGTTCGGCCTGCGTCTCTACCTGATGGGCACCAATCCCAAAGCCGCTTTCTATGCCGGCATTCCGCGCGCACGGATGCTCATCACCACCTATGCGATGTGCGGCGTGCTCGCTTCGCTCGCGGGACTGATCAGTGTGACGCACACGTCCAGCGCGAAGTGGGACTACGGTAACTCGTATCTGCTGATTGCGATCCTGATCGCCGTGATGGGCGGCGTGAATCCGGCAGGTGGCCACGGACGCATTATCTGCGTGTTCTTTGCCGCGACCGTCCTGCAATTCCTGTCAAGCCTGTTCAATCTGCTCGGCGTGTCGCAGTTCTTCGGCGATTGCGCGTGGGGTTTTCTATTGCTGCTGTCATTGGCTTTCGCGGGTGGCGAGCGGGTGCGCGCGATCTTCGGATTCGGCGGTGGCGGTGGTTCTGGTTTTGGTTTTGGTTCTGGTCACGCAAGCGCTTCTGGCAGTTCCAGCACGGCGCCAGAGCGCTAGCAAAGCAGTCAGCGAAAAAGGGTTTCAGTACGCGGCGGACATCGAGCCCTGGTTGTCCGCGACCGTGAAGAGGGGCGACATCGAACGATAGAGGAGACATTGCATGAAATTGACTCGACTGGGTGCCGCGCTCGCAGCGGGCGCCCTCACGGTAGGCGTGATCGCCGCTGCGCAGGCGGCAACCGACGAAACGATCGTCACGGTCGTCAAGGTGACCGGCATCAACTGGTTCAACCGGATGGACGACGGCGTCAAGGAGTTCGCGAAAGACAACCCCGGCGTGAAGGCGTATCAAACCGGTCCGGGCCGCGCGGATGCCGCGCAGCAGCTGAAGATCATCGAAGACCTGATCGCGAAGAAAGTCACCGCGATCGCCGTCGTGCCCTACGATCCGCCCACGCTGGAACCCGCGTTGAAGAAGGCGATGGATCGCGGCATCAAGGTCGTCACGCATGAAGCGGACAACGCGAAGAACACGATGGTCGACATCGAAGCCTTCGACAACACCGCATACGGCGCCGGCCTCAACGAGCGCCTCGCATCGTGCATGCATGACGACGGCAAGTGGGCCGTGCTGGTCGGTTCGCTCGGCAGCCGCTCGCAGGTGCAGTGGGCAGACGGCGGCATCGGTAACGCGAAAGCAAAGTATCCGAAGATGAATCTGGTCGAGCCGAAGCTCGAAACCAACAACGACGGTGAACGCGCATACGAAGTCGCGAAGGAAGTGTTGCGCAAGCATCCGGACCTGAAGGGCTTCCAGGGCTCGTCGTCGCTCGACGTGATCGGCATTGGTCGCGCGGTCGAAGAGGCCGGCATGCAGGGCAAGATCTGCGTGTACGGCACGGGTCTGCCGACCGAAGCGGGCAAGTTCCTCGAAAGCGGCGCTGTCAACGGCATCGCGTTCTGGGATCCGAAGCTCGCCGGTATCGCGATGAACAAGGTCGCGCAGATGCTGATCGACGGCAAGACGGTTGAGAACGGCGCCGATCTCGGCATTCCGGGCTACACGAAAGTCACGGTCGCGAAGGGACCGGGCAAGGGCATCATCGTGCGCGGCCAGGGCTGGGTGAACGTCGACAAGTCGAACTACAAGCAGTATCCGTTCTGATCGATGTGTCGCGGCGTGCCCGTCTTCCTGGGGGCACGCCTTTCCATCTGCGTATCTCTGACTCGCCATCATGAATCAAGACGTATCGTCACCGCAGTCCCAGTCATCGCAGCCTTTTCTGCAGGTAGTCGGCGTGCACAAGCGGTTTACTGGCGTGCATGCGTTGCGCGGCGTGAGCCTCTCGTTCGAGCGAGGCCAGATTTATCACCTGCTTGGCGAAAACGGCTGCGGCAAGAGCACGCTCATCAAGATCATTTCGGGCGCGCAACCGCCTGACGAAGGCGAACTGATTATCGAAGGCGTGCGGCATGCGCGGCTGTCTGCACTGGAATCGCTCGCGGCGGGCATTGAGACCGTGTATCAGGATCTGTCGCTGCTGCCGAACATGAGCGTCGCGGAAAACGTTGCGCTCACATCCGAACTGGCGGAACACGAAGGGCGGCTTGCGCGCACGTTCGACCGGCGCGCGCTGGCGCGCACCGCGGCCCGTGCGCTCGAAGCGGTCGGTCTGCCTGGCGACGCGGATTTTCAGGCGACGCTGATCGAAGAATTGCCGCTCGCGACGCGTCAACTCGTCGCGATTGCCCGCGCCATTGCGAGCGAAGCGAAGTTTGTCATCATGGATGAACCCACGACATCGCTTACGCAAAAGGAAGTCGACAATCTGATCGCCGTGCTCGCCAGGCTGCGCGCAGAGGGCGTCACGGTGCTGTTCGTCAGCCACAAGCTCGACGAGTGCTACGCAATCGGCGGTGAAGTGATCGTGCTGCGCGACGGGCAGAAGATGGCGCAGGGCCCGATTGCGCAGTACTCGAAAGCGCAGATCAGCGAGTTGATGACGGGACGTCATCTGTCGAACGAGCGTTATCGTGAAGGTGGCGTCGGGCGGGACGTCGTGCTCGATGTGCGCGGCTTTACGCGCGCTGGCCAGTTCAGCGATGTTTCATTCGCGCTGCACGGCGGAGAGATTCTGGGTATCACGGGCCTGCTTGATTCAGGACGTAACGAACTTGCGCGCGCACTGGCAGGCGTCGCACCCGCGCAGTCAGGGCAGGTCGTGCTCGACGGCAAGCCGGTTACACTGCGTACCCCGTCGGATGCGAAACATCATCGCATCGGCTATGTGCCAGAAGACCGCCTGAATGAAGGACTATTCCTCGATAAACCGATCCGCGACAACGTCATCACCGCGATGATATCCAGTCTGCGCGACCGCTTCGGCCAGATCGATCGTGCGCGCGCGCAGGCACTCGCGGAGCAGACAGTGAAGGATTTGCAGATCGCGACGCCTGGCATCGACAAGCCGGTGCAGTCGCTGTCGGGCGGTAATCAGCAGCGCGTACTGATCGGCCGCTGGCTTGCGATCGATCCGCGTGTGCTGATCCTGCACGGACCGACAGTTGGCGTCGACGTTGGATCAAAAGACATCATCTACCGCATCATGCAGCGCCTGTCGCAACGCGGCATCGGCATCATCCTGATCAGCGACGACCTGCCGGAACTCCTGCAGAACTGCGACCGTATCCTGATGATGAAGAAAGGGCGCGTCGCGAACGAATACAAAGCCGATGCACTGGACGAAGCCGACCTGTATCACGCGCTGCTTTCGGAAGCGGCATAGCTGGAATGAGAGGACGCACCCCGCATGAATTCGCGTATTAACCAGACCATGACCACTCCAACCGTTGTCGAAGTCGCGCCCAGGGTCAAGCCGCTCAGCGTGCGCGCGAAGTTCACGCGTAATCCCGAGTGGTTCACTGTTGCGCTGATTGCCGCCACGTGCCTGATCGTCGGTGCGATCAATCCACGCTTTTTCCAGCTTGCGACGCTCTTCGACCTGTTGCATTCGGCGACGACGATGTCGCTCTTCGCGCTGGGTACGCTCGTCGTGCTCGCGTCCGGCGGCATCGATGTGTCGTTTACCGCGATCGCTGCGCTAACCATGTACGGCATCACTAAAGCCGTGTTTGCGTGGTGGCCCGACGCGCCGTTCGCGTTGATCCTGATCACGGGAGCGCTCGGCGGAGTTGTACTCGGCATCATTAATGGACTGCTGGTTCACCGGTTGAAAGCGCCTTCGCTGATCGTGACGATTGGCACGCAGTATCTGTATCGTGGCCTTCTGCTGACGTTCATCGGCACGTCGTTCTTCATGAACATTCCGCACAGCATGGACCGGTTCGGGCGTATCCCGCTGTTTTTCTATCACACGGGTGACGGGCTGCGTGCGGTGTTGCCCGTCTCGGTGCTGGCGCTGGTGGCGGCAGCGTTCGTCACGTGGTGGTTGCTCAACCGGACGATGATGGGGCGCGGTGTCTATGCGATGGGCGGCAGTCTGACGATTGCCGAGCGGCTTGGCTACAACCTGCGCGCGATCCATCTGTTCGTGTTCGGCTATACGGGCATGCTTGCCGGCATCGCGGGCATTTTGCATGTGTCGAACAACCGTCTTGCCAATCCGTTCGATCTGGTCGGATCGGAACTGGATGTGATCGCAGCGGTGATCCTGGGCGGTGCACGCATCACGGGCGGCACGGGAACGGTAGTGGGGACGCTGCTCGGTGTCGTGCTGGTGACGCTGATCAATAGCGTGCTGATTCTGGTCGGCGTGCCGAGCACCTGGCAGAAGGTGATCATCGGCGCATTCATTCTGATCGCCGGGACACTCTTCGCATTGCAGCGCAAGAGCTGACGGCTTCGCTGCGTGATCCTGCGGCACGGCGGACTTCGTCGTGCTGCAGTCGCATTCACTTGCGCTTGCGCAGCTCCTGTCCTTTCTCGGTGATGATCGAATCGAAGTCGTCGATCTGCGAGAAACGCACCGCCTTCACGACGCCGAACTTGCTCATGTCCACCACGAGATGCCGCTCGACGGCACTCGCCATCGCGGCCTGCTTCAACGCGACTTCGTGAAAATTCCAGCAGGTCACGCCACGCGCAGTATCTACGCCGCCTGCGGAAATGAACGCCTTGTTGATCCCCATCCGACGCAGCATTTCGAGGCTTTCCTCGCCGGCGAATGAATCGGACGACGGCACGTAGACACCGCCCAGCAGGATCATTCGCACATTCGGCTTGCGCCGCAGAATCTCCGCGACATTCAGCGAATAGCACACGACGGTCACATGGCGCTCGACTGGAATCAGCCGCGCGAGCGTGGTGAGCGTCGTGCCGCAATCGATGAAAAGTGTTTCGTTGTCGCCGATAAGACCCGCCGCGACCGCTGAGGCTTCCGCCTTGGCCTGCGCGAAGTGGTCCTTTTCCTCTTCGAGTGAATAGCCGGCGTTGTTGGGCACATCTGTGGCGCTGACGATATAACCGCCGAGATAGGTGAACCGCTCGGGGCTGCCCGCGATATCGCGCCGGACGGTCATTTCAGATACGCCCAGCAATGTCGCGGCGTCACGCAGGCGCATCACGTTCTGCTTTGCCAGCGCATCGGCGAGGGCGCGGAGCCGGTCGGTTTTCAGCATGGAGGTCCTGGCGCGTAGCGTGGGTGCGCGTTATGTTTCGTTCGATTTCCTGAAAGAATTATAACAAGACGTCACGCGCACGGCGAGCCTGATGTGATGCTGAAAGTGCTGGGCCTACCCGGGTGGCGGCGGAAGAGGAGGCAGCGGGAAAGTCTGGCGAAACACGCGGTACGGCCGGCGGTGACGCACTTACAAGGCCTTGCCCTGCAAGCCAGGATACTTCGCGAAGAGCGCGTTGATCCAGTCGATGAAGAGCTTGAGCTTTTGCGGCAGATGCCGGTTCGGCACATAGAGCAAGGAGACCGGCCGTGGCTTCGCATTGAAAGGCCGAAGCACTTCCTGAAGCCGGCCGTCCCGAAGGTAGGGTTCGACGAGGTACATCGCGGTCTTGCCGAGTCCCAGACCGGCGAGTACGCACGCTACGTAAGCATCGGCGTCGTTGACAGACACTGCGCCTCTCATCGGTACACTTTTCGTTTCTCCGTCAACCAGAAACTCCCATATCCGCGGGCGACCGGTGTCGCCCGATATATAGTTCACCGCGACGTGCTGATCCAGGTCCGCGATCATCATGGGCGTGCCATACCGGGCCAGATAATCGGCGGAAGCGCACACGCATGTCGTCATGCTGCCGATGCGCTTTGCGACGAGCCCGGAATCCGCCAGCGCACCCACGCGCACGACACAGTCGACGCCTTCTCCGATCACGTCGACCTGACGGTCGGTGAGTCCGAGTTCGATATGGATGTCTGGATACTGCACGACGAATTCGGGCAATGCAGGGATGACGAGGTGTTTGGCCAGCGCAGTGGGAAGGTTGATCCTCAGACGTCCCTTTGGTGCCACCTTGGCCCGTGAAAGCGACGCTTCCATGTCGTCGATTTCACTGAGCACATTGACGCATCGCTGATAGTAGGCATGTCCGTCTTCCGTCAGCGAGACCTTGCGGGTAGTCCGGTTCATCAGCTTGCAGCCGAGGTGATGCTCGAGCGTCTGCAGCAGCTTCGACACGGTGGGCATGCTCATGCCGGAGGAGTCCGCCGCACGCGTGAGGCTTCCCGCCTCGACGATACGAACGAACACTCTCATTGCCTGAAGCGTATCCATGGTGCCGAACCCTGTCTTGAAGCGAAGCTTTGCTGTGCACTGGAAATCCGGGCAGTCTGGGAAGCTGACGAGAACCGCACTCAGCGTCACCCCAGTTCATCCCGTCTCGTTGGGCACCATGTCGACGACGAACTTCATTACCCAGCGGGACGCCCGGTAGACAAAGCAGAATCCGGCCGGAGCGGACCACGCGCATGAGTTGCCGGGCGTTCAGTGCGCGCCATTCCCTGCCGTCAGATCGGCGCGGGATCCGTCCAGTAGACCGCGAATCGCCTCTATCAGTCGACCGATGGGTGCGGGTTTCAGCAGCAGTACGTCCCACAATCGCTCCTTCGGATGAGGCGGCAACGCAGCTGACAGCATGACCACCGGAATCGTGGCTGTTGCCGCGTCGCCCTTCAATCGTCGGCACAGTTCAATGCCGTCTACCGTCGGCATCATCCAGTCTGTCACGATGAGATCCGGACATTCGCTAGCGACGACGATCAGACCCGCTGCCCCGTCCCTTGCCGTGAGGACGCGGTATCCCTCCTGCTCGATCAGAAATCGAAGCGGGCGCAGGATACTCGGGTCATCGTCAACAAGAAGTACGGTCGCCAATCCGGATGCCGCCGTCACACAAAGGGTAACTACCCGCTTTCGCAATAAACGTACCCAGTTGGATCAGGAGGCATCGCAGACAGCGCCGTCGGCATTCAGGCAATCCTGGTGATCAGCTTTCAGGCGACTACAATTCATTCAGCACTGCAATTTTTGCCACCCATAGCCACAAATTACAACCAGGAGGCCATATGGCCGAACCGTCTGCGTCAATCGCAGCGGAACGCGCGCGCAGCGCGGGCGCCCTGATCACACCAAGACTTGACGTACGTCCGCATCGCCCGCCTGATTTTGCGGCTGAGAGCAAGGCAATGCATCGTCTGGCGCAGGCGCTGACGTCTTCGGATGGGGCCATGCTGCAGACACTGTCGGACATGGCGCTGGACCTATGCGAGGCGGGCAGTGCGGGCATCGGCCTGTTGGAACGCGACGCCGACGGGACCCGGGTCTTCCGCTGGGTCACGGTTTCGGGTCAATGTGGCAACGTCGCTGGCACCGCCACCCCGATCGCCGACAGTCCGAGTGGGATTGCGCTCGAACTGGCCGCAGGGCAACTGTTTTCGTTTCCCCAGCGCCATTTCGCCTGTCTGGAAGGAGTCAATCCGCCCATCGTCGAGGAACTGGTCGTCCCGATCCCGGACGAGCCCGAGCCGTGGGGCACCCTGTGGGTGATGTCGCATGACCCGGAGCATCTCTTCGACAGCGAGGATCGCCGGATCCTGACCAGTCTCGCGCACTTCACCTGCGCTGCGCTCACGATTACCCGCGCGAAGGCCGACGCGGAAGCCCGGGCGGCGGAGGCGGAGACAGCGCGCAACGCGCTAGCCCTGGCGGAAGCGCGCAAGGACGATGTCATCGCCTTGCTCAGTCACGAACTGCGCAATCCCCTGGCGCCGATAGACAGTGCCATGGCGGCTGTGCGTAAGCTGTCCGCCGGCAATGCCGTCGTACTGTCTGCGCTGGATATCGCTGACCGGCAGATACGGTTAATGAAGCGACTCGTCGGCGATCTGCTGGACGCGTCCCGCATCAGGCATGGCAAACTTTCCGTGCATCCTTCGTACGGGTTGCTCCAGGATATCGTGGCGGACGCGGTGGCGGCGACGCAGGCCGAAATCAGGAACAATCAGCACCGGCTGACGGTCACGGTTCCTCGGTACCCGGTGCCGGTCTTCGCGGACCCCGCCCGTCTGACGCAGATTGTGTCGAACCTGCTGTCGAACGCGGTGAAATACACGCCTGCCGAGGGCGACATCACGTTACTGGTGGAGGCGCCGAACCCAGGCATCACGTCGACACCTGGGTCGTCGCCGCGCGAGGCGGTCATTACCGTAACGGACAATGGCATAGGCATTTCCCCTGCGTTGCTGCCCCACGTCTTTGACATGTTTGTCCAGTCGGCGTCTGCGAGAAAACGGGCGGAAGGCGGCCTTGGCATTGGACTCGCTGTCGTTAAGCATCTGGTGAAGGCCCACAACGGCACCGTCACCATTGCCAGCCCCGGTGAAGGCCTGGGAACGGCAGTCACCCTGCGGTTACCCATCGTCCGCGAAAGCGTGGACGAGCCCGCAATGAGCGCGACGCGCGTGCTGGCACCGATGCGCATGCTGCTGGTCGACGACAACGAAGACGCCGCGGACGCGCTAGGTACGCTGCTGGAACTGGAGGGCCACGAAGTACGGCGGGCATGCAGTGGACCCGACGCGCTCTCGATCGTGGAGTCCTTCACCCCGGACGTTGCGCTGATTGACGTCTGCATGCCCGGTATGGACGGCTTTGAGCTGGCCCAGCTGCTTCGTCTCCGGGCGCAATGCTGCCTGACAAGGCTGGTGGCGTTGACAGGCTACATCGATGGCGCGAGCAGACTCCCGTCCGACGATCGGATATTCGACTGCCACCTCACCAAGCCACTGTCGCTCGACGAGCTTGCGGATGCGCTGCGTCGCTTGTAGAACCTTATTCCAAGTGGCTGGGCCAGGCCACCCTCCGGTGAGGTATCCCGTGATTTCAATGCATGCTCGACGACGATGACTCACCCACGTCGAGCGTGGCCGCGACAACCCACGGCAGGGCACTCACCCGTCGTGCAATGTCCAGCACGTCCGCTCGAGAAATGGACTCGAAGGTGACCGTCATCTCGTCGAACTGATGTTTTCGATGGCAGTGAACCCGGGTCCGTCTCGCCTGGGACGCGTGCTGCCCCAACGCTTGCCAGACCGGGATAATCTTCAGCTGGCCCGCCGCCGCGCGCACCGTAATGCTCGACGCGATGGCGTCGGCCCGATGGTCGTCTTGATATGTCATTGCCATGATTACCTGATCAACGGTCGTACGTCGATTTGTCCTGTTGGCGAGACCATTGCCCCGCGCACGGAACCCAGGGATCTGAGGGCTTCATGGTGCGCTGCCGCACGCCAGTGGCAGGGTCGGCGAGGAGCGTCCCGCGGCGGTCGCGCACCCGTCCTGCACTCCTGCAATGCAGCGATCCGGACGGCCTTCGCAAAACGCTGGAGCGCATCCATCGACCCGGACACGCTGGTGTACTCCTGCCTGCCGATTCTTCCGTCTAAAAGCACCGCCAGTCCCGACTCACGCGCCAATCTGGATACGTTCATTTTCACTGCGCCGCCGTCTTTCGGTTTTGACGCCCTGGATGTGTTGCGACACCTTCGGAGAAGCATGTCACGTGCCCGAGCTAGACCGAAGGTGCTCCCTATTGCTGATCTCGAGAGCAACGTCACGGATCAGGCACCGTGACTGGAGAATCGACAAGACGCTCGCCGATCTTCACAAGCGCCGGCCAAAAAAGTGAAACGATGTCTATGACTCGCACTCCCTCGGTTGGCTCCCTTACTTGGATTCCTGTGCCTCATTCTTGATCGCCTGGCCACCCTTCGAAATGTCCTGGCCTGCGCCCGCCATCGTGTTGCAGCCGGCCAGAACTGCGGTACCAGCAATCAGCATCCATGCAATCAATCGAATCATTATCTTCCCCTTGTTCAAAGCAGGATCGCACCAGATTAATTTTAGACGATTCTGCGGTCGGTGCCTTTTCCCGGTTTGTTCCCGCAATCATCAAATACAGGCGACTGTTGCTTGAAGTGCCTGGCGTCTCGATCAGGGGATACGCCCACGGCAGTCGTCGAACGTTCAAAAATTTCGAGTTGATCAATCAAAATTTTGAGCTATTTGCGCACGACGAAGTCCCGTAAGATCCGATCGACAGGCAGGTAAAACATTCCTCATGGAGACGCGCCATGGCAAGCGGAAGCCATTGCTTCCGACAGCCGCAATAACCACACACAGACGACAGTGAAGATAGTGACGCACGCAAACCCGCAGCTGGATCCAGTGCCCTCCTCGAACCGCGCGGGGATCGTCCGTGTTGGACAACTGCATGTTTCTCTCGAACATCGGGAGATACGTCTCAATGGGGAACTGGTCCGCATCGGCAGTCGTGCGTTCGATATTCTCGAGACGCTGATCGCCGGTGACGGTGAACTCGTATCGAAGGACGCGCTCATGCAGCGCGTATGGCCCGATACGATCGTCGAGGAAAACAACCTGCAGGTGCAGATTGCGGCCGTGCGCAAGATTCTGGATCGCCATCGCGATCTGATCGTGACGGTCCCGGGTCGCGGATATCGTCTGACAGGTGTGGCGAAGGTATCGGAAGCGGACGAAGCGCGGCAGGGCGAAGGCGCACCCGTTCGTCAGCGATCAGGCAGGCACAATCTTCCGCAGCACGCGTCTGCGCTGATCGGCAGACAATCCACCGTCACCGGGTTACTGGAGTACATCGACCGCGCGCGGATCGTGACGCTCACAGGCTCAGGCGGGATTGGCAAGACGCGCCTCGCGATCGAGGCGGCGAGGGCGTTGCTGCCGATGTTCGCTGACGGCGTGGCGTTCGTCTCGCTCGCGCCCGTTTCTCATCCACAGTTTGCGCTCGATGCGCTCGCGACAGCGCTCAATACACGCGTATCGTGCTGCGACCTTTCGCTGGCGCATGTAGCTCACGAAATGCACGGCAAGCAGATGCTCATTGTGCTCGACAACTGCGAGCATGTCGTGGAGACCGCCGCGGCAATGGCGGATGTCCTGGCCGCGGCCAGCGACGGCATCCGCGTGCTGGCGACGAGCCGCGAAGCGCTGCGGGCCCGCGACGAAGTGGTCTATCAGGTACCGCCACTCGACGTGCCGAGCCCCGAAAACCGCAGCGATGAAGTATTGCAGGCGGGCGCGGTCCAGCTGTTTCTGTCACGTGCCCGCGCTATCGACCCGCATTTTTCGTCCGACGAGCGAAGCGTGTTTCTGACGGGAGAGGTGTGTCGCCGCCTCGACGGCATTCCGCTTGCGATCGAACTCGCTGCCGCACGCGCGGCTGCGCTCGGTATCGAAGTACTCGCGGCACGGCTCGACGACCGCCTTGGCATTCTGTCGGGTGGTTGCAGAACCGCGTTGCCGCGTCAGCAGACGTTGAAGGCGACGCTCGACTGGAGTTACCGGCTGCTCAACGAGACCGAGCGCGTGATCCTGCGCCGGCTGGGCGTGTTCGTCGACACCTTCACCTTCGATTCGATCTGCAGCGTCGGCGCAAGCATCGGTTTCGAGCAGACGGCTGTGATGGATGCGCTTGGCGGCCTCGTGTCGAAGTCGCTCGTCATTCGTACGGATGGCAGCGCGGACAGCAGCAGGACGCCGGGATACCGGTTGCTGGAAACGACGCGCGCCTACGCGCTGCAGCAACTCGAGGACAACGGAGAGCAGCGCGCGGCGGCACTCGCGCATGCAACCTGGTTCTGCGAGCGGTTCAAGCCATCGCAGGCTGAAGGGAAGGTCGGTCGCGCGGCTGGACAGCTCGAAGCGTTTCGTCTGGAACTGGGTAACGTGAGGGCTGCGCTCGACTGGGCGTTCTCCGCATCGGGCAACCGCGCGATCGGTATCGAATTGTCTGCGATCGCGGTGCCGTATCTGTTCGATCTGTCGCAGGTCGGCGAATGTTATAGCCGTGCACAGCTGGCGCTGGATGCCGCACGCGAGACAGACGATATCGATGTGTCCGGCGAAGCCCGGCTCACGCTTGCGACGACCCTTGCGGCATCGATGGTGTACACGCATGGTCCCTCAAGGCAGGTACTGCATGCGTGGTCCGAAGTGCTCACGATGGCGGTGAACATGGGCAACATCGCCTTCGAGATACGCGCTTTGTGCGGCCTGTGGCATGCAAGCCAGACCGGCGGCAAGGCCCGTCAGGCGCTTGCATTCGCGAGGCGTTTCGACGAGCGCGCCCGCCCGCTGAAGGACGTCACCCACACATTGATCGGTCGGCGTCTGGAAGGCGTCGCACTGCACTACCTCGGCGAGCAGGGCGCGGCGCGCCAGAAGCTCGAGGCGATGCTGAGCGCGTGGGTGCCTTCGACGCACCGATGGGACACGGTCGGTGCGAGGATCGAGCACGGAATCGTTGCGCAGGCGATGCTCGCGCGCGTGATGTGGGCGCAGGGCGAAACGTCGCTCGCCATGCGGCACGCGAACGAGGCGCTGGACGCTGCGCTCCGGCACGACTTCGAACTCGTCACCTGCTATGTGCTCGGCGAGTCGTTCATTCCCCTTGCGTTGCTCACAGGTGATCTCAGCGCAGCGGAACGCGGCATCGCGACGCTGAAATGTACGTCGTCGCGGGCATCGCTGCCGATCTGGCTTGCATGCAGCACGTGTTACGAGGAACACCTTCATTCGCTGTCAGCCGAAGCGCCGCACCGGCTGGCGAAATTCCGCCACGCACTCGACGGTCTTCGTGCACTCGGCCTCCTCGCGCCTTTAACCCTGCTGCAATGCCAGCTTGCTGGCGCGTTGATGCGCGAGGGGCGATACGGCGATGCACTGGCCGCGGTCAACGAAGCCCTGCGGCAATGCGACGAAACAGGTGAGCAGTGGTACTACGCCGAACTGTGCCGCGTAAAGGGCGAATTGACCCGCGTCACACAAGGCGATGCGGACGCGGCCGCCTGGTTCACGGCTGCGCTCGAATCGGCGCGGCGTCAGGGCGCGACAGTACTCGCACTCCGCGCCGCGCGCAGCCTCGCGCGATTCTGGGCGGAGCAGAACCGTGCCGATGATGCGC
Source organism: Paraburkholderia sp. GAS334 (assembly GCF_050436625.1). Classification (NCBI taxonomy): domain Bacteria; kingdom Pseudomonadati; phylum Pseudomonadota; class Betaproteobacteria; order Burkholderiales; family Burkholderiaceae; genus Paraburkholderia; species Paraburkholderia sp. GAS334. The sequence continues at coordinate 8,366 of NZ_JBNDMO010000004.1, read as the reverse complement.
ACGGACTGCTATCGTCGATCCTGTCGGACGCCTGCGCCCATGTCGACGGCCCGGATATCGACGAAGCGCGCGCGGCGCTCGTCGAACTGGAGAAGGCGATTTCGGAAACCAGCGACACGTAGCTTGACCCGCCGTGTTTCAGCACGTAGACGAAAGCGCTGCGTATCACGCGTACCGGTATCCGATAAAGCGATCCACCAGGTCGGGCAGATCGAGGCGATCGAGCCACCAGCGCATCGCCTGACCCGTTTCGTCTTCGCGCCAGGCGAGATAGAAATGCGTCACGTCGCGCATGCCGATGAGTTGCCTTGCGACGAGTTCGCCGCGCGCGATGGGTTCCGTCGCGAGGCACTCCGGCAATGTGCCGACGGCAAGCCCTTCGATATGGGCGGCCAGCTTGCTGGCGAGCGTCGGCAGCGAAATGCAGTCCTGGGTGGCTGCCGCGCCAACCGTGCGCGGCAGCAGTTCGCGCGACGTGTCGCGGATCACCGCGCCGCGATAGCGCGCGACCGTCTCCATCGTGAGCGGTTCGGGCAGCTGCGCAAGCGGATGATCGGGTGACGTGACAAAGACGTGACGCATCGAGCCGATCGAACGGAACGCCAGATTCGGCACGTTCGGCGGATCGCCGGCTGCGCCAACCACGAGATCGGCGCGACGCGTGATCAACGCATCCCAGGTGCCACCCAGTACTTCGCGCGACAGGTGCAGCCGCGTATCGATGCTCGCCTCGTAAAACGCACGCACGTGCGGCCAGATCGCATCGAATGGCAGAATCTCGTCGATGCAGATCCGCAATTCGGCTTCCCATCCCTGCTTGACGCGTTGCACCTTGCGTTCAAGCTCTTCCGCGCCCTGCAGCAGCCGTCTGCCTTCTTCGACGACCACGCGGCCCGCGTGCGTGAATTTTGCCCGCCGCCCGCTACGGTCGAAGAGCGGCGTTTCGAGGTCGCTCTCGAGCTTCTGCACCAGATAACTCAGCGAGGACGGGACGCGATGCAGGGTCTCGGCCGCTTCTGCAAACGTGCCTGTGCGGTCAATTGCATCGAGGGCTTCCAGGACTTCGAAAGAGAGCTTCATCAGAGGATTTCCGGGAGACAGGTATCTGTCCCGATTGTCGCATCGGGTCGCCCGTGCGGAAACGGGCTTTTAGGGTCATTTAATAACTCTTTAGCCTGCACGCGGCGACATGGATTGCAGGCGCCCGTGCGTCGTAGCGCCGGCGGGCGTCCGCTATGTTGTGAGGTCGTGCAGCCTGCGCATCCCGTCGCGCAGCCAGTTCGTCAGCGCCCAGCCGGTTTCAGCCGGCGCGGAGGGCTCGTTTTCCAGCTTGCGCAGCGCATCCTGCTGCCCGGATAGCACGTGACACATCTGCTGGCCGATTTCGGGCCGGCTCTTGAGTACCGGCGTGAGGTCCACCTTATCGAGCCGGTAGAGCGCCGCAGTGGTCAGCGCGGTGAGTGTCGCGCGGATCGGCAGACCCGCGAGGACGCCTGCCTCGCCGATGGCGTCGCCGGGGCCGAGGCGCGTCGCGGGTGAAGTACCCGAACCGGGCGCATCTTCGACCTTGACCACACCGGACTCAACGACCAGCAGATAGTCGGTCTGTGCATCGGACGATACGATCACCTGACCCGGTTCATATTCGTGACGGGACATTCTTGTCGAAAGCGCCTTGACTTCGTCGCCCCCCAGCGCGTGAAAGAGCCGCACCTGCGACAGCAACTGCTGTCGACGATCGACATCGCGACGTGGCTGCGCCGGCACGCCGAGCGGACGCAATTCGACGCCGGCGGCATACAGGTGCCGGTAACACAGGTCGTACAGTTCGTTCGTCGCCTGGGTCTTCCTCGCCATGTCGTCGACGTAGGCCATCACCTCGTAGTGCATCGCGTTGGCCGACGCGGCCTTGACGACTGCATACGGCTCTGGCGCACCCAGCACGATGCTGGCGTTGGCGAGCGCGCTGTTCAGCGCGGCAAGCACGACGGCAGGGCGCTCTTCAGGAGAGATTTCCAGCGTGATCGATACGCCGTGCAATGCGGAAGGACGGCTGTTATTGACGATCTTCGCCTTGGCCGCGACGTTATTCGGCACGATCACGATGTTGCCCTGCGATGTGAGCAGATGCGTGGCGCGCCAGTTCATCTCCGTGACCCGTCCTTCAACGCCGTCGATGTTGACCCAGTTCCCGATGTGATACGGCTCCGTCGTGTTGAGTACGATGCCCGCGAACACATCGCTCAACGTGCTCTGTATCGCGAGGCCGACAACGATCGCCAGGGCGCCCGACGTGGCCGCCAGCCCGCCAATCGGGATATTGAGTACGAAACCGAGTGAGGCCACCGCAGCAGCCAGGAAGACGATGGCGCCGAACACGTCCTGAAAGAGCCGGTCGCGATGCCAGCTGCGTGCCGCAAAGAGTGCGTCCAGTATGAGCGTGAGAAGCCGCGCGCCGTTAAGCCACCAGACCACCTCGAGAAACTGCGCGGCGATATGCCGGGGGAACGAATCTTCCGGCGCGGGCGGCGTCAACGGGCTCAGACCGGAGCCGAACAGCACGAGGCTCAGCAGGCCGAAGATCAGCAGGCGGGCGACGAGACGAAGCAGGTCCCGCCGCGGAAACGCGGCACGCCAGAGCACGATGTCCAGCGCGACGAGCAGCAAGCCATATATGAGCGGATCTTTCACGTGATGTGTCCATTGCCAGCATGGATGAAAGTCTCATCGAAAACTCAGGCGACTGCCACTGATTTATAAGCTATCTGGCCCAATCGCAGATAAAAGTTATGAATCGTTCTGAACTCCGATGTACATGGCGACTCTGAATGTTTCTGTGCATTCAGGACTTTCAGGCGCGCCGTACGTACGCTTGCGAGAGAGAACCGGCCGCACGCCGGTTTGACTTTACGCACGCTTCAAGGAGGAGCACATGGCCACACAAACGGTTGCCGACTATCTGGCAAGGACGCTCGCCGCAGCGGGTGTCGAACGGATCTGGGGCGTGACAGGCGACAGCCTGAATGGTCTCGCATACAGTCTCGATCAGGTCGGCTCGATCCGGTGGATGCATACGCGCCACGAAGAAGTCGCGGCGTTTGCCGCGGGTGCCGATGCGGCAGCGACCGGACGTCTCGCGGTCTGCGCCGGCAGTTGTGGGCCAGGCAATCTTCATCTGATCAACGGGCTCTTCGATTGCCACCGGAACCAGCAGCCGGTGCTCGCAATCGCTGCGCATATTCCGTCGACTGAGATTGGCCTTGGCTACTTTCAGGAAACGCATCCGCAGGATCTCTTCAAGGAGTGCAGCCACTTTGTGGAACTGGTGTCGAACGCGTCGCAGTTTCCGCGCGTGCTGGAGCGTGCGATGCGCGCAGCCGTCGAGGAGCGCGGCGTCGCGGTGATCGTTCTGCCGGGCGACATCGCGCTCAGCGAGTGTCGCGCCACCGTGCCTCAATGGAACGTGAACAGCCCGTCCACGATCCTGCCGGCGGAATCCGACATCGACCGGCTGGCGTCGATACTGAACGGTTGCGAAGCGGTGACGATCATGTGCGGCAGTGGTGTCGCGGGCGCGCATGCGGAAGTCGTCGAACTGGCCGACACGCTGGGCGCGCCGATTGTCCATGCGTTGCGCGGCAAACAGTTCATCGAATACGACAACCCGTTCGACGTCGGCATGACCGGGCTCATCGGCTTCAGTTCCGGCTATCACGCGATGATGTCCTGCGACACGCTACTCCTGCTCGGTTGCGATTTTCCGTACCGGCCTTTCTATCCGCCCGAGGCGAAGATCGTGCAGATCGACCGCAAGGGTTCGCAACTGGGCCGTCGTACGCCGCTTGCGCTGGGGCTTGTGGGCACGGTCAAGGAAACCGTCGCGGCGCTGTTGCCGAAGCTGCAGCGCAAGACAGATCGCGCGTTTATCGACAAGGCGCGCAAGCACTATCTGTCGGCCCGCAAGGGGCTCGATGAACTCGCGACGCCCTCAGGGCCTGGCAGACCCATCCATCCGCAGTACCTGACCCGTCTGATCGACGAAGTGGCAAGCGACAACGCAGTCTTTACCGCCGACGTCGGCACACCCACGCTGTGGGCAGCGCGTTATCTGACAATGAACGGCAAGCGGCAACTGCATGGCTCGTTCAATCACGGATCGATGGCGAACGCGATGCCGCAGGCGCTGGGCGCCCAGGCCGCCCATCCGGACCGGATGGTCGTTTCACTGTCAGGCGATGGTGGATTGTCGATGCTGCTGGGCGACCTGCTGTCGGCGCGCCAGCTCAACCTGCCGATCAAGGTGGTGGTGTTCAACAACAGCCTGCTCGGATTCGTATCGATGGAGTTGAAGGCTGGCGGCTACCTCGATACGAACGTGGACCTGAGCAAGACGGACTTCGCGGCGATTGCGCAAGGCGCGGGTATTTTCAGTCTGCGTGTAACGGAATCGGAGGCACTCGAAGCCGCACTTCAGGAAGCGTTTGCGCATCCCGGTCCCGCGCTCGTGGACGTAGTCACGTCGAAACACGAGCTGGCGATGCCGCCCAGCATCGAACTGGCGCAGGCCAAGGGCTTCAGCCTGTATATGCTGCGCGCGGTGTTGAGCGGGCGGGGTGACGAGATCGTTGAACTCGTGAAGACGAACCTGCGTTAGTGGCGCGTTGATTGATATGAACGGCGTGGTTTCGTATGCGATGTCAGCGAGGCCATGGATTCGCCGGGCTGCAAGCGTCAACTGCCTCGCAGATGCGCGACAGTTGACGCTTCGCGGTTCACCTGCCTACTGCGTGCTCGGCCGGTTGGACTGCGGCGGTTTCGGCGGAGGCGGCAGCGCCGGATCGGGTTTGGAGGACTCCCTGACCAGTTCTTCCGTCATCGCCGCCGCGACCTGGTTCGAGCCGCGGCGATGCAGGCCGTCACGAACGGATGGGTCCGGCGGCGGCAGCGCCGGATCGGGTTTGGAGGACTCCCTGACCAGTTCGTCCGTCATCGCGGTCGAGACCTGGTTCGAGCGGCGACGATTCAGATCGTCATGGCCACGCTCTTTTCCCGGCACCGGGGCTGCCTTCGAACCGAGGGACGCCTGAGCGTCGGCTGAGTCGAGCGTACGGGTCGGCTGTTGATGCGGCTGTACTTCGGGCTTCGGTTCTTGTGCAACGCTCCTGACTGCCGGAACGGATTCTGGCACCACGTTCCTGGCCGGAGACGGCTGCGGCGCTTTTGCGGTGCCGTCGTTGCTCCTGGCAGACGGCGCTGCGCTGGCCACACTTCCCATCGTTACCTGAGCGCCGAATCGGGAATCGACCCCTGCCGTTATCGCGGCGCTGTCCCTCCCGGCGCTGACCTCTACCGGAGACGGGTCACCTTTAGGGGACAGTAAGTAAGAGACAAATCCCAACTCAACCAGTAACAGCCCCACTATCAATATCTTGCCTGTATTCGTCATACCTAACCATCGATTGTTCAAGCGATTCGATTCACCAATGATAATCGACTACTCGCCAAACACGTCAGACGGTGTTCTTTCAACGCTGCGCGGCGGCCGCATGCTCCGGTGCTGTCGTTTCGCGATAGCCGAGCCGCGCCGAGATCGCGAGACCCGACTGCCTGAGGAGGGCGACGTAGTGCGATTTCGTGTCGGCGCCGCAGCGCATCGTCGGGAACGAAATCGACAGGCCGGCGATCACGTGGCCAAAGCGGTCGAATACCGGCACCGCGAGACACTGAAGCCCTTCCTCCTGTTCCTCGTTGTCCTCGCCGTAGCCTTGCTCGCGCACGTGCGGCAGGATGCTCAGAACGGCGTCGGCGGACGCAAGCGTCTTTGGAGTCGACTTGCGAAATTCGACGTGCGAGAGCACTTCGCGCGCGTCGGCCGCGCTCATCCACGCGAGCAGCACCTTGCCAATCGCCGTGCTGTGCAGCGGATTGCGGCGGCCGATTCGCGACTGCATCCGCAGCCCGTAGTCGGCGTCGATCTTGTGGATGTAGATAATGGCGTCTTCGTCGAACGCGCCGAGGTGGACCGCCTCGCGGGTGGCCTGGGCGATGCGGCGCATCTCGACGTCGGCCTCGCGCACGAGATCGACGCTCTCCAGCGCCTTCGCGCCTAGTTCGAACAGGCGAATCGTCAACCGGTAGCGTTCCGTTTCGACTTCCTGCGTGACATAGCCGAGTGCCTTCAGCGTCTGAAGCGCGCGGTGCACGGTGGTCTTGGACATGCCGAGCCGTTGCGACAGCTCGCTGATGCCGATCTGTCCGCTGTCGCCGACCGCACCAAGAATCGCGAATACCCTCCCGATCGACGAAGCCGATTCGCCCCTGTCGTTGCACGTGCCACCGTTGCCATCAGCGCTATCCGCGTCTTGCACGTGTGCGGCGGCGTCGTCTCTGCGCTGTTTGCCCGTTGCTGTCATTAATGTCATTTCCTGTCGATGCCATGCGCAGAGAGCATACCGCTTCCCGCGCGACCTGCGGGCTAGCGCGCCAGCCACCCGCCGTCCACGCAAGGGTGTGGCCATGCACACTTTCTCCAGTCAGATTGCGCGCTTTGCCGCGGCGCCGGTCTGGCCTCGGCTGCAGCCTGGAATCTCAGAATTGGAACAATGGTCCGAAATCTTTGCATTGCGGCGTCGAGTCTGACAAGGCTATCAAATAGCTTCCGGGTAAACGACGAGGCTGGAATTTCTCGTAATCGGAACAGCGTTCCTGTCGCGATGCTATATTGCGCCGAAAGGGAGCAGCCCGACGCCAGATCGGGACATCATCCCGGGTGATTCCACCCGACAACTGGACGCGAAGTCCATGGAGGAGACATGAAGCTCAAGAGGGCCATCGACCGTATTCCAGGCGGCCTGATGCTGGTGCCGTTGCTGCTCGGCGCGTGTGTCCACACGTTCGCGCCGGGCGCGGGGAAATACTTCGGGTCGTTCACGAATGGACTGATAACCGGCACCGTACCGATTCTGGCCGTGTGGTTCTTCTGCATGGGTGCAACGATCGACCTGCGGGCGACAGGCACGGTCTTGCGCAAGTCCGGCACGCTGCTCGCGACCAAAATGGCAGTGGCGTGGATCGCGACGCTCGTCGCCTCGCACTTCATTCCTGTCGACGGCATCAAGGCAGGGCTGTTCGCCGGCCTCTCGGTGCTCGCGATCACGACGTCGATGGACATGACCAACGGCGGTCTCTATGCGGCGGTGATGCAGCAATATGGCACGAGGGAGGAGGCGGGCGCGTTCGTGCTGATGTCGATCGAATCCGGGCCGCTCGTCAGCATGATCATCCTCGGCGCGACCGGGGTCGCGTTCTTCGAACCGCGGCTCTTTGCCGGCGCAGTGCTGCCGTTCCTGATCGGCTTCGTGCTGGGTAACCTCGACAGCGAGCTGCGCGACTTCTTTGGCCGCTGCGTGCATCCGCTGATTCCGTTCTTCGGTTTCGCGCTCGGCAACGGCATCGACCTGAACGTGATCGTCACGAGCGGCTTCCCTGGCATCGTGCTTGGTCTCGCGGTGATCGTCGTGACGGGCATTCCGCTGATCCTCGCGGACCGCTGGATCGCGGGCGGCAACGGCGCGGCGGGGCTGGCGGCGTCGTCGACGGCGGGGGCAGCCGTGGCGAACCCGGCCATCATCGGCGAGATGATTCCGCGCTTCAAGCCGCTGGTGCCGGCCGCCACGGCCATGGTCGCGACAGCCTGTCTCGTGACGGCGGTTCTCGTGCCGATTCTCACCGCGCTATGGGTGCGTAGACATCACGCGCGCGACGCGTTGCGTGCGGAGCTCGCAGGGGCTACGGCGCAGCCGCTCAACGAGCAGGACGTGCGCGTTTAGTGACGCATGGAGCGGGTCGTTCGCGACCTGAACAGTGGTTTCGCAATTCAAAGTGGAGCGGCCGTCCGACGCGCGCGTCCAACGCGCGGTCTGACACGTCAATGCCTGGAGATTCGATCGATCGGCCATGAAAAAGGATACCGGTGCTGGGCGCGCCGGTATCCGCCACCGCGCGCTGAGATGGATGCGCAATCATGTTGTGCTTGGGTCAGCCGGGAACGATTGGATAGACAAACTACCAGGGATTCAAGTTGACATAAGATAAATTATCGAGTTTTCTGGTGTAGTAGCTTTATAGAAATGTCGTGTTCTAGCCATTCAGAAATGTCGTGTTCTGGTCTCGGTATGCTTGCCGGTTCCCCGCGGGACGACGGAGCCGGCCATGCATCCAGCTGCACTGGTGACTTTGAACATGCGAGAACTCGACCGTCTGAAGGTAATCCAGTCCGTGGTGGACATGCGGCTCAAGCCCGGACGCGCGGCCGAGCGTCTGGGCCTGACCGTACGGCAGGTCCAACGTCTGGTAGTCCGTTACCG